>CANQSV010000062.1 GCA_947626605.1 uncultured Clostridia bacterium | reverse complement strand
GGAAAGACGGCACGCTTCCGTATCTGCGCCCAGACGGAAAGACGCAGGTGACAGTGGAGTATGATGAGAACGGCAGACCGTCCAGGTTGGACGCCGTGGTTCTTTCCACACAACACGATCCGGAGGCGACGCAGGAGCAAATCCATGCGGATATTAAGAAATATGTTTTCGATGTAGTTCTTCCGCAAGATATGGTGGACAGCGAGACGAAATTCTTCATCAATCCGACGGGCCGCTTCGTGATCGGCGGACCGCACGGCGACAGCGGATTAACTGGCCGGAAGATCATTGTGGACACGTACGGCGGTTACGCCAGACATGGCGGCGGCGCGTTCTCCGGAAAGGACTGCACGAAGGTAGACCGTTCCGCGGCATACGCGGCTCGCTATGTGGCGAAGAACCTTGTGGCGGCAGGGCTTGCCGACAAGTGTGAAATTCAGCTTTCTTATGCAATCGGCGTTGCGAGACCGACCTCGATCATGGTGGATACCTTCGGCACCGGGAAGCTTTCCGATGAGAAGATCACGGAGATTGTGCGTGAGAACTTTGATCTGCGCCCGGCTGGGATCATAAAGATGCTTGATCTTCGTCGTCCGATCTACAAGCAGACTGCGGCGTATGGACACTTTGGAAGAGATGATCTGGATCTGCCGTGGGAGAAGCTGGACAAGGCAGAAGTGTTGAAGAAATATTTTTAAAGGAAAACCCCAGAGATTTTGTTTGATATTTACAAGACAGAAAAAGATACAAAAGATGACGCAGTCCGAAAATATAGGGCTGCGCCATTTTCTATGTGGACATTTATTGTAGATCCACTTTTCTTCACTGCTACAAATCCAAAACTTCACGTACAAAAAATAAATTGAAGAATATGCTGAAAGGTGAAAATAACTATCAAAACATCTTGAAAAAAAGTGCAAGTTATGTAATAATACATTTATCAAATGTACTGAGGTTTTTCTATGGAACGGAACGCGCTGAAAAATTTGATCGAATGGAAGAACAACAAACGCAAAAAGCCATTGATTGTCTGGGGGGCAAGACAGGTCGGAAAAACCTATCTTGTAAAAGATATTTTTGCCGAAAACTATTACAAGAACAGTTATATCTATATTGATTGCAAAATTGAGGACGAGATCCGTGCGTTTTGTTCCGAAACTGCCAATGCGGAGAAAATCGTTGAATATATTTCCCTGCGTAAGGGAAAACAGATAAACGAAAATACGTTGCTCATCTTTGACGAGGTGCAGGAGTGCCCGAATATCATATCCTCGCTGAAATATTTTTGTCAGGATTACAGGCAAATTCCCGTTATCGCAACCGGCTCGATGGTGAGGATAAAACTTCAAAGAGAAACACACAAGAGAGGTTCAAAAGATAACGACAAGTTTTTATTCCCGGTGGGGAAGATCAATCAGTTGACAGTTTATCCGATGACCTTTGATGAGTTTCTGACGAACAACAATAAAATGCTCTACGATGCCGTTAAAATAGCATATGAGGGCAGGCAGCCGCTGGACAGCCAAATTCATGAATTGGCAATGGAACAGGTATATAAGTATCTGTTGGTGGGAGGTATGCCCGAAGCGGTTGATACTTATATTGATTCAGGAAATCTTCTTGAAGCAAGAGAAATCCTCAGGACTCTGTACGATAATTATCTTTCCGATATGGATTTGTATCAGGCAAGTCCGGAAGCTGTTTTGCGTTCCCGTACCCTGTTTCAGAATATTTATAAAGAGCTTAACAAAGAATCCAAAAACTTTTCACCCGGATTAATTGAGCAAAAAAGCAAAACGAGGGATTTTGCAACTTCGATTCAGTGGCTTACAATGGCGCATGTCGTCAATCAGTCTTTTCAATTGAAAGAACATATTACAATGCCGCTTATGTCGGATCATGAGAGCAATTTCCGTTTGTTTCTCGGCGATATCGGGATGTTTTCCTACCAAAGTGGAGTCAACGCCGCTTCGTTTATATCGAGTGAAAGAGAAAATACCCTGTCAGGCATTTTCTTTGAGAATTTTGTAGCAAATGAATTGATTGCAAAAGGACATAAGCTGTTCTATTGGCGCGGAAAAGCGTCTGCTGAGCTGGAATTTATCATTGAATCAGATAATAATTTATATCCGATTGATGTAAAAAAAGGCAGAGGAACGTTGAATTCTCTTGGAAAATTTGCAAATCATAATAAGTTTGCATATGCCATTAAAGTTTCCAAGAACAATTATGGATATCATTCGGAGAAAAAGCTGCTAACTATACCGTTTTATTTTTTTCCGTTCGCGGCGGAAGATCTTGCGAGTGGAATGATGAAAATTTAAATTCATTATAATTTAGAATATTATAATTCATGGAGGAACAATATGTTCTACAAAATGATAGAGAATAAGTGCAAAGAGTGGTATGCTTCTGAACAATGCACAGTTCATAATTTAATAACGAGAAGCGCGTAGAGCGCTTCGAGTAGTGGGTTTAATTCCCCGCTGCTTGCAGCGGAGGAGCCTCC
>CANQSV010000061.1 GCA_947626605.1 uncultured Clostridia bacterium | reverse complement strand
AGGAATACTCCTGCCAAAATCACTGCCACGATAACCAATGCTACAACTCCAATAGCGAGAGGGCTTGTACTGCCCTCTGAGGCGGTCTGAGAGGCTGTCTGTGCCGTTTCAGCAGGCTCGGTGTCACTCTCTATACCCTCGTTGGTATCGTCCTTAGAAACGCTCTCCGTTCCTCCTGCGACCTTGATCGCACCCGACTGACCGCCGTTATCCTCGCCCTCTGCCTGTGCAGGCTCTCCCTCGCTGTCGTCAAGGGTACTGTGCGGAGGGAACGTGTCAACCGTATCACCGTTCTGGTCGATCATCTGCCACATTCCATTCAGCATAGAAAAGCTGTAATGCTCGTCCTCGGTGTCGATCGTCCAATTTCCGCTTTCATCATCATTGAAGTCAAAGTCCTCGATGTAGTCCCGATAGTAGTCCTTGTACTCGTAGGTCAACTCTCCGATGTCCGACCAATTATAATCATAATCACCATAGTTGTCCTCTACCCACTCCGAAAGCAGGTGGTACTTGTATGATGATTCGGGGAACGCAGTACCGTCATCGGGCTTGCCGTTCCAAACGTCTGCCCATATCTCGCTGACGATGTAGTCCTTGTCGAGATCATCAGCATGGGCTGTCATTCCTCCCATGCTTGTAGCCACTCCCATGACTGCAAGCATTACCGCAAGTTTCTTCATTCTGTTTGCTCCTTTCCGATACTTGCAAAGTAGTATGCAAGTGCCTTTTCAATGGTTTCGGTGATTTCTTTCTGCTTTGTGCCTTTCTCAAAGTATCTGCTGAATGTGTCGTTGCTGATCTTGACCGATTTCGGCTTGGGCATATCGTCTGCGATTCCTATGATGATCTGAATGATCGTATCGCTTGGAATATTGCCGTTTTCGTCTGCCTGTTCCCTTAACTGCTCCGATTTCTTCATGTCAACCTTGTGATCGTCAAGCAATTCAGCGATTTCAAGCTGTGCCGTTTCGGAGAGGTAGGAGAGGTTGACCGCTGTTCTGATTGCTATATCTCCGCTGTCTACATACTCTTTCAACTCGTCGATCAGCTTGCTTACCCTCACAAGCCTTGCAACGGAGTTTCGGCTCAATCCGTACTCGTCACCGACCTTTTCTCTGCTCGTCTTGGGAGTGCTGTCCTCGTCTGCAAGGTCAGGGTTTTCAATAAGCTGTAATTCTCTGATAATGTCGTTTCGCTTGCCCTGTGAGAACATCTTGTCGTACCTCATGGCAACGACCTCTGCCTGTTCAGAGATTCGGAGATTGCTGAATCCTCTCTGCATGAGGTTGGATTCGATCACATACATCTCCGCCTCGTCCTCGGTCAAACCCTCCTTGACGATAGCAGGAACGGTCGGCAATCCTGCGATCTTGCAGGCGTTCCAACGGTTATGACCGATCAGGATTTCGTAACCGTCTGCGGTAGGCTGTACCACGATAGGGCTGAGTACACCATTCTCCTTGATACTGGCTACCATATCTTCAAGCCTCTCGCCTGTGTACATCTCAAACTTGTGATTGTGATAGGGTTTCAGCATTTCACAGGGTATCTGCTTGATACTGTTCTGTACAGCCTGCGGGGTGGAAAGCATTACCCCTAAATCAAATGTGCCTGTCATATATCATATACTCCTTTCAACCTTTGCCCCACTGGGGCAGAAGTTGGATTCAACTTCTGCGGATAACTTCTTTTGCGATTTCGGTATAACTCTCTCCGAGCCTGTTTTTGTACTGGCACAGAGGCTTTTTGGATTCGGAACTGTTGGCAGCCTTAACGGATTTCGGGATATATGTGCCGAACAGTGTAGAGCCGTATTTTTCTTTCAGAGCCGTAATAGAAGATTTGCTGATTCTCGTATCGTCAACCATTGTCGGCAGGACACCGAGCAGTCGGATATTACGATTGAGAGAGGCTTTGATTTGCTGATAGAGGGATTCAAGTGCGGTCATACCGTCCATGCTGAATTTCTGTGTCTGTACAGGTATCAATACGTTATCGGCTGTGGTGAGTGCATTGATAAGGAGCGTTCCGAGCGAGGGCAGGCAGTCGATCAGCACATAGTCATATTCGCTCACGAAGTCCTCGGAAAGTATGCGTTTCAGTATCGTTTCTCTTGCAAGGGCGGTTGCCATGAAAGCCTACGATCCTGCGAGGTTAATATCAGAGGGTATGTAGTGAAGATTTGCCCTCTCGTTATAGCGTACTGCCGACTGCACCTTGCTCATGCCGATCATGCCATTCACAGCGATCTCCATGACAAGCTGTGTCATGGTCGGCTGTCCGTCCGGCTCAAAGCCGAGGTAGTCGGAGAGGTTTGCCTGTGGGTCGATGTCAACGACAAGCACCTTTTTCCCCTCGTTCAGAGCCAAAGCAGCACCGAGGTTATAGCAGGTTGTGGTCTTGCCGACACCGCCTTTCTGATTGCAGATACAAATAATGTTACTCATTGAGATTTCCTCCATTTCTTAGATTGGAACTTCTGCCCCACTGGGGCAGAAGTTGTGATTCATGCCCTTTTAGAACGGTACGTCCTCACCGCTAAAGATTTCCTCAAACTCGTTAGGGTCGATTTCTGGGAATACTGCGGTATCTTCGGTGTTTTCGGTCTTTCTCTTGCTGTTA
>CANQSV010000060.1 GCA_947626605.1 uncultured Clostridia bacterium | reverse complement strand
ATGTGGAGGCGATACAGGAAGTGCTGAAGCATTATGAAGGATATATTGCAAAGCTGGCCACGAGAAAGGTTTACGATGAATATGGAAATTCTTACTATTGCGTGGATGAAGCGCTCCGCAGGCGTTTGGAGACAAAGCTGATTACCAAAGTTTTGGATTTTAAGATTGCATAACTTCTTTCATTATTAAAAGAGAGAATGTAATGTATTGCACATTGACAAGAGAATATCTTTTCTTCGCAGATTTTCAGAAGTAATGGAGCCATGCGGCAAATACGCCATGACTTCCTGTGTCAGTTACTTTGCGACATCGTGACGTAAAGTGCCGGACATTGTAAACGAGGAAATATCCGGAAGGATATTGAAGTAAAGGTACGAGCGGAAAATATTTGGACGCAACAAAATTAGGGAGATTTTGTGCGAAGATATTACTTCTTGATTATGCTTATGGCAAGAGCAAGGCTGATCTCAGCAGCTTTCTGCGGAAATAAATTAAATTAAGGGGGAGCTATATGAACATTGAAAAGAAACTTTTAACTGTAAATGAATTCTGTGAGTATGTCGGAATTTGTAAGACTAAAGCGCGTGAAATGATTTCTAATCCTAATTGCAAATATGTGGTTCGCATAGGGCGCAGGGTATTCATTCATAAAGAGTTGTTTGATGAAGAATTGAAGAAAAATGCGAAGTATCAATTAACGATGTAATTGTGAAAGAAGAAATTATGAGCGATTTTTTTAAAACAGCTTGCATGTGCAGCATAATTATGCTACAATGAAAAACGAAAGGAGGTTTGAAGATGCCTAGAATAATCCCAATCAGGGAATTGCGAGATACAAATGCGATTTCGGAAATGTGCCATAATTCAGAAGAACCTGTGTTCATAACTAAAAATGGGTATGGAGATATGGTTATTATGAGTTTGGAAACCTTTGAAAAAAACTCTGGGATGAGTGATTTTTATAGTAATATAAAATTTGACAAGGGTAAGTATTCTGATTGGAAGAATAAATAGGGTATCTGCTGCCATTGTTTTAAGGATTGCTGGTAATTTTCTTTCAAAGGTGTATTTTGTAATTATGAAAGGAAATGACTATGGGCAAAGACTTAAAGGGGAAAGAATTAGGGCGAGGAATAACTCAAAGGCCAGACGGAAGATATATGGGCAGGGCGCAGGTTGAGGGTCGGCAAATTGTGTTATATGATTGGAAACTCAAAATTCTGAGACAAAAACTGGCTGTTGCTGTAGATGAAATGAAAAGGAGCAATCTGTTACCAGAATTGAACGGTAAAAATATCTCATTGAATGAGTGGTTTGAAGAATGGTATGCAAAATATAAGGCTCCAACATTGAAAAACGGCGGTTCTCCATCATATAAACGGAGATTTGTGAATTACTTTGGTGTTCGTATAGGATCGAAGCCTTTAACGGATATCAGACAGATTCACGTACAGACAGCAATAGCGGATATGCTGGAGGCCGGACGTTCATCAAAATCTGTCAGAGAGGCCACTGGTATATTGCAAGGTTGCGTAGATGCTGCTATAGCGAATGGTCTAATGTCAATCAATCCCGTGATAGGAGTTATCGTGCCAAAATGTGAGAAAGTTGAGCGTAGAGTTTTATCTGTTGAAGAACAAGAGATTTTTTTGGATTATCTAGCGCGGACAAAGAGTTGGTACGAAGAACTTTATAAATTCATGCTACTTACAGGAATGCGAATCGGAGAAGTAGGTGGATTGCAATGGGAGGACATTGACTTTGCTGAGAAATTCATCTATGTAAAACGTACATTATCGTATGATTATGCAGATGGAAGAAAGACAATGAAAATGACGTCGCCCAAAACAGAAAATTCTGTAAGAAAAATTCCATTTTTTGGAGAGACGAGGGAAATTCTTGAAAGACAATTTAATAAGGTAAAGCGTAAACGAGAAGAACTGGGAGCACGTTGGCGACAGCCAAAGGAATTTGGGAATCTGGTGTTCCTGACTTCGATGGGTTCTCCAATCGGAAGATATAGCATTGAGAGTGATATGCGCTATATAACATCACAGATCAATGACATGTTCCGCACAGAGGCATTATACACTGGAATGGTACCAAAGAGATTTGAGCGGATTCATCCTCATGCTCTGCGGCATACCTTCGCAACCAGATGCTTTGAAAAAGGAATGACGCCGCGCGCGGTCCAGGAAATAATGGGACATGCGAATTATAATACGACCGTTTCCTATACGCATGTATTAGATGACATAAAATCAAAAGAGGCGGAACGTCTAGGCGATTTCTTACAGAACAAAAGAAATGATAACAAAATTGAGTATGAAGGATTATTGGGTATCATGTAACTGGTAGCATATACTCAACTAAATTGAGTAATTTGATATTAGGAAATATACAAGGGAAACTCTGATTGAATGGAAAAAGCTATATGTTTTGCGGGTTAGACGTCACGCGATAGCTCGTCGGATGTTGAAAGTTCGCGAAGCAGATGGGAATGTAAGCCCGAGGTTAGCAACCGTCGCGTGGCCGGAAACCAGGCGTTTAGCACAAGCACAGTAAAGACAAAAGGGAATCGACGTAAATGTAATTTACGGGAGATTCCCTTTTTGGATTTATTGTGCGACGCACGGATTGGAAAATCAAGTGATAGTCGCAAATTTTGCGACTACCACTCAAGAATCTGAAAAATGAATAAACTAATTGCAGGGAAAAACTTAAGATGATATGATGTAGATGAAAGCAAAAGCAGGTAATGGAATATTAAGGAGGATTTTAATGTGCCAGGTTGCGATAGATATACCAGATGCGGTAATGTATGATACACATATGA
>CANQSV010000059.1 GCA_947626605.1 uncultured Clostridia bacterium | reverse complement strand
GCTGACGAGACAAAGGAGCTTGATAAGGATAGAGCAGAATATAACAAGCTCTACATCATGTTCCTGTCCGACAAGTATAAGCTGAGCGGCAAGGAACTTTTCTCCGCTATCGAGCGTGAGCATGAACAGCTTGAAAAGCTCCGTGAGGGTGAGCAGTCCGATGATGATGCGGACGGTACTTCCTCGGTCGGTGATACTGCGGTCAAGCACAGCAGTTTTCCCCGTAATAACATGATTGAGGGGGCATTGAATGAGTGATTACATCTATCATATCGGTGACGATTATGATTGTATCAATAAAGAGTATGTTATCCTGTCCACGGATAAGGGACAGCAGATAACGGTTGCCCTCACTGCAAGCGGAGTGCCTTTCAAGGGGCGCTACGATGAGGAGAGTATCATCTTCGATTATGATGGTGATTACAAGGAGTCTGTTGATGAGATCATTGAAAATCTTACCTCTGATAAGTGTGCGGATATTCGCCGTGAGATCGAGGAACATCGCAGGGATAATGACTATCTGTTTTTTATCCCTGTGGTGGCAAAGCTCCTGCGTATGACAGAGGGTACGCTCCGATGCAGACCTATGGATATTCAGTTCACCGTGTGCAAGCGGTATGCGGATAACTGGGGCTGTGATACTTACACGATGCAGCATGAGCTGAGAGATGCTATGATGCTGACAACAAAACCTGAATCCTAACATAAAATGATAGCTGTGATATGGGACGGCTCTGCTGTTCCGCACGGCTGTCATCATAAGACCACAAACAAAAAAGAGGGGCAGATAGAGAAAGCGATCCCCTCGCTCTATAAGCGTAGAGAAAGACAAGCTAAAGGAGTAACAAGCTATGAATAATAACAACACTGCCGCAGACAGAGAGAAGGCAGTAAACGGCAAGACAATGCAGGCAATGAACGAGCAGTATAAAAACTGCAAAACCGAAAGACGTGAGTACCAGGTCGGTAAAGAGAGATGTGTTATCGTCCGGCACTTCTGCGGTGATAAAGACCTCAGTGAAGTGCTGTATCGCAACGCTTTTGAAAGAGCGTTTTCCGAAGTTATGTCGATAAACCGTACACCTCAGACAACCTGAAAAATTTTTCCATAAGTACTTGCTTTTTTCGGCATTGCGCGCTATACTATTTACTGTAATGTTGATTAAAGCTGCTTTGGAGGAAAGGAGTAGTAATGATACCAAAGCAGACTGAATACAAGGTGGGAATGTATCTCCGCCTTTCAAATGAGGACGAGAGAGCCGGAGAGTCTCTCTCGATTGAGAATCAGCGTAAGATTCTCAGCAACTACATCAGCGAACAGGGCTGGACGCTCTATGATGAGTACGTCGATGACGGAATTTCGGGTACTACATTTGACCGTCCGGGTGTGCAGAGAATGCTTGACGATGCCAAGAACGGCAGGATCAATCTGATACTCTGTAAGGATCTGAGCCGTTTCGGGCGTAATTATATCCAGGTAGGTCAATACACGGACTACATATTCCCGATGTACAATATCCGTTTTATCGCACTGACCGATAATGTTGATACAGCTAATTCGGAAAGCACGGGAATGGATATGATGCCGATCATGAATGTCTTTAACGAATGGCACGCCGCCAATACTTCCAAGAAGCTGAGAGCTGTTATCAACTCAAATGCAAAAGCCGGAAAGTATCGCACAACATACTGTGCCTACGGATATTTCAAAGGCGATGATGAGAAGAACACTCCTGTTATTGATCCGCAGGCTGCACCTGTTGTCCGCCGTATCTTTGAGATGAGGGCAGAAGGAAAAAAGCCTAAACAGATTGCTGATGCACTTAATGCAGAACAGATACCAACACCTATGGACTATCTGTATCAGCGTGAAAACAAGGTAAATCCCCACGCTTCAGTACATCTCTGGAGTTCTTCGATAGTACTTCGTATTCTCGGCAATCCGATCTATATCGGTACGCTTGCACTGATGAAAACAACTACTGTGAGCTATAAGAATCACAAGAGGATACGCAAGGATTCATCTGAATGGCTTATGCGTGAAAACAATCATGAGCCTATCATTACTATGGAGCTGTGGGAAAAAGTCCGTGAGATCGAGGCTTCGGTGAGCCGTGGCAAGCGAGACAAGATCGGTGAGTTAGCTCCGCTTTCGGGACTTCTGTACTGTGATAGCTGTGGGAGCAAAATGCGTCAGGTCGGTTCAGCCAACCGCAAGTATATGGCTTATATGTGCGGTTATCATAATCGCTTCGGCAAGGGCTGTTGTACGACACATTATATCCGCCGCCCGCTGATTGAGCAGTATATCCTTATGGATATTCAGGATATGATCGAGAAAGCCACTGACGAGGAAAAGGCAAAGGAAGAATTTCTGAAACGCAAGCACGGTGTGCTTGATGCTCAGAACAGTTCCGATAAAAAGCGTATGCAGAAAGCTACAAGTCGTATTGCAGAGCTTGACAACCTGATCCAGACCGTCTATGAAGATAAGGTTATCGGTAAGATTCCCGAAGAAGTATGTATCAGCCTGCTTGAAAAGTATCAGGCTGAAAAGAAGTCTTTGCAGGCTGAGTGTGCTGAATACAAGAAACGCTCCGAAATGCAGCAGCAGGACGAAAAGGACGTTGACGAATTTATTGCCCGTCTGAAAAGCTATGCAGGAGCGACTGAGCTTACACGCCAGATGTGCCTTGACCTTATCGAATATGTGACCGTAGATGATCTCAACAAGGACGATAAGAGCCGTCCGAGGGAGATTCACATCTATTATAAGCTCATCGACAAGGAGCTTGCCGACAAACATAATGCCCTGATGTGATTATCAGGGCAATTATTTGAAAACACTTTTATATCCATTTTGTCGTTCTATAAC
>CANQSV010000058.1 GCA_947626605.1 uncultured Clostridia bacterium | reverse complement strand
GAACAGATTGTATGCATAGTTGAGTCCATCGCCCAACTCGGGAAGCATCACAGGAGTTTCATTCTGAATTGCATCATCGTAAGTCAGAAATCCACAATAGTTGTTCAGATGGTTTGAATAATAGCAGTTTCCGTCAATGTCGATCATGTAACCGCTGCAAGTAATATCTGTTGCGGATAAGATGTTTCCGTCCACATCAACTGTGGTGCCGCAGATGTTGAAAACGTTCGACACAGAAACGTAGACATCGCTCTGATCATCGCTATCTGCAAATGCAAATGTGCTGGGGATGCATGATGCCGAAACGATTGCTGCAAGTGCTCCTGAAATCCATCGTTTCCACTTACCACGATAACGGAGTTCTGATTTTTTCGGATTCATTTTGGGTATCTCCTGAATCTACCTTGTCAATATTTGAGCTGCTACGCTCACAAGGTATAATTTAATTATAGCATAAATAACTTGGTTTGTCAATCGCTTTTTTATATAATCGTGATGATGAAAGAAAGAGTTTAGAAACACCGTCTGAAATCCAAAGAAAATTTAACACATAAGTATTAAAGCGTGAGGGCATAATACCCTCACGCTTTTGTTTTCGCTATGATTGGTATTCAAGTTAGCCTGCCCAAAAGAAATTGACAATCATGATTTTCTTTCTTTGAGCCATTCTCACCGTCTGTGCTGTTCCGCTGCGTTGTCTGTTCGCATCCCAAAAGCAGAAACAGAAGTCAGCAAGTTCGACAAGACGAGCATTACGCACTTTCATACACCCGTTATAATAATGCTCTGATGTGTACTCAATCGAATTGGCAAGTTTGAGAATCCGATAAAACTCTGTTTTCTGTTCCTCTGTCCATTTCGCTGTCTGTTCCTCATTGGAACAGGGCAGAATCAAGTGCAGCTCGATCTGCGGATAGACCTCACGCAGTTTCAGGACAGTCCGGGCAGCCAATTCGTCCCACTCCACTGCACCGCCTGTGTAAAAGTCGGCAACATCTTTCTTGATGATCGCTCTCTCCAGTATGTCATACAGCCTTGTTTCTAAGTTAGTCGTATTGCCTGAAAAACTCCTGTGTCCAGTAAAGCAAGCTGATTTTCTCATAGAAAGCCTCCATTTAGCACCAGTTTATCTGTATATCCGAAAAGATAAGTATTATGTTCGTATCTTCTGCATTAAAAAATTCGATAAAACAGCTTATAATTATAGTAGTATATCTTTTCGGGAGGGTAAAGCAATGGAATTGGGAGAAAAGCTGAAATATTTCAGAGAATCAAAGAAAATGAGTATGTACAAATTAGCACAGGAGGCAGACATTTCACAGGGTCATCTCAGCGATTTGGAGAACGGCAAGAATCAGCCTACCATTGATACCTTGAAACGTCTGATCGCACCTTTGGGCATTACTTTAGCGGAATTTTTCAATGAGGATAACGAGGTTTCGGTATTGACCGAAAAGGAAAAAGAGCTTGTGGCACTTTTCAGGACAATGCCTGATGACAGAGCAGAAGTGTTTATCCAACTCGGACGATTTCTCAATCAGCCGTAATACTCATTCCTCGTACCCGTTTGCTCCCTTTGCCTATATAAATTACCGTACAAATTCTGCCTTAGATTATGTATAATCGAAACGAAACACACAGATTATATCCACATATCATGTGTCAGATCGTTTTCGCAAAATTAGATATTTGACGATATACCGAAGTTGGTATGATTTAGTAAACAAAAATAGATGTATATACCTGTATTCAATCATACCATATTTCACTTACAAAGTCAAGGAAAATTCAAAAAATTTCGGTTTTATATGGCAAAACCGTTTTAGCGGAGGTAGAACATGAGCAAAGGAACAACATATCAGCGGAAAGACGGTAGGTGGGAGTGCAGGATTTCACTCGGAGTGGAGGACGGAAAGCGAAAATTCCGTTCTTTCTACGGAAAAACTCGTGATGAGGCTGAATACAAAATGATGATCGCACAGCAGAACACCGATGAGGTGTATGCTGTAACGGAAATGACGGTTAAGGAGTTAGTGACAGAGTGGCTTTATGTGCAGTCTGCCAGATTGAAAGAATCAACGGCTGCCAATTACCGCATGAAAGCTGAAAAGCATATTCTCCCCAATTTTGGCGATATTCAGTGCTGTCTGCTGAAAGCAAAAGATGTGTACGCTTTCGTTGAACAAAAACTGAAAGAGGGCTTGTCTGCACGTTATCTTACGGATATAATCGTGCTGTTAAAGTCCATTTTCCGCTATGCCAGTCGGGAGTACCATATCAAAAACGTGCTTGACGGTATCGTTATGCCGAAACGATACAAGCGTGAGGTCGAGGTCTTATCCAAAGAACAGCAGTTAAGGCTTGAGCATTTTATCGGCAACAATACAAGCCTCGGAACGCTCGGTATTTCGCTGTCCTTGTACATGGGCTTGCGTATTGGCGAGATATGCGCTCTGCAATGGGGAGATATTGACCTTGAAAAGAGGATTGTGACGGTCAGGAAGACCATTCAGAGGATACAGTGTCAGGGGGGAACGCAAGACCAGAGTTACCATAACAGAGCCGAAAAGTGCCAGTGCCAAGCGTGAAATTCCTATCCCAGACTGCCTGTTTCCCATGCTGCTCCGATTCAAGGACAGAAACAGTGCCTATGTTGTTTCGGGTACAAAAAAGCCGATAGAGCCTCGTACAATGCAATATCGGTTTGCTAAAATTCTTGAAAACGCAGATTTGCCGTCAGTCCACTTCCACAGCCTGCGTCACTTATTCGCAACGAATTGTGTGGCATTGGGCTTTGATGTAAAGACACTCTCCGAGATCTTAGGGCATAGTTCTATTGAGGTCACAATGAATCTGTACGTTCATTCCGACATGGAGCGTAAACGTGCTTGTATGAAACTGCTTTCACAAGTCGCATAACGTCATGCGTTCGTAGAGTGTTCGTCACACCGCACCTTGAAAACTGCATAAAATAAGGGCAATCTGCAATTTTATCGTCAAATATCTAATTTTGCGAAAAGTCTAAAACAAGCATATTGCCTGTTTTGGCTTTTTTATTTTGAAAAAAGCCCTATCGAACGGTGAACAGAGCAAGTCTGTTTCACCGTCATAGGGTCGTCACTTCTGCC
>CANQSV010000057.1 GCA_947626605.1 uncultured Clostridia bacterium | reverse complement strand
AGCTCGATGCAGGTAAGGGCTTGCAAAAAGCCAAGATAACATTAAACTAAATAGTATATATGGCGGTATAGCCAAGTTAAGTGAGCCGTTAACGAAAATGAGCAAAGCGAATTTGAGTATTACGGATAACTTATGCAATCGAGCAAAGCTCGATGCAGGTAAGGGCTTGCAAAAAGCCAAGATAACATTAAACTAAATAGTATATATGGCGGTATAGCCAAGTGGTAAGGCACGAGTCTGCAAAACTCTGATCCCCGGTTCAAATCCGGGTGCCGCCTCCAAATGTGCGATGTATTCACATCGCAATGAATGATTAATAGTGAATAATGAAGAATGAATAATCTCTAATTTATAGAGAGCACATTTGGAATTATTCACTATTTATTATTAACTCTTCATTATTCATTAATTTCTATTTTTAATTTTTATCTTTAAAGGAGTTTTTATTCTATGAAAAAAAATCCATTGTTAGAACAATCTTTAACTTTTGCTTCTGAAATTATTAAATTGCAAAAGTTCTTATTAAAAGAAAAGAAAGAAACAATTATTTCTAAACAAATTATTAGAAGTGCCACTAGTATAGGTGCAAATATTAATGAAGCAAATTATGCAGGTAGTAAGCCTGATTTTATTTCAAAATTACATATTGCTTTGAAAGAGTGTGCGGAAACGGAATATTGGATTAGATTACTTGAAAAATCCGATTTTATTAATTCTAAATATGCAGAAAGTTTATTAGTAAAATGTTTATCTCTAAAGAAAATGTTGGTATCTAGCTTGAATACTGTAAAATCAAAAATATAATTATTAATTATTATATGAATATTGAATAATTTTATATAAACTATTGCAATTTTTTTGAAAATACAAAAATTTGTTTTGTTCGCTTGAAATTTATAAAAAAATGTAGTATATTATCGAACATAGGAAATGAGGTAAAAGCAGATGTAAGTGTTGCCTTATTAAGTGTTATATACATAATACTAACAAATAAGCAACAATAAAAATACACCACATACGCTTTCACGGAGCTTTGTGGTGTATTTCTAAATATTTTTAGGTAACACACATTATCTGTGTTCTCATTTTCTATCTTTATTATACACAGATTTTAAGAATTTGCCAAATGAAATTTTGATGATATATTTTACATTCTTGTCAAATCTAAAATCCATTCTATCCAACCTCTTATTGTTGAAGCTCTTCTTCTATAAGTACTTTCTTTTTCTATATTGTACAAAGCACAATTTTTCATTATTTCTATTGTATCTAATGTTGTAGGTTTATCTGAATTTTTGAAATATAATCTTAAATAATCATAAAAAGCTTTATGTTTTAATATCAGTTTAACAAATTCTAACTGTCTTTGTTTATATCTTAGATTTAGATATTTTCTTCCTAATTCGGTTAATTCAAATACTATATTTCCATCTTTTTTATTTTTACTCACTAATCCTAAATATCTTGCAGCATCAGTATAGTAATTTGTTTGCCTTTCATCAAATGCATAATTTTCTGTAATATCACTTTTAGTTTTTGATTCATCTGATAATAATTCACAAAGGTTGATAACTCTATCAAAAGAATCTGCTTGTGGAAATGCTATTTCTGGTTCTGTATCAAATTCATTAATATTATTAAAGACATCTTGAATATCTTGTATGTCTATTTCTGTATCTTCTATGCTATATTTTTTACTTTTAACAAATTTAATAGAACTATAATCTTCATCATTTTCAAATTTATATTCATAAACACTAAAAATCCCATTTGAATAAACCATATATATAGGTCTAACAGGTTTATTAATTTTACTTTTCCAAAGTCTATATGGATAGTATAATTGTCTAACTATAAAATCATCTGAAATTACATTTTTTGCTTCAACTAATGCTAAACTATTTACGCCTTCAAAACCACCATCTATTTCAATTCTTGAATTTTTAACTGAAACATTAATATATTCAGCTTCATTTTCATTTTTACTAATTTTAAATTCAAAATTACCAGAGCCCATTTTTCCACTTATAGTAGGAACAAGGTCTTCTTCATCTAAAAAATTTTCTAATATTTGTGTTATATATGCACAATTAATTGCTAAAGCTTCACTTGTTATATTATTATAATCTAAGCTTTGAATGTATTCAGGAAAACTAATTTTAACAATTTCTTCGTTCTGTGTTTCTTCAAATTTCTTATATGTTTGAAATCTTGCAATCATATAGCTATTACTCGTAATAGGTAATATTGCTAAATTATTATCTTTAAATAATTCTGGCAGATTTGCACTATTATCAAATTTTGTCATTAGTCTAGCTTCTCTATATTCATTTATTTGTTTAGCAGTTATTTTAAAATATCCATTCTGATTAATTTCTTTTAGTATATTATATTTATCAAATAATAATTGCCAAGCTTCTTTGTTAGTCGTGCATCTACTCATAATTTCTTATTAACACCTCACTTACAGTTCCCCTATGATTTCCATTACTATTAATTGCTCTTTTGGCTTTAATAGTAACAATGTTATAATCCCCATATAGTTCTCTAATAAATTCACAATCTGAATTAGATAACAAAAATTTAACACCCTTTTTATCAAGTATATCACAAAGTGTTTTTAATCTTATTTGTTCATTTTCTCCAAATCCACTTTCGTTATATCCTGTAAAGTTTGAAGTTTTTGATATTGGTACATATGGAGGGTCAAAATAAATAAAATCACCTTTCTTTGCATTTTTCACTGCATTTTCAAAATCGACATTTAAAAATTTAATGCTAGATTCATTAAAATATTTATTTACTGCTCTTAATGTAATCTCATTAACTATATTTGGATTCTTATAACTTCCAAATGGCGAATTAAATTCTCCTACACTATTAACTCTATATAATCCATTGTAACAAGTTTTATTTAAATATAGAATTCTAGCCGCTCTATCTATACCAGTCATTTTATTGTATTTTTGAGGTTCTCTATCCAATTCTCTAATTTTATAATAACATTCTGAAGTGTTTGAATAAGTATCTGTATCAGATAATTTAGCTATTAATTCTTCAACATTATTTTGTATTACACTATATAAATTTATCAATTCTTTATTAATATCATTTACTATTGCATTTTTGGGTTGAAATTCAAATAATACTGCTCCACCGCCCACAAATGGTTCAAAATATGTATTGAATTTTTT
>CANQSV010000056.1 GCA_947626605.1 uncultured Clostridia bacterium | reverse complement strand
TTTTCTTATGAGCAACAAAAAAGATTGAAAAAAGCTCTTGAGATTGGAGAGGAAGATCATATTTCAACATGGACCTATACCCAATGGCTTGGGTTGTTTGATTGCTATGTCAAGCTTGTATCAAAGGAAAAAAAACAATTAGTAATAGGCTCATATAAAAAATTGAGTTTGCAGCAATCAAAACTAGGAAAAGAACACAGAAACAGAAACTCAAAGCGAAACATTAAATCCAGGAATACAAGAAAATGAAAAAAAGCAGAATTTTGTTGTTAAGTCTTTCGATGATCGTAGCCATATTAAATTTTACAGGCTGCTCCGATGGCCTGACCCATTTGGTGTTTTGGGATTCTTATTATATTGGTGTCAATGATTTAAATATTTCTCGGGAAAATTGGTATATAACGCAAGCAATTGAGAGATTTGAAAATGAACATCCCAATGTAAGAATTGATTATGAAATAGTTGCTCATAGCAGTGAAACTATAAAAAAATTTGAAATGGCTTGTGAGGCAAAAACTGGTCCAGACATAGTTACGCTATGGTCGTCCAGTTATGCTGCACAGGTAAAGGACTATTTATTGCCTCTTGATAGTTATATTTCAGAGGAAGAACGTAATGTAATCACAGGATGGGACACCGTTCAATTTGATGGAGTTACATACGGTTATCCGACTAATGATTCAGGTGTACAAGTAATTTATTACAATAAATCATTAATCAAAAGTGCAGGATTGGATTTTGAGAAAGCACCCCCCATCGTATTCGACGAATTTTATCAAGCCTGTTCTACACTTAAAGCGAACGATGTTACACCCTTACTGATTAGTTATAAGGAAGGGGGGACAGATGCTGCAATTATATCTTATTGGTTTGGACAGATGGTTGATGCACCACAAACATTTTATGATATGGCGAATGGAATAACAAATTTCCACGAGCAATCTGCCTTTATTAATGCTGCCCGAGCGTTCAGAGAAGTCTATACTAGGGGGTACACGAATGTTGATGTTCTAACTGCGGACGAACCGACTTTGACGACACGTTTCTTAAATAACGAAGGAGCAATGATAATTGGAAATACTTGGTATATTGATGTTTTTACTGGTTACGAGGATCAAATAGGAATAATTCCCTTACCCAATATGTCCTCTGATGCAAATATAAAGGGCACGGGAACTGGTGGACCAGGATTACTGCTGGGGGTTTCCCAAAACAGTACCCAAAAGGAACTCGCATTGGAATTTGTCAAGTTCCTTATGAGTCGTAACGAAATGATAGAGTTTTGTTCCTTTAGTAAAAAGGCATTGCCTAATCGGACAGATATTGAGGCAACAATGATTACAAATAATGCTTTTTTGCTCCGCCATGCAGAACTGAAGAAAAACGGCTATGTGGTTTGGCTCGACAATGTTCTTCCTCCTATAGTTTGCGATACATGGTTCCAAAATGCACCGCTTTATTTTACCAATAAACTTAATGATGAAGAATATCTAAATCGATTAGATAGCGCGTTGAATTTATCACAGTCAAAAATAGGATGAACACTAAACCATTTACTGCAATCGCATACATATTAATTATCGCGTTAGTGGTTGTTTCAGCAGTATTGCCGGTCTCTATAGAAATCTATGAGATAATCTTAAACAATTCGTTTTATTTAGATTGGGGGGTCTTAGCCGTATTATTAGTTAATACGGCTATATTGTCTATCAGTGCTTTAGTCACTTTATTTATCGCAATTCCGATCGCATACATGATATACGCAAAAAAACATAGGTTTCGCATTGCACTTTTTTGTTTTTTTTCGTTGTTTATGTTGCCGATATCTTTGGTGGGGAAAATAGGATATTTAGTTCTTGCTTATGATGGGCCAATACATTCGTTAATAACAATTTTGTTTCCAACCAATCAAAACGTTGATTGGTTTGCGATTCCAAGTTATTCGTATGCTATCATCATTTTAATTATTTCTGCTGCTAGCATTGCAGAAGCGGTCTTGTATATTAGGACCGGGTTAGAGCGTATTCCATATAGTGTAATAGAAGCAGCCCAGTGCGATGGCGCAACAAATATAAGCATAGTAACAAATATTATTTTGCCAAGCATTAAAGATGTCCTAATATTATATTCACTAAATATTGTTTCATGGATTGCTACATCCTCCTATTCTCTTATTTCTCAAATAACAGGTGGAGGCCCAGGATTATCCACGACAACTTTTGATAGCTATATCATTAGATATATGTTCGGAGTGAGCGGTAAAATCGGTGAAGGCATAGCTATGTCTTATTCAATGATTTTATTTTTCGTTTACTTTGTAATTGGTGTACTTTCCCTTTTGTTTGGAAAGAGAGATGAAATTGTATGAAGAAGAAAAGTCAAACGATCATATGCTATTCTATTGAGATACTTGTCCTCGCAATTTTCATATTTTCTTACATTTATTTGTTTCTCAATTCAATAAAAAGTAATGGTCAATACTACGAAGATCCTTGGGGATTTGCAGATGAAGCTCATTGGGAAAATTATACTAATTTTTTAACTAATTTTGGTGCCGCTAAATATTGGTTTAATACAATCATCTATTCAGCGATCGCTATTTTGCTTTCCCTGCCTATTAGTATGTTATGTGCATTCGCATTAAGGCTGGATAGCCGTAAAAACTTGACAAAGACATTTCTTTTCCTCATCGTAGGATTACATTTTTTTCCAGAAGTCATTACAATTGAACCTTTTTATAGAATACTATCTCTTATTGGAGCAATAAGAAATCATTTTGCAATAATCATCATGTATATCAAGGCTCTCCTTCCGATAAATATTATATTTCTCTATACAACATTTAGGAAGGTATCCGATGAAATTATAGACAACTATATATTAGATGGACTCAACTGGTTTAGAATTTTTATGATTGAACTGCCTAAAATTTGTAAAAGTGAAATTGTCGCAATGATTTCACTAAATTTGTTTGTGCTTTTTAAAGATTACACAGTTGCCTACATATTCATAAATGAAGATAGCTTTAGTACAATAAACGTCGCAATCTCTCGCTACCTATCCACTGCTAATTTTAATTACCCGCAATATTTCGCCGCCATCATAATGACCGAAATGCCATTTTATCTTATTATTATATTTGCGTTTGTTAGAAACAAACCTTTGGATTTAAATATATATTAAGTATAAAAACTCGCGTGACCTTACTTGTAAGCGGTTGTAGAATTCATTCTGTTTAGCACAGAGGAGTATTTTTCTAATAAGTAAAAACCGCCGACAGAGCGTAATGCTCTGTCGGCGGTTGCCGTTTTTTAGGTTTATGACATTCGGCTCAACCTCTCA
>CANQSV010000055.1 GCA_947626605.1 uncultured Clostridia bacterium | reverse complement strand
AAGATGTCTCCGACTGCTTTACTGCTTATCCATGATCCGTCCACCATCGCAATGGGCAATACCAAAGACATGGAAAAGGCGATCACTACGCTGAATGAGATCAAGGAATCGATCATCAACGCTTATGCCGCTAAGACCGGACTTTCACGAAGTAAGATCTCTAAGCTGATGAGTGATGAAACTTGGATCAATGCGAAAAAGGCAGTGGAATTGGGCTTTGCTGATGAGATCCTGTTTGATGAAAAAACGCCAAAGCAGGAAGAGACCGAACCTGATGAGCCGGAAACACCGGATGAGGAGGATGATGGTACAGACGGCGAAAAATCCGAAGAAAAAAAGCCTGTCAAGCCGGAGAGCGATGCCATGTGGGAATATTCCACACGCATCATGGGGCAGACCATCTCTCCGAGTTTTGGAGGGGGCAGAAGAACATCGTTCTCTGCGACCCCAACCTAATCGCCTGCAAGGATTGGAAAGACCTGTTACAGCAGCTCATCGACAGCAGAGCGAAAGTTGACTTCAATCAGGGCATTGATATTCGCCTCATGACCGAGGAAAAAGCTGAAATGCTAAGTAAGCTAAGAGTTAAGAGGATTCATTTTGCGTGGGACAGATACGAGGACAAGGACATGATTCTCCCGAAATTTCAGATGTTCAAGGACATTTCAAAGTGGGGGTACAGCAAGCTGTGTGTTTACGTCCTTACAAACTTTGACACGACCTTTGAACAGGATTTAGAGCGAGTATACACCCTGCGGAATATGGGGTATGACCCATATATCATGGTTTATGACAAGGCTCACACCACCACAAAGGATAATGTTCGCCGCCTGCAAAGGTGGGTCAACAATCGAATCCTGTTCCGAGCAGTCCCGACCTTTGAGCAGTATGTAGGCTGATTCTCCGATTTTCACACGTTATCCATTGAATAAAAGTCCGTTTTATGCTATAATGGATAAGGTGAGTGTGAACGGAGGTGATACCATGCAAATAAGGCTCATACAGGTGATACAAAATCAATACATACAGAAAATTTCTATCGTAAGCAGTGAATAGGAGGCACAAAATTGACTGTTGATACCAAAGAAGTCGTAACGACCATAGCCTATATGATTGGAGTGAAGAAGTCTGTATTAGAGCAGTGCTTTAAGGCAGAGTGTGGACCATAGTCAAAAAAGTAGACAGAGAAAAGGAAAGAGTTAAAAGCATTTTTCAAATTGGACAGGTGACAAAAGATCGTTAGCAGAATGAGGACGCTTGAAATTGTAAAAGTGAATGTAATCGAAAACAGATAATTCAAGATCTTCGATCGAATGATAAGAATGTCGATCAGTTTCTTCAAGTTTCAGAAACTTGAAGAATGATTCTGCCACAGCATTGTCATAGGGATGCCCTTTTTTAGAAAACGACTGAATAAAAATAGCTCTATCCAGCCTTTTCCTGAATTCATCGCTTGTGTACTGAGAACCTCTGTCTGAATGAAATATTACATTTTGCGGATAATTCCTATTTTTCAGTGCAGATTCAAACGTTTCCAAAACAAGCTTGGTATCGATCCTCTTGCTGATCGTATAAGCTATTACACGTCTTGAAAATAAGTCTATTATTACGCATAAATAGCAAAATCTGCTGCCGACTTTTATGTATGTGATGTCACTGTACCAAGCCTTATTCGGCTCATTGGGATTGAAATTTTGTTTTAAAATGCTGCAACAGGACTTGTCATCAGACTGCTTTGCATATTGGCATTTCGGCTTGATAGTGGACATTTTAGGAAGCTGCATTTGTTTCATCAGTCGGTACACTCTTCCCTGACTGATAGATATGCCATGATTTGTTTCAAGAACCTTACGCATCTTTTGAGCTCCGTAACGGCATTTCGCCTCAGAATAGATCTGTAGTATGCAGATTTTTATCCGTCTGTTTTCCTTTGCTCTTTCAGATTCCTTGGAATTAAAATGCTTGTAATAGCTGCTGCGATTTACCTTGAGAACACGGCACAGCGTTGTTACAGCGTGTTCGTGTCGCAGAGCGTGAACTGCATTCATTCTTTCCCGGAGTGTGGCGCAAATATGGCAAGCGCTTTTTTTAATATGATGTTCTCCTCCTCCAATTGGGCATTCCTTTTTTGTAATTCCTTGATCTGTTTTGCGGTCATAACTGTGTCGTTATCGACCTTTACCTCTGAATAGAGTTTTATCCATCGTGAGATCGCACTTACCGATATCCCGTATTCCCTGGATAGTTCCGTTTGCGTTTTTCCGTTCTGGTGTAAGGCTACGATGTTCTTTTTAAAGTTTTCATCGTACTGCGGCTGTTTATTTGTCATTGGTTTTTCCTCCTTGACTTCTCTTTCTTTGTGTTTACTTTTATTTTATACCTCTTCTCTCTTCTTGTCTACTTTTTTAGTATAGGACCAGTGCGAGGACACGCTGAACAGACTGTATGCCGACAAGGAGGCTACCGTTATCCGCTACCTCTGCAAGCTGCGGACAAGCCTGTTCCGCAACTTCAAAAAGACCGATCAGGCTATGTACTATGACCTGAAGAATCTCATGTCTATCGACTATTACGATCATGACAATATCAGACAGCTTGAAAAATGGGGATTTGAGATCATTCATGTGAATTACCGTGCCGAGAAGTATATGCTTGACTTCACTCGGCTTATCAATGAGAACATTGACAAATGCTCCCGATTGTTCTATGATTGGATAAATTGGGACTATATCAAGGACTTGTTCTTTATCCCCAAGTACGACAAGCCGAAAGTGCTGATAAACGAGTTTAACAAGTACATGGGGCATATTGAGTGCTATCCCTTTCAGATGTACATACATTGGCAGCCTGCCGATTTGGGGAGCATTGTCTATTCCGACCGCAAATTCCTGAAAGTGATCTACGGTCAGCACAATGATACTTTTATAGACTACACCAAGTATCGTGACGCTGCCGATGAAACGAAGAACAACATTTATCGGTTTATTGAGAACAGCACCAAGACCGCTATTGCCGTTGACTGTGAAAACTCCAACGTGTTTAAGCTGTACAGTGTTCTGAAAGGTCTGAATCAGGACGAGCTTGCCAAGATCGAGAAAATCACGCTGTATGACGATAGCAACACGACAAGCGGTTGGGATTGGCTCTCACAGTTTACGCATATCCCTGTGGAGCATATCGAGGTTGAGCGAGTGACCGACCGCAAATCGCTTGTCGATGTACGAATGACAGCAAGCGTTGTCACAGACTTCTATCGGGACGGAATCACATCGTTTATCATTGTATCAAGCGACTCTGATTTTTGGGTGCTGATAGAAAGCCTGCCAAACGCTCACTTTCTTGTGATGTACGAGTATGAAAAGCGCGGAGCGTCAATCAAAAATGCAATGTCACAGCATGGTATTTATTACTGTGCGATCGACGATTTCTGTTCCGCAGGAACGGAGGAATTTAAGAAAGCCGTTCTTTTTGATGAACTTGAAAAGCATTTGCCCACGCTAATCGGGGAGAATCCCATGCAGCTCACGCAAAGGCTCTACGAGAATACCCGAATTTATGCCACGCAAAAGGAAATGGAGGTATTCTGTAATAAGTATGTCAGAACATTACGGCTCAAAATCTCCGAGGGGAAATTTGTAATTGAGATTCAGAAATAACGTAAGCGCCAATCATTCCATAACGTTGTCAGCGGCAGAAAAATGTGCTAAAATAGTTCCGAAGAAAATTTTT
>CANQSV010000054.1 GCA_947626605.1 uncultured Clostridia bacterium | reverse complement strand
AGACGACGGATTCTCCGGCACGAATTTCAATCGCCCAGACTTTACAACCATGCTCCGAGATATACAGCGAGGTCTGATTGGAACGGTCATAGTCAAAGACCTTTCACGTTTCGGCAGAGAGTACCTCGAAACAGGAGAATACTTAGAGAAAATTTTTCCGAAATTCAATATTCGTTTCATTGCGATCATGGACGGAGTGGACAGTGACATTCCGAGTACAATGGAACGTATCGCATACAAAAATCTTGACAACGAAAATTACGCTCGTGACGTTTCAAAAAAGCAACGAATTGTACTTGAAAACAAGGGCAGTAAAGGAAAAAGGCTGACAACTCATGTTATTTACGGTTACAAGAAAAATCCCGATGATTCATCGGAATGGATAATTGACGAGGCGGTAAGTGATGCGGTACTGAAAATCTATCAGCTTTATGCCGAGGGCAAACCTGTTACCAAAATTATCAGATATTTGCAGGAGCATAAAATTCTTAAACCGAGCGTCTATCAAAATGCTCCCCGTTCTGCAAATGAAACAGAGGAAAGCAAATACGTCTGGTCTGGACAGACGATCATTCAGATACTCGGAAAAAGAGAATACTGTGGAGATACCGTCAATTTCCGTACTACACGAAAATCTTTCAAATGTAAAGAGATAATTCATAACGGTGATGATAAGATCATGATATTTCCTGACACTCATCCGGCTATCATCAGTCGAGAATTATTTGAACGTGTACAGGAGAGGCTTGCCCAAAGAAAACGCATGGAGCGAATTGAAGATACTCCACTTTTTGCCTCTATGATTTTTTGTGCAGACTGTCATTGCCGTATGCACCTAATGAGGACAAGGAGGAACAATACCGATTCCTATGTGTGCAGCTCGTATCGTAAGGCAGATAAAGAAAAACGTTCTTGTACCTCTCATTATGTTCGTGTCGATGTACTAAGCAGAGAGGTATTGTCACAGATTCAACTCGTACAGATCGACTATCTTAGAGATAAGGTCGGATTTAGGCAACAGGTTTTAGAGCGTATGCAAATGGAGGAACTGATTGAGCGTGAATCCATTGACAGCATGATTGAGGACACAAAGCACTACATAGAAATAGAGCGAATGTATTTCAAACACACTTTTGAGAATGTAATTAAAGAAATAATCCCCAAAGAGGCATTGGCTGACCTCGGCAGACAGTACGCTGACCGTATCGAGGCTCTTGAACAGAAATTAGAAACACTTCAACGCAAAAAATCGGTGCAGTCTGAGGTCATGAAGAACGCTGACCGTTTCTTTAAGGCACTGGAGAGCCACAAGAGAATAGAGAGGCTGACAACCGACTTGCTCTGCGACCTGATTGACCGTATCGAGGTTTATGAGGGTAAGAAGATAGCAGGGTCAAGGTCGAAATACAGTAAGGTGGATATATATTTCATCGGTGTGGGTAAAATTAGAGGCTAATCATTTTTCAACAGTCGTATTTAAGCATAAAAGCCGAAAATACGGCTGTTTTTCTATCCTTACCAAATGCGAATGTTGAAAAATCCGCAGCTTGTAATTGTTGGGGAAGTAAAAATGTTGCCACAAAAAAATGTGGCACTTGTCAATCCTAAAGGACTATGCTATAATAATACTTGTAGAAAGGCTAACCTGTCTGCATGGAAGTCGGAGGACGGATATGCAGTACGAAGAAGTCTACAAACAAATGGTTCGTCGGGAGAAATACCTCTATGAACGTGACCGTTCGCACGGCTTATATTACTACAAGGACGAAACGGAATTGTACAAGCTGTGTCCCGATCTCTATGATACGGAGAAAAGGGAGAGGGAGGCTTTCGGTGAAGAATGTATGAGAGAGGCTCTGAGGCTTGCTCTAAGGGATTTGTCTAATCTAAGACCAAAGTGGCATTCGATCGTGATCGACTACTATTACGGTGAGAATGTTACACAGACCGCTTTGGGCAGGAAATACGGAGTATCTCATCAGACTATCAGCAGAATACTGATACAGGCATTGCGGATTTTGAGAAACAGAGCCAAAATGCACTTGAATCGGCTTTTGAATGAATAGTCATGGCAGCTTGATAATTGAATATTAGGGAACGATTACAAATTGCTGCAATTTTGTTAATTCTGCCTGTGACAGCTTGCTTTTTTCGACAAGGTGCGCTATAATGTTTCTACAAGTTAGCGACCTGCCTGCGGAGATAGGAGGAAATCATTATGCAGGCAGAATTGATTACGGCTCTCTACGCAAGATTATCCGCAGAGGACGATCAGAAAGGTGAGAGCAACAGCATTACACACCAAAAGGCGATTTTGAAAGAGTATGCAACAAGTCATGGATTCACAAACTGCCGTTTCTACGTCGATGACGGTATCAGCGGAGCGACCTTTGAAAGAGAGGGCTTTCAGCAGATGATTGAAGATGTGGAGCAGGGCATTGTTGGCACGGTCATAGTCAAGGATTTGTCGAGATTGGGCAGAAACTACCTTATCACAGGGCAGTACACCGAAATGATTTTTCCGAGTTATGGAGTGCGTTTCATTGCAATCGGTGACAATGTGGATTCCAACGAGGGACTGGGAGATTTAATTCCGTTCAGCAACCTTATCAATGAGTGGTACTGCCGAGATATTTCACGCAAGCAGAGGGCGGTCATTCAGCAAAAAGGCAATGCAGGAAAACGCTTGACGACCCGTGCGATCTACGGCTACAAAAAATCGGCAGAGGATAAGCACAAATGGGAAGTTGACGAAACGGCTGCGGAAGTCGTGAGGCTGATTTTTGACCTCTATCTGAACGGTTATGGTCTTTCCAAAATAAGTCACTACCTCGAAAGCAAGCAAATCCTCTGTCCGAGTGCATACCTCGGTCAAATCAAATCCAATGGCTATGCCAATCAGAATCCGTATCTTTGGTCTAATCAGACAATTTCTCTGATACTTTCCAAACAGGAATACTGCGGAGATACTGTCAATTTCAGATCGGAGAGGGTATCCTACAAAAGCAAGAAAATCATTCGCCATGACCCGAAAGACTACAAGGTTTTCAAGGACACACACGAGGCGATCATTTCGAGAGATGTTTTTGAGAGAGTACAGATCAGGCTTGCCCAGAGGAAAAGAGTGCCACCGATTGAGGAAAAGGCTTTGTTCAGCGGATATTTGGTATGTGCGGACTGTGGCAGTAAGTTACATACAATGCGTACACGTCATCAGGCAAACTACCATGCGACAGACTGCTATGTTTGTGCAGGATACCGCAAGGCGATCAAGAGCTGCACAGCCCATTACATTCGTGAGGATAAGCTGACCGAACTGGTACTCGCTGAAATTCAAAGTGTGGTTGAGGGGTATCATGAGAATCCAAAGGCTTTTACAAAAAGGATTCAGCAGAAACTCACTGCCGACGGTGTAAATAATGCTAAGCAGACACAAAAAAAGCTCTCCCATATCGTGGAGAGAATAGCAGAGATCGAGGTCTACATTCAGCACTTGTTTGAGGAAAAGGTCAAGGGCAATATTTCGCAGGAGGTATTTGCCAATCTGTCTAAAAAGTACTCCGATGAAAAGGCTGAATTGTTGGCAGAGCGAGAAACGCTGAAACGTGTCGAAAACGAAAGCAAGCAGTTTGTTAAGAAATTTAATCATTTTGTTGCGGTTGTTGAAAACATTCATGACGTTACCGAGGTCACTCACGATATATTGAGAGAGTTGGTTGACAGGATTGAGGTGTTCGAGGGTGAGAAGATTCCCCAAAGCCGCATGAAATCGGCTAAAATCAAGGTTTATTTCAACGGTATCGGTGCTTTGAATTAGCCGAAAAATAATACTTCCCTAAATCAATTACAAGTA
>CANQSV010000053.1 GCA_947626605.1 uncultured Clostridia bacterium | reverse complement strand
AGTGTACCTCTCTGACTACGACCGAGGTCGATGTACGCTTTTCTCCGTTCTTCTCGTACTGGCTGTTGCGGAGATTGCCGACAATGGTAATCAGATCGCCCTTTTTGTACCACTTTGAGATGATCTCGGCAGTACCCTCCCATGCAACACAGTTGAAAAAGTCGGTCTTAGCCTCTGCGTCCTTACGCTTGGGTCTGTCTACGGCAACGGAGAATCGGCAGTAACGGCTGTTCTCGGTCTGCGTGAGCGTGGGGTCGGCAGTCAATCTGCCTGTGAGAATGGTCACATTTAACATATCATTCGTCCTTTCTTTAGGTTTTTGGGGTTTGTGTCTTTCGACAGTTATTATTATACTACTACATAGTGCTATTGTCAAGTATAATTTTAGCGATTTTTGCAAATTTGTGAAATGCGCAGCAAAATGTAGATGTTGCCCGGTGCAGTTTCACTATAAAATCCGTTATACTTGACATAGCACCATATATGTGGTATACTGAATAAAAAGCCTTGAATACGGAGGGATAGGAGTGTTTACCCATACTTGTGAGATATGCGGAAAAGCATTTGAATCAAAGTCCAACAGAGCCAAATACTGCCCTGACTGCCGGAACAAAGCACAGGCAAATCGGAATAAGGCTCATGCCGAGAAACGTCGGTCCGGCTTAGCGATAGAGATCGGCAGCGAACAGATATGTCCGTTTTGCCAAAAGACTTATATCGTGGTGACCGGCTCTCAAAAATGCTGTGCTGATTGCCGTAAAAAACAGGCAAATGCAGCTAAGATCGCAAGCAATACGGAGTATACTAAAAACAACTATGAGGTAGTCAAGTTTTACGTCCCAAAGGGACAGCGTGAACAACTCAAAGCCTATGCAGAATCTCAGGGATTGAGTGTGAACAAGCTGATCTCGATTGCCTTAGAGGAATACAAGAAAAATCATGGGTGATACTTGAAAGTGTGACGTTATTCCAACTCTCCCTTTTTCCTTTTTTTCTCCTGCGTGTTACGCTCGTTTTCAAGATATTCCGCAAGCGTTTTTCTCGCATACTCAACCTCTTTCAGCAGTTTCTTCTGCTCCTGATACTCGGCATTTTTCTCTGATCGCTCTTGCAAAAGGGCGGTCTTTTTTTGTTCCAATTCTTCAAGGCTCGGTACTTTCTGCCCGGTCTGCGAATAGGCTGCTCTCAGGCTTTCCCTTGCCTCGGTGTACCGTCCTAACTCGGTGGCATATTTCTTCTCGTAGGACTTGCGGAACAGTCCACTTTTCGTCTGCAATTCGTCATAGAACGGCTTGTACTTTCTGCAAGTCTTTCTCCACATGATATGGTCGTTGATAACGTCGATCTCTCTGCTGATCTTGTTGAGTCTGTCAACAACTGTGCCTTGCTTTGCGTGTTCAATCAGAGCTGCCGTTTCAAGCTGTTTCTGTGAGCCGACATTGAGCTGCGTGAGGACGTTTATCACTCGGCTTGCCTCTTTCATATTCTGAATATCTGCCCAACGATTCAGCCCATAAGAATCCAAAAATTTCCGCTGTGTGGTGTCGATGATTCTCGTCCTCGGACGATAGATAAATTCGCTGTGACAGAGGACAATGCGTTTCTTGATCTGCTCCGTTTCATAGTACCAACCGAGCGACCTCGCTCGTGTGAAACGCTCTTGCCCCTCCATACGGAATTTGAGGTCGATCACACGATCAGGATTGTAGACAACCTCAATGTTACGCTCCACAAGTTTTTTCAGAAATTCCTCAAATGACAGGCTCTCTTTGATACACTCGTCAATCGCCCATTTGAGTTTCGTTTTCCATGAAAGCCCCTGCCGATTCATGTCCCACTCAAAGTAGCTTTTACCCTTTGATCGTTCGGGTTTTTTGATTACAGACAGCCCATATTCCTCACAGATTTCATCGCTGATTCTCTGCAAGCGTTTCCACGCATAATCAGCTTTCCGATTCTCCAAAGTTTCAAAGGTCTTGCCATTCCACATATTGACCGCATTGAAGATTATGTGGCAATGCACATTGTCCGTATCGGTGTGGACTGCAAGGACGTACTGATAGTCATTTTTCAGAAAACGTCTGCACAATTCATTGCCGATTTCCATTGCCTTGTCGGGTGTGATCTCCTGCCCCTCGAAACTCTGAATGATGTGATGAGAAAGCACTGCATTTCTCCCTGTTCCCAACGAACGGATTTCCTCAAAATCCTTGCTTGCCAATACAGGATTCCGACTGCAATTAAAGCTGTCAACAAGTCTGCCTCCGTCTGTTTTTTCGGGATTGGTGATGTAGGTCAGGGCTTTAATTTCAGTAGCTGTGATTGAATGGATTTTAGTAACTGCCGTATCTCATGATGTCCTCGGCATAGGCTCTGTTGGTGGAGTTTACTCTGACTGCGATCTGATTGAAATTGTCGGAGATCTTCTTTACGTTGTCGCTGATCTTTTTGAGTTGCTGCTCGTCATACTTTACGATGATTCCGTACATGATAATGGTGCGGAAAAAGTCGCTCAACGTTTCGCAGGAGGACAGACGGAATTTGCTTTCAATCCATTCCGATTCCGCATTGTTTACTCGGAAACGGTAAACACGTTCTCTTGGGTCTTTCATTCTGTTTGTTCCTTTCAAAAATGGATTTTTGTTCTACGTTTCTCTGTTCGGATTTTCCAAAATCCGATTTCTCTATAACGGGTCTTAGGGTGTCCCTAACAAGCAAGCACTTTTGGCTCAAATCTCCGATTTGTAGCCACAATGTGCAATGCTTGCTGGTAACGTATCGGCAACCCTGTGGGCGACGATAGGTTTGTGCGAAACTCGCACTTTCAGCTTTGCCCGATCGGGCAATTTTCGGCTCTGCTGATATGTGTTTATACCGCCCCTATATATATCCCGACATTCGTGAGGCTTTGCAATACTTTTGTCGAAAGTTTTTTGAAAAAATTAAAAGGTCACAGCTTGTCATTCGCTATGACCTTAGATTTTTAACTGTATGAAAAGATTTCTGCTGTGGTAAGAGGCGATAGCTTGTTCGCTCTCAAAAAGTCATTTCAAGCGGCAACACAATAATGATTGCACTCGGTAAGGAGATAGATGTAGAACTTTTCGTTACGCTTAGACTTTCGCAGACTTTGACCGTTAAGGTAAATCAGATAAAAGCTATGCTCTGTCATCATGTGCAGTCCGATTGCAACTGCTACAAGATATTTCAATGAAAAACGGTGTTCACTTTCTTTTTCAGACCTCATCTGATTGATCGTCCTTGTGGAGATTCCCGTCCTTGCAGACAATTCCTCCACACCGATTTTTTCTGACCGTTCGTCCATGTAGTAGATTATCAGCTTGTGAAAGCTGTCAATCGCTTGGGGTAGGTCTAACTCATTCTCGCAAAATCCCTTATTGTCGATACTTCGGTACTCCATTTCACACCTCCATAATCTCTGTAACAACAACTGTAAACGTAACGAAATTCCTATAATACTATTATACGATTTTTTGCAAAAAAGTAAATATTGTGTCGAAGATACAAGAGGCATTATAAAAATATTTTCTTGCCGTTCCGCATTGGTGGTGCGTAAACGAGAATATGATAAAACTCTAAAATCCTATTATCACTCATAATGCGACAAATAGAAAATGCTGAACGCTGTCGGACTTGTCCGAAATGAAAATAAACAGAGGACTAATTGAGAAAAATTGTTACGCACAGGTCATTCGTTGCCTGACATTTTAATAGGTGCTATGATGATAGTATAGCTATAATTTCATTCTGTGCAGGATATAAGGACGATGAGAAATGCAAAAGGACGAAAGGTACGTTGCGATCTATGCCCGACTTTCCAAAGAGGATAACTATGCAGGGCGAATGAGCAACAGTATCGCTCACCAATTTGAGATTCTCCATGACTATGTAGAAAGACATAACCTCGGCAGAGTTTTAGAGTATCAAGACGACGGATTCTCCGGCACGAATTTCAATCGCCCAGACTTTACAACCATGCTCCGAGATATACAGCGAGGTCTGA
>CANQSV010000052.1 GCA_947626605.1 uncultured Clostridia bacterium | reverse complement strand
AGTAGAAAAGGATATAATTGTTTTTGCTGGAGAGATTTATTTAAAGATGCAAATAATAAAGATAATATAGCATTGTTACCTATGTTAATAAAAAAAATTCCTACTTTTGATTTTGCTATTTTAATATGTGAAGGTCACGATACGACAACTATATATAGAAATGGTAAATATATGTCCGTACCTTCTATGAGAGATAATGTTTTATTTGAAATAGGTCTATGTTCTATGGCATTAGGATTATCTAGAGTTATACTATTGAGTGATAGTAAGGTACATATGCCAGATGATTTAATAGGTATAAATGGAAAACTTGCTTTAAAGCATATTATATTCAATGATAAAAAAATCGATTCTACTATTAATGTTATAGATGAACATATAAAAAGCAATCAATATAATTATGATAATGAAAATATTATAAATGATATAGATAATTATATAAACGATAATAAAAAGTATATTTCTCCTGTAGTTATAGGTGCGGCTACTTCGATAGCAATAGGTTATGCTAATAATTTTATTATTCGACTTTTAGAACATATTTTAGATGGATTTACATCTAACGATAAAAAATTTCTATTTAAAAGGGAAAATATTTTTTTCCATATAATTATACCAGAACATTATGATGGCGATACTATTAAAAGGGCAAAAAATATACAAAATGAGCTTCAAGTTGCAACATTGCCTACTGCAAGGCATAGAGAACTTAATTTTAATTTTAAAATTGAGGATAATGATTTACACATATATGACTATCCTACTTCATTAGTCGCTTCCTACAGCACAGCGAAAATGATTTTGAATATAGATGCAGATGATGGTAAAGATGTTTTTGCTGAAGAAAGGTTTAATGCAAAAGAATTAGATTTATTTATAGTGACGCTTAAAAACATTTTAAGAGAAGATTACGTAATAAAGGCAATAAATTTATATTATCCAAATATTTCACAAAAACAAAAAAAATTTATGATAGACAATATTTGCTATATAATAGATAACAATTTTTCAATTGAACAAATAGATTATTAGGAGAGGAGGGAAACCTTATGAATTTTCTAAATTTATTTTTTTCAATATTAGTATTAATTATAACAATATTTTTAGTTAAAATTAATTCCAAAAACATAAAGCGTTCAATATTTACTTTGCTTTTGGGATTATTAATTTCATTATTTATTTTAGTATTTCCTTTTATAAATAGTAGTAATTTAATATCCAAGATTATTGCTACAATAATATATTGTATACAAACAATCACTTTTGACCAAGATTTGAGCATTGTTAACAATATAAAAGCGGTGCATTTAAAAGAGTGGTTATATGTGTGTTTAACTCAGACTTTATTTTTATTAATTCCTTTAATTACTACTACTTTCTTATTGTCTTTAATAGATGGTCTAGTGTCAAAAATAAAATTATTTTTATCAACAAATAAAAAAATATATATTTTTTCTCAAATTAATGAAAAAACATTATCTATAGCTTCTAGAATTGAAGATAAAAAAAAGACTATAATTTTTTTAGTTAACAAAGATGATCAAATAAATTATGCATTATCTAGTAGAGTTAAGTATATAAGAGGAATAAAGATGTATGATGAGGCATCTAATATAAAATTACGTAATTTAGAAAATAAAGAAATTAATTTTTACTTGTTTTCTTCAAATATTAACCATAATTTAAAACAAGCTATTGAAATTACTAATAAATATAAAGATAGGAATAGTTCCATAAGTCTATTTGTTTTAACGCCAAATAATGTGGATAGAGTTGTTTTGGATTCTATGGATAAAGGTAATCTAAAGCTTGTTATAGTTAATGAAAATGAAAGAATTGTATATCAATTATTAAACAATAAACCTTTATATTTAGAAACAATAGATAATAAAATATCTGTTTTATTGATATCAAATAACGTCATTGGATTAGAATTTATTAAAGCTATTACATGGTGTGGTCAATTAATTGACTATAAATTGTCAATAACTGTTTTAGGTGAAAATGCAAATTTAATTGAAGAATATATTAAAATTAATTGTCCTGAATTGATAGATAATTACGATTATAAATTTATTCCTTATAACATATATAGCGAAAAAGCTAAAACTGAATTAGATAAAATAAAAGATATTAATTATGTAATTATTGCTAATGATGATGATAATTTAAATATTGAATATAGCTTATTTTTAAGAAAATATTTTATAAATCAGGATAAAATTAGTTATAGAAGAAGTCCTATTATAAATGTTATGATAAAAAATGATGAAGTAGCTAAACAAGTTGAGTTATTAAAAAACGAAAAAAATAATTTATATAATTTTAATACATTTGGAAGTATTAAAAATATTTATTATGAAAATTATATATTGGATTGTAAGCTGGAGACACTAACTAAAAAAGTTCATTTATCATATGATAAATCAAGTGATTCTATTGAAACAAAATTAAAAAGGTTTTATGAAAAAGAATATTTTATTAAATCGTCGAGAGCTTTAGCTTTACATTTAAATTATAAAATGTATTCAATTTTAAAAGATGAATACTCTACTGATGAAGAAAAAAATATTCTCTTATTTAAAGAAAAAATAAAGGATGAAAAAGTATTTAATAAATTAATGAGAAATGAGCACGATAGGTGGGTAGCATATATGCGAGCTCAAGGTTATAAAAGTATTGATGTAAATGAAATAAAAAAATATAAAGATTCAACAAACAGTTATATTCATTATTTAGCTCAGTTGCATCCTTGTATAGTTCCTTTTGATGATTTACTTATAGTGGCAAAAGCAATAGAAAAAGACGATATATGTACTTCTGATGGTTATATTATAAAAAATATGGTTGATATATTAAGTAAGGATTTAAAATGATAATCCACAGTACTATATTTTTTCTTATATATTTATGTAATTATTTTGAAAAAATTTACAAAAGGTTTATTAAGTGGTTGTATTATAAATAGTGTTGGTGAGAAAAAAATCACTGACACTATTTTATTACATAAAAAGACATAAGTTTGATACAATGTAATTGTCATAAAAAACATTGAAAGGATCTGAACTTATGTCTATAAATAATTATATACTAAATTTATTAAATATTGAAGATAAAAGTATCTTTATTAATAAAAATAATATTCAAAACAAAGACTTTAAAAAATTTAAAAATATCGTATATCATCCAAATAAAAACCTATCGAGCAAAATGAAACAAGCCTTAAAACTATATATGGAACATATTGAATTCATAGAGAATTCATTTAAATATGATATGAACAATGGAATAATAGAAGGTACAAATAACTTAATTAAAACATTAAAAAGAATCGCTTTTGGATATAGAAAATATAAATCACTAATAATATTTTAACATAGTTTTGATTAAATGTAGTGTAAATTTTACATTTAAAAATTAAAAATTCTTATTAAATATATTATAATGTTTATATAATAATAAGATGATGGAGGTAATTATGAAGGTCATAAGTATCAAAGAACCATTTGCTACTTTAATAATGAGTGGTACTAAAAAAATTGAAACAAGAAGTTGGAAAACTAATTATAGAGGAGAATTATTTATACATGCCAGTGGGAAAAGTTTAGCTAAAGAATTTCTTATAAATGATACTGTATTAAATTTAATACAGGGATTAGATATGAATTATGGAAATATAATTTGTAAAGGGACATTAGTTGATTGCATTTATATGGATGAAAAATTTATTAGTGAAATCAAAAAAGATTTTATCGAGTATAAATATGGGTTGTATGAAGTAGGTAGATATGCTTGGGTATTTGAAAATATAGAACCTATTTATCCAATATCCGTAAAAGGCAAACTTAATATTTGGAATTTTGATGGGAAATATGAAGTAATAAAAAAACAAAAACATAGATGAATACAAAATATGATTATTAATTATTCGGTTTAGTTAGTATAGAGTAAATGTGAAGATTTTTTTATCTTAAAAAATGTTATAATTAAATTAATTTTAAAAAATCAAAAATATATTGTATAATATATAGTCAGCAAGGGAGGTTTATCATGCAAAAAGTAGAAGAAATAAAAAAGACATTAACTTTTTATAC
>CANQSV010000051.1 GCA_947626605.1 uncultured Clostridia bacterium | reverse complement strand
CCCCAAGAGCATCGATCCAATATAAGTAGGCGGATTTTTTATCCTTTATTCTCGCTATTGCATTTGCCCTTGTGTCAAGAGCCGTATATGTTCCGGATAGCACTCTCGCCTTGTCTTCAAAGCCGGGCTCTATCCGATTTAAGACCTTCTGTTGCTTATAGCTATAGAAGTATTCGGTCAAGGTGTCAGAAACACCACCGCATTCAAAATGGAACTTTTTCAAGTACGAGAATAACGCTGGATATATGGTTTCTATTTCCGGTACAATACCATAGTTGGCAATCCATTGTATGATCGCCATCCTCTCTCGTCTCGTGTTATCGGTATATTTATAAATGCTTTCTCTCGGATCAACCTCATTGGCACGAATAAAAATCGCAATGTCCGCATCGGACACTTCCTTCACGAGTTTCTTTCTCGCCGTATAAAGTTCGCTGAAACGAGCATCTGAATGCGGAATTTCTATAATGCTGTTCAACACCGCGTTCTTAAACTCGGAGAAATCGGATACCTTGCCGATTACAAACTTCAGATACGGATTTTTTATCCTTTCTGAATAGTAATTCAAAGCCAGGAAATAAAGCCAATTCTTATATTCTAAACCCCAGGCTCTCTCGTAAAAGTCGTGTTCAAAATCCGAATCAAGATGTTTTTCCTCGAAAAACTCCGAAATCGAAAGCCTTCGTCTTTGGACATCCTGGAGAAGTTTATCCCATTTTTCCTCATCACCAAATGCTTTCGGGAATGGCAAATCCGCCGAAAGCAATTTGATTGCAGAGTAGGAATCGGTGATAGTATGTATGGGGAGAATAGCTCGGCTCAGATCCAAATCCGTTTTTACATACAGTTTTCCTGTCCCTCCATCCTCAAAGCTGCGAAGCAAATGTTTTATCCCCGGTCTACTAACAAAGCCGAGTCCATGTTGCACCTGTACGTTGACGATGGAAGTGTTTGTGTCCGCTACGCCGTGAAAGCAAACCCGCTGTTGAGATTTCAAGCGAATATCTTCTTCCGCAATGGCAGCCATCGATTGATTGACATAGCGCAGAAGTATAACCACTCGCGCAGTTCCGAGAGTGGTGTCCCGTAGCCGTCTAAGAACTTTTTGGGCTTCCGCTTCGCCACGCAAGGCAAGATACTCACCGAGTCCCAACAGGACATACTTGTTTGATTTGTAATCCACATCTGCTGTGCGAAAACTATCAATCACATCGTCAATGCTGGGAAATTTATCATCTGCATGGCAAAAATCGCTGACTCTGATTACATCCAGCCCTGCCTGTTTTAATTCCTCCAACACGGAGAAATAGTCGTCATCGCCTGTCACATAAAAGAACGGAAGTCCTTTCGCCGTGGCAAGATAATTGTCGACTGCCTTTTCGAGCATCTTACTTGCCTCCATTCATTATGATCTTAACTCCGAGGTCGATGTCTTTTTGCACAAGCTCCTTGAGTCGCAGTTTGAGTTCCGCATCGCTCATCCCATCAATCATGCTGATTGCCTTATCGCTTCCACCCGCATAATATTCGGCGTTCGCCATCGAATGAATTCTCTCCTTCACGAGTGGGCTGTCGTACCAATCATACACATCAATCGGGAGTTCTTCAAGTGCGGCTCTTATTTTCCGGATATCAGAGAGTACGGCAGCGTAGTTTCCGACCATGACCTCCATGAACTTCTTATCGCGGAATTCTTCGTGTTTGATCGCCTCGAAAAGCGCGGCGTTATCATCAAGGAACTCCATTGCCGCTTTGATGTCCGAGTCGCTTTGCGTAGAACTATTTAAGGTCATGAATGCCTTTTTCGCATCGCCAAAAATCGCAGGCTCTACCAAGCACAATATCGGCGTTTGGAGCTTCATCGACCAGTCTCTCGGATTTTTGCTTGCGGTCAGATTCTTCCAGGCATTGAACAACTGCGTTTTAATTTGATTTTTACGATAAGTGTCCGCTGCCTGCTTCACCACTTGATTGCTTGCCGTGGCAGACATCGTGAACATTTCGCTGGTTATAGAAGTTTGAATTTCCTCTTTTTCAATATCGGAGAAGCCTTCAAGGTATGCCCCGTACAATTCTTCAAAAATGAAGAGCTTGCTCTTAAGAATGTCTTGCAATTCTGCTCTATGCTCGGAAAGCCCCGCAAGAAGCTCACGCATCATGTCGGGCAAAATATCTTCGCAGTTTACAATTTTCAAGAGAAGCGAAAGCACTTTGTCGAGCGAGGGACGTTTCAGCCTAAGAGCATCGCACGAAACACAGATGAACTTCAACTGCTCTCTCCATTCGCGGAATGCTCTTTCCTTTGAAGGACACGATACGTTCAAGAGTTGGTTCGTAATTTTTACGAACTCATATTCGGTTAAAAGTTTACGGATTTCCTCCTGCCCGGTTTCGCTCTCCCAAAGTGCCGAGTGCTTGATGCTGAAGATTTTTTTGATGTCTGCAAGCAGAAGGTTTTCTGCGCCGATTTCCGAAGCAAGCTCTATCAGCTTCCCACCCTCAAAATGTTTAAGATACTCACTCATGCCTTCCTTGCATTTGTCCGGTGTAAGAAGCTCCTTGAGGCTTTGCGCCAAATTGGGCTTTTGCATCATAATTTTCCCGATTTCTATCGCAAGGTTATGCGTTGTGTTCCCGACACTCTGCACCAAGCCGATGTATTTTTTCACGATGTCAAAAATGCCGAGCGTGTCGACCTCCTCAAGACACCAAATCGGGTATCCAAGATCACGGATTTTATTGGAAAGCAAACTTGAAACTTGACTGGGGGAAGAACAGGTCGTTGCGGAAACGCCCCATGCCGTTTCGGTCGCCTCATAGAACGCCCTCTCCTCCTGTGTCATTTTTACGATGTATGTAACCTTATGCGCTTTGCCGATACAATTCCCAATCATTTCGGAAAGTTTATCTGGAGTCATCGCCTCCGGGAAGCCCTCTGCATTTACGCAGCGATAGGGATCGGAATTGTATTCTTTCAGCAGGAAACCTGTCAAGAATGCTGAAAGATTGCAAGGCGAAAAACCATACTGATCCTGTAACAAATCATAAATTTCATCGATAGAAATTTGCCCATGCTCAGTAAATGCCCTTTCTATCAATCCGTCAACCGCTTTTTTGACTGTGACAATTGCGGCTCCCTGCAATTCTGGAATGAGCCAATATTTTTCTCTATTCCAAACAAGCCCCAGGACATTCTTCTCGCATCCGGCAATGAGACCTTTGACATCGAGATCACCCATTCCATAACGTGCGACCTGCTTCGCGGTGGTCAGTTTTAATTGCGTTTCGGTCAGCCCCTTAGTGAAATCCAGAACATATTTGAACTTATTCAAAACCAGGGTCTGAAGCGTAACTTGAACATCGTTGGCACCAATGGATCTGAAACCATCCTGGTTCGCATAGGTATAAACGAAGAACTGCCCATCGTGAATTTTATCACGCCACGCCCTGTTGAGGACGTCCTTCGCCTTCCTGCTATTGTCCTTTGCCTGCTGATTGTTATTGCCCTGGTAGTAAATCGCCATAGCCGAGTATTCAACATACTGCTCGAAAAGCTCAAGTCCCAACGGTGACGAAAGAGCATCAATCACGATTATTTTTTTATAATCCTCATTGGCAATGGTTCTTTTTATAAGCGCACGGAAGCTCTGTGCCTCATCCTCATCCTTCGCAAGTGCAAGAACGGCATAAAATCTCCAGGTATCGTCCTTATTTTTCAAGACATCCATAACCCTGGTGAAATCAGAAACCGTGACCACCTGCATTGCGCCCGTGTCAGTATTAAGCGCGTAACGCAATTTCAAAGCAGGCGAAAGGCTAAGGGAAGTCGGGAGCATATCCCCTTCCTCTATCAGCTTTGCCGTGGTACTTTTCTTTCTGATATCGGTTTTTGCCTGTTCGATTTTCGCGCTATCACCGGCAAGCACCGCTGCGCCATAAACCTTCTTGCCATCTCCAATCGGCGTACTGATTAAAACACCCTTCTGTTCCAGCCCTTTGGCAATGTTCTTCGCCGAATTTTCGTATTCGGAAATTCCCTCAAAGGCATAACTGAGGTTCTGATCGGTCGGTTTCAAGATTGGAAGTGTCCCGCCAAGCCGCTGATCGATAGCCTGCATAATCAAAACGGTTTTGAGAACCTTCTTCTCCTTTTCGGTGAGCATCGTCTGTTGAGGGAAGGTGTCCAGAATGAGTTTTATATCGGCGGTGAGATACTCTTTACCTTTGACATAGAAGAAGTCCCAAAGCATATCCACCGTGAGGAACGG
>CANQSV010000050.1 GCA_947626605.1 uncultured Clostridia bacterium | reverse complement strand
TAGAGGTATATGTCCAAGTCCTCGTCGGAAAGACTGTTCAGCACCCACTCCAAGTCCATTGCGTTTATCCAAAACTGCTCGTGATTGTGGTTGTCCCACTGCTGTAACATAAAATCAAAGACGTTGTAATACCTGTCGTTTCTGTGGACGTCGTACTCCGTTCCCTCGTACTCGTCGCGCGCCGTTTCGTAATCTTTCAAATCGAAATAGTGCAACTGCTTCCATTGCTCGATGGGGACTTCAACGTACTTTTTGCGCGAACGGCACACGGTGATTTTTTGTTTTTTACCGCCGACAACGCGCTCCTCCACGGTGTTATAACTTTCCATATAGAAGTATTTATAATACCCTTCCCTGCCTGCGGGAACGGGCTTTTTGTTTAAAAGATAGGGCGAAAAATAGCCGTTTTCCGTCTTGAACATCGGCTTTAACTTTGCCTTTACGTTTGAAGGTCTTATTTTATAGACCGGCTCGTCCCTATAATACTCGTCGTTCATAAGAGCATTATAACAGAGAAAATAAGACAGAAATGGTCATAATTAAAAAAATTTTTAAAAAATTATAAAATTCCTGAAATTTTCGGCAAAAAAATTATCTACTTATTTGAGGGGGGTGAAATTATTCCCTAAAACCTTTTTATGTGATATAATCTGTTTATGAACAAATAAGGAAAATCGCAAAGGATTTGAATATGAAAGAAAAGTTTAAAAATTTAAAAAGTTTTAATTGGCGACTGTTTATATCGCTTTGCGCTCTTGCGCTCATACCGGCGATATATCAAACGGTGAGAACTTTTATTATTTCATCTAACACTGAAAGCGGTGTGTTCGATATCATCGGACAGATGGAGTGGTTTGATTTAATTGACGAAACTCTTCGGGCATTTTTAATAATTCCGCTCTATTCGGTGTTAAATAAATTGTTGAAACACGATGAAGAAAACTTTGCAAAACATACCTTCAAGGTTGGCGTAATCGCTTTTGCTTTGTATACATTGTTTTCTGTCGGAGTTTTGATTTACGGCTCCGTATTGGTTGCCGCAATGAATCCCGCGGAAGTCGATCTTTCCGTAACCAATCATTATTTGCAACTCGAAACCGTAGCTTTTATGGTGGGGATTTTGCCGAGCTTCTTCAATGTGGTTTTCGTCGTAGTCGGTAAAGACAAAAACGTGTACCTATTTTTGGTAGTGCAAACAGTATTGTCTGTCATTGCCGATTTTTTGCTCATTCCGTCAATGGGCGTATTCGGAATAGCGGCTTCGAATATTATAGTAAACGCTTTGCTTGCCGTGGCAGGGTTTTTGGTATTGTTTTTGCAAAGGCTTATCAGACCTGCTTGGTACCACAAGAGCGACTTGCAGACTTTAAGAGAGTGGTGCAAGGTAGGCGTATTTTCCGGAGTGCAACAGTTTATAGATAATTTAATTTATGCCGTAATGATAGGCAAAATGGTAAACATGGTAGCCGAACAGGGCAATTATTGGATAGCGAATAACTTTATATGGGGTTGGTTGCTTATTCCGATTACTGCTCTAAGCGAGGTTATACGGCACGACTGTAAAGACGGCTATCTTGCCTTAAAACAGTTCAATTACTATTTTATTGCGGCTTGCGTAGTTTTATTGTGGGCAATTACCATTCCGTTATGGACTCCGTTTTACCGCCATGCCGAAGGGCTTGAAAATGCGCACGAGATTTTCTTAATTACCATAAAACTTGCTCCGTTCTACATTGCTTATGCGGGTTGCGCAATTATAGATAACTACTTTATCGGCACGGGGCATACGATATACAATGCTATCAACTCGCTGATAATAAACCTTGTGTATTACGGAATATTCTTTATTTTGTACTTAACAAATGCTATCAACTTTACAATGGACGTTATTATTTTAATGTTTGGGTTCGGCATGGTGGTTCACTTAATTGTTTCCGTTATAGAGGAACAACTTTTCTTCCGCAAACGGGAGTTGAAAAACCAAAACCAGAACGCATTATAAACGGTAACGCAACTTAATAAAAATCAATAATTTAATTAAGAAGGCTCATGGCACACTGCTGTGAGCCTTCTTTGCGTATGATTATTTTTTTAAGGAGGTAAAAAATGCAAATCAGACCGCCATAACAATTAAAAAATCTACACGCCGAATGAACGCCGATTACATACCGAAATTCCAAACCAGCCCCGCAGGGCGAACGGAACTTATGGAGCGAAGCGCAACTAAGTGTAGTGAGCTACACTTCCGTAGGAAGTTAGCCACTACACGCAAAAATAGGGTTCCCGAAAATATGCGTAGCAGATTTTCGGGAAAAGGAGCGGCAACGAAGAAAACTTGTTATTCGCGCTTGCGCGGATAACATAAAAGCGAAGTTTGCCGCGACGCAGTGAGCTACACTTCCGCAGGAAGTTAGCCCCTACACGCAAAAATAAGGTTTCCAAAAATCGCAACGAGGCATAATGTTCAAAGTCAAAATAAGGAGGGAAAAAATTTATTTCATATTTAGTTTGTCATATGGAAAAGTACACCCGGCAGGAAGTCTCGCCCGTCGAGAAAGAAAATGAAAGAGACGAGAATTACGAGGCGGCAAATCCTCAAATAGATAGTAGCCGCACAAGCCGCAATTATCATTTGGCTGTGCCGCCGCCGACGTATATGGAGTTTATAAACGCAAGGTTATCAACCTTGACTTTAAAGCGCAAGTTGCGGTCGGACGCCATTTATATGAATTCCTTTGTTTTGACTTCCGACAGGGAATTTTTCGACAGCCTGCCGCCTGCGGTAGAGCGAGAATTTTTCAGGGACTGCGCGAAGTTTTTTGCGGACAAATACGGCGCGGAAAACATAATCTCTGCCGTAGTCCACAAGGACGAAACAACCCCTCACCTACACCTCAACATAGTTCCGATAGTAAACGGCAAGCTGTGTTCAAAGGATTTGTTCGACAGGCAGAAACTCTCTCAACTTCAAACGGAGTTTTACGAGAAGGTCGGCAAGAAATGGGGTTTGGAAAGAGGGAAATTCAAAAGCGGGGCAAAGCACCTGAAAGCCGCCGAATACAAGGCTCAGAAAATCGTAGCGGAAGCCGAGGAGCGCACGGCGCAGGCGGAAGCGGCAAGCAAGCCCTACCGCGATGCGTTGGAACAGGCGCAAAAGGGCAACTATGCGTGGACGCCCGGCGGTCTTAAAAAACAGGCGATAGCGGCGACGGCTGAAACCATTAAAACCAAAAAGGAAAACGAGGATTTGACGAGGCGTTTGGATATATCTATGCAAGAAGCCTTGCAATACGCAAGGAAAGCGGAATCGGCAGAAGAGAGCGCGGCGCAGGGCAAAAGGGCAATGGAATTGCTTGCAAAACTGCGCATAGAAAACCCTACGGCATACGCACAGCTCATCCACCCCACGCCGAAACCCAAATCAAACAACAACTTCAAATTTTAATAAAGCGGCAATTTGCTTTACCGAGGGCGGGACTTTGAGTGTCCCGCCCTTAAATTTTTTCAAAAAACTATGAAATACTACTTGAATTTTACGAATAATTGGGGTACAATGGGACCCACAATTCAATAAGGAGGACAATGACTTATAAACAATTACAGGAGATAACAGAAATTTTAAAGGATATTCCCGACGGCGAGCGGCGCGACAAAGCCGTACAGCTTATGTTGCAGTCGGCGGCGGACACAATCACCGAAGAAGTCGTAACCGAGCTGATCGGGAAAAGCAACAACGAGAAAAAAACATCATCGGCAGAAATCAAATTCACAAAAAAGGAAATTGAAAGTATGTCGAAAACATTTAAAAGAGAATTTATAGCAAACGGTATGGCGGCTCATATCATTGAGCGACCGAGCGGTAAACACGGGGTCTTTTATGAAATCCGTTACCGCAGAAACGGGTACGACATAGCCGTATCCAACAAAGAGCTGAAAAGTGCAAAGACAATGTTCGTAGAGGCAACGCAAAATCTGCCGCCGCCCGAAGTAATCGCAAAAAACAAATTCACTTTCGGCTTTATCGCGGACGAATGGTTGAGATACAAGCGCGGCAAGATTGTCGAGGACACGCGGAAAGGCTACGAAAGCCAGATACGCAGATTTATTCCCAAAACATTTATGGATAAGCCCATTAAGGAAATTCGCACTTCGGACATAGACGAGGTTATGAACGCGCTTGACACTCCGCGCAAGTACGAGGACATGCGGACGGTGTTCAACAGCATTTTCAAGTATGCAAAGGCGAGCGGCATTGTTACATACAACCCCGTGGAGATGATACCTTTCAAGCGAGCCGAGCGTGAAAACAGGGACAGGCTGACCGACGAACAGATTAAAATTTTTCTTGCCAACCTGCAAACTCCGTTCTTCGATAAAACAAGGAATTTTGCTTACGCCATGTACTTCTTCGGGCTTCGCCCGTGCGAGATAGACGACGAGGCGCACTTTGAAAACGGATTTTTGATTTGCAGGAACAGAAAGAGAAAAAACGGGAAAAAGGCATACAAAAAGATACCTATTCCCCGTCAGGCAGAAAAATTATTCGATTTTGATTCGCCCCTTAAATCCCCGCTTTCATACGACAGAACGCTTGATATAATGAAAAAGGCGTTGCCCGAAGGGGCTATTCCCTACCAACTTCGCCACACTTTTGCCTCTGTGTGCGATGAAAAGGTAAAAAGAGAAGTCGTAGAGCTTTGGATGGGCGACAGCCCCGAACGGCTTGTAGGTAAAACCTATGTGCATTACAGCGACGATTTTATGCGGCAGGAAATGGACAAAGTCAA
>CANQSV010000049.1 GCA_947626605.1 uncultured Clostridia bacterium | reverse complement strand
GATTGGATATATAAGATAAAACATAATAATATGATTTAAATTATTTTTTATGTTTCACATCATTGACACTTATACAAACTATGCAAATTATTTTTCTAAAATGCATTGACATAGTTTGTTTTTTATGTTATTATAATTCTTGCAATTTGATTTTCAAATTATGGGTCAGTAGCTCAGTTGGATAGAGCATTGGCCTTCTAAGCCAAGGGTCGGGGGTTCGAATCCCTTCTGGCTCACCAATTTGAGGTTTTAAACACAATTTTACTTGTATTTAAAACCTCTTTTTTTATTTATACTAATTCGTATTTATGAAATTCTTTTATTTTATCATCGCTGATTATGCTTTTTAATGACCATGGTTTTACTTCTGTCATTTTCCAAGGTGTGTTTTCTCTATGAGTTATATCTACTAATTCCTTCGCTGTTAGTTTCCCATATTTTTCTAAAGTTTTATCTATACTAAAAATTTTTTGTATACCATTTTTAGCAAATAAAATTCTACTTCTTGAAGGCATTTCTGATATTAAGTTACTTTGAATATCTTTCTTTTCTTTTTCAATAGGCATATATCCATATTTTTTACACTCTTCATAGACACTTGCAACAACTGGTCCGTATTTAAAAGCATAAATTGAATCTAAAAATAATTTTTCGCCAGTATTACACAAATAATCTGCATAACATAAATATACTAGCTTTTCTAATTTTAAATGAGTACATATTACTTTTGATAAAATATATTTTGCAATATCCATACCAATTAAAACTCTATCATCATTTATAAGTTTAATAAATTCATCTACATCTTTTATAACTTTTATATCTTCAAAATATAAATCTGCTTTGCACACTGAACTCCATTCTTCTGTTTCAGAATGAACTATATGAGTAGATATAGAAACATCACTACCACACTTTTCAATTATGGCCTTCAAAGTTTCTTCTAATACTGCTTGAGTATTTTCATTTGAAACAACATAGTCTAAAGCAATTCTAGTTCCTTTTGAATATGAACTACTTAAAAAAATAAAATGTGTTACCATAACTATATTTTACCTCCTTTACTCTCAATTTCCCATTTAATATAATCTTGTTTATAGTTTTTGTGAGAATTTATATTACATTCTTCATCTTCCTTATTCCAAACCTGCAATTCCCATTGGAAAGAAAAATTATCTTCTTTAAAATATAAGTGTATTGCTTTATAATCACCTCTTAATGAATGTATTACTCTTATATTTTGATAATTGGTTTCTACATATTCTTTAATCTCATCAAATTCTATTTTTTTGTCTAAAATAATTCTTATTCCAAATAAGTCATTATAACATTTATTAATAGGCTCTTTCCCGAAAATTATGCCTTTCACTCATATAATTCTTTAATTTAAATTCAACAGAGTTTTTTAATTTAACTCTAGTATTTACTTTATCATTATTTATATTAAATTTTTCAAAATTCATTGTAAGTTGAATATTATTTTCATTTAAGAACTCTCTATATTTAAACACATTATCTAAAATCTCATCATTATTAATTATATCTCTTACTTCTTTATTAGAAAAATTTATTTTTATATAATTTTCACTCTCTTTCCATTTATAACTGATCTCAGAATGTTTATTTTGAATAAATTGTATAAGTCTTTTCAAATTTTCATTCATTTATTTATTAATCATCCCCTATTATTATATGTGATAATTTCCTTCAACATAGATTTTAAATCTAATATCTATTATAAGTAAAATGATAAATTATGTCAATATAGTGCAAACATTTTTTTGCTTTGTTTTTAATTTACTATGCTAAATATGTAAATATATGTATTTATACCAAAACCATAAGGGAAATAAAATTGTTTAGTATTTAGTTTATTGTAGTTCACCATAGCAAACTTATACAAATCCAGTATAAGCTAAGTTTATTAGCATAAGGCTAATAAACTTTTTTTTATTATGAATAATATCACTAATTTATTGATAAAATATTATATTGTATAATTAAATATTTTTCAATTTAACCTATTGAACATTGACGTACATAAAAGCGTATGTTATAATATAATTATATATGGAGGTGGTAAAAATGACTAATACAAATATAACCAATTTTAGAAAAGATATTTATAAACTTTTAGAGAATACAATAAAATACAATGAACCTATTAATATATCAACTAAAAATGGAAATGCAGTTGTTTTATCTGAAGAAGATTATAATAATTTAATTGAAACATTATATATTTCTTCTATGCCAAAACTAAAAGAAGAACTTTTAAAAAGAAAAAACTCTTCTGATGAGGACTTTGTAAAAGAAGACGAGGTGGATTGGTAATTGTATAAAGTAGAATATCATAAAAAAGCACTAAAAGATATTGATAAATTAAAACAGAACAATCTAGCAAAAAAAGTCAAAGCTCTAATTGAAGTTATAAAAGATAATCCTTTTCAAAACCCACCACCTTATGAAAAACTATTACGGTGATTTAAAAGATTTATATTCAAGAAGAATAAACATACAACATAGGCTTATTTATGAAGTATTAGAAAAAGAACAAACAGTAAGAATATTAAGTATGTGGTCGCATTATGAATAAAAAACACTACACATTTTTGTATAAAAAATTGTGTAGTGTTTTTTTATTTTCTTGACTATTTTTTTTGTAGATGTATAATTTTATAGACAATATTTTTTTACTAAAATTATAACTGAATATTGCAATAAATATAGAATAAAATGAAATAAAAAAGAGGGAGACAAATGAACTTATATCTTATTGAATTAGTATTTTTTTTAGTTGTAGCATTATTTTTTATAATAATATTTAAAGCAAAAAAATTTCATAATTTAGGATTAGCTTTATCGATATCATTTTTACTCTTTGTTGTATGCATTTCAGGAACATATGTCTTTGAGAAACCAAAATTTGATATTACAAGTGAAGTAGTAAATTTAGAAGTAAATCAATATGCTTCAGTTGCAATTCCACATACAACATATCATATGAAAGATGTAACATCTTCTGTTCAAGCAGATGGAAATATTAATTATAATAAAACCGGTTCATACAAAATACAGTATCAAGTTCCAACAATAACTGGAAAATATTCTTTTGATCAAACTGTAAATGTCGTAGACACGGTTCCTCCAACAATAACTTTAAAAGGTGATAAAACTTATAATTTATCTTATTCAGATAAATACAAAGAACCTGGTTATGCTGTTGAAGATAATAGTTTTGAAGATTTAAACGATAAAGTTAAAACAGAAAAGGAACAAATAAATAATTCAGAATACAATATTGTATATTCTGTTGAAGACAGCTCTGGCAATGCAGCTATAGTAAAAAGGAAAGTATATATCGTAGATGATGTTCCTCCAACTATTAATTTAAAAGGTTCTTCTAGTACTAAAGTTCTTTTAAATAATAAATATACTGAAAAAGGTGCCACTGCAGTAGATGAAAAGGATGGGGATTTATCAAATGAGATAAAAATATCTGGTAAAGTAAATACTTCTAAAGTTGGAACATATAAAATTAAATATACAGTTAGCGATAAGTCTGGAAATAAAGCCGAAAAGATTAGAACTGTTACTGTTTATAAGGAACAAGAAAAAATAAAAGATCAAGAAACTGAAACGCCAAAAGATAAAGAAAATAAAGAAGATAAAAAAGCTACAACTTCTACTCAAACAAAAACTCCTAGTAATAAAGGAAAAAATACAGGTATTATATATTTAACATTTGATGATGGTCCTTCTAGTAGTATAACTCCAAAAATTTTGGATATTTTGGAAAAGAAAAATATTAAAGCAACATTCTTTATATTAAATTATAGTTCATCATTAGAGTATCTTGTTAAAAGAGAATATAATGAAGGACATTCTATTGGAATTCATGGATATTCACATGTATACAGTGAAATTTATAAATCCGATGAAGCTTTTATGAATAATATAACTAAATTACAGAAAAAAATAGAAAAGACTACTGGATATAGTCCAACAATAATAAGATTTCCTGGAGGTAGCTCAAATACTGTTAGTAGACATTATAGTAAAGGCATCATGACACGACTTACAAAAAGAGTAGTTAAAGAAGGATTTAAATATTATGACTGGAATGTTGGTTCAGAAGATTCTGGTGGAGCCACTACATCAAAGCAAGTTTATAATAATGTAACGAAAAATTTAATTAGAAATCGTTCTAATATTGTATTAATGCATGATTTTAGTGGAAATACAAAAACTCTAAATGCTTTATCAGATATAATAGACTATGGTTTAGAAAATGGATATACATTTAAAGCTATAACTTCAAACACGCCTATGGTAAGACATGGTGTTAATAATTAATATAAAAAACTTATACAAAATGTATAAGTTTTTTTATTAATTATTTTAATTCTAAATATTTCATATGCTCTTCTATTAATTCAAAAAAAGTATATTTATTCCCATATGGTATTACTGTTTCTAAATTATCTACGCCATTTTTCTTTAAAAAAGCTAATACATTTAATGACGAAAAAATCGCATAAATTCTTAGTAATTTATTTTCATTTTCGTCTAACTTTAATTTTTCAATTAATTTATCATATAATATAGTTTTATATGAATGAGCAACAAAATCCCCATATGCCATTATTATTGGTCCACTTATTAATTCTCCTGGATCAACAAATTTTATCGTTCCATTTTCTGTTAGCATTATATTTTTTAAGTTAGTATCTATTGGAATTAACTTATTATCCCCTACTAATATTTTATTATATTTATTATATATTTTATTAAAAGCTTCTGATAAAAATGAATATTCTTCTAATATCTTAGAAGTTTCAGTTTGTCTTTCATATATAAAATCTTTAAAAGACTCTTTTTTCCCCTCTAATTTTTCATCCAAAAATCCATAACCTTTTAAAGAATTTTTACCTACTGAAGAAAAGAAATCACATACAGATTCTATGATATTATCAGCATTTTCTTTTAATTCTTCATTAGTTAACTCATCAATACTTTTCCCTTTTAATTCTTTAAAAATTGCAAATTTGGGATTTTCTGAACTATAAACTAATTCTTTCAAGTATTTATTTTCTACTATTTTATATAAGTTAATTTCATTATCAATATGAAAAGAATTATTTTGATAAAACTTTACATATTGAATTTGTTTGTTTTTTCGAATTATTTTATACACTATATTATTAGTATTACTTACTAATTCACAACTTATAACATCTCCATCAAGTGCTTTATTTATTATTGCTTCATGTTCTGTCATATTTTTCTCCTTTTCTACTATATAAAAAAAGCGAACCCAAGATTTTCTAACAAATGCAAATCCTAAGAAAATCTAGGGTTCGCCATAATTATCTTGTACAGAAAAATCTCCTACTAGGAGATTTTTCCTACAATATAAAAAAGTATGTAATTATATTACATACTTTTGTCTTCCTTGGCGGAGAGGGTGGGATTCGAACCCACGGTAGGCTACAAACCTACGCCAATTTTCAAGACTGGTGCCATAAACC
>CANQSV010000048.1 GCA_947626605.1 uncultured Clostridia bacterium | reverse complement strand
AACTGATGCGCTTCAGCGCAAGCTAGTAACAAGGCCTTATAGGCCGATATGAAAATCCCCCAGTTATACTGGGGGATTTTTATTCTAACTCGTCGGTCCCCACACAAGCTCGCTACGAAAAAACATAGAAAATTATATGAATATATCCTACTATATAAAAAAGAAGGTCTGGCTCATTTACTTTCAATGCGATTTTTTCAAAATTATAGTGTTTCTATTTTTTAAATTTAAAAAAAGTATAAAAAAATCCCCAAAAACTATTGCAAAATAAAATTTGTTATAGTACACTTTATATGAAGTGGAGAGAAGTGGAGCAAAGTGTCATAAAAAAGAGGAGAGGTGAGGCAAGGTGTTGCTAGGTACTTATGAGCATTCAATTGATGCAAAAGGTAGAGCTATAATGCCTGCCAAGCTTAGAGAAGATATAGGTGAGAGCTTTGTTATAACAAAAGGTCTTGATGGATGTTTATTTGCTTTCTCAAAAAAAGAATGGGAAGAATTTGAACAAAAATTGAAATCTTTACCACTTACCAATAAAGCAGCAAGAGATTCTGTAAGATTCTTCTTAGCAGGAGCAATGGAATGTGAAATAGATAAACAAGGAAGATTTTTAATATCAAATGAATTGAGAAATCATGCACATTTAGATAAAGAAATTGTAATTGTTGGTGTTATCACAAGGCTAGAAATATGGAATAGAGAAGAATGGCAGAAATATAACAATAGATCAAATTCAACAGAAGATATTGAACAAACAATGTCAGAACTAGGTATATAACTTGAAAAAGTTTATATAACATACAAAAGATAAAATTAAAAAATACAAAAGAAAAAGTTTAGAATCATATTCTAAAAAAAGAAAAATTAAACAAAAGATAAAATTTTATTAAGTACAAAAGAAAAAAGTAATTTAAGTATAAAGAAAAATTTTTAATTATACTAAAGCTAACAAATAAAGTACAAAAGACTTTTTAAATACAAAAGAAATAAATTAATTTAAAAAGTAGACAGTTGGTATCCTTTAATAGAACCAACTGTTTACGATATGTAAAATGAGGCGCAGTTAATGCGTTTATCGTCGTTACAAAATTTTTTCTTAAATGAGGTATAACGTGGAATTTAATCACAAACCAGTAATGTTAGATGAATGTATAAAAGGATTAAATATTAAAAAAAATGGCATATATGTTGATGGAACGCTTGGAGGAGCTGGACATAGTAAAAAAATTTTAGAAAATCTTTCAGAAAAAGGTATTCTAATTGGAATAGATAGAGATGAAGAGGCTTTAAGCGTTGCAAAAGATAGATTAAAAGAATATAATAATGCTATTTTTGTGCATGGAAATCATGATAATATAAAAAATATAATACAAAATTTAAAAATTGAAAAAGTAGATGGAATATTACTTGACTTAGGAGTTTCTTCATACCAATTAGATGAAGAAACAAGAGGTTTTAGCTATATGCGAGATAGCGACTTAGACATGAGAATGGATAAGTCTCAATCGTTAACTGCTAAAGAAGTAATAAATACATATAGCGAAGAAAGATTATCACAAATATTATTTGAATATGGAGAAGAAAAGTTTGCAAAAAAAATAGCAAATAATATATGTAAAATTAGAAAAGAAAAAGATATAGAAACAACAAAAGAACTTGTTGAAATAATTGAAAGTAGTATACCTTTTTCTCATAAAAAAGACGGACATCCTGCAAAAAGAACTTTTCAAGCAATAAGAATAGAAGTAAATAATGAGATTGAACCGTTATATAATACTGTTAGAGATTGTATAGATGTATTGAATGAAGGAGGAAGACTTTGTATTATAACATTTCATTCTCTAGAAGATAGAGCAGTTAAAAATGCATATGCAGATGCTGTAGGAAAATGCACTTGTCCAAAAGATTTACCATATTGTGTTTGCAATTATAAATCTTTAGGTAAAATTATAAATAAAAAGCCTATAGTAGCAAATATGCAAGAGCAAGAAGAAAATTCAAGGGCAAGAAGTGCTAAACTGAGAATTTTTGAAAGAAATAACCAAATATAATATCAAAAAAATACTAAAGAAAGGGGGGAACAACTTTGGCATATAGTAATAAATATCAATATGGAACTAGTCCTAGGAAAATATCACCGGAATACAGACCTGTTCGAAAGCAATCTACAAAAACAACAGCAAGAAGGCAACAGCAAACTGCTAAAAAATCTCAAACACCAAGAACTAGTAAAAAAGCAAATATAAGTTTAGCTCAAAAAACCAAGCTTAGGCAAGAAAGAAGAATGAAGGGCAGAGTTATTGCTATTGTATTGTGTTTATTTATAATGCTATTTGTCATAAGTTATAGAAGTTCTCTTATCTCACAAAATTTTGCGAATATAAAGAATTTAAAAAATGAATTGGAAACATTAGAAAAAGAAAATCAGCAGTTAAGTGTAGGAATAGAAGCGGCTCTAAATCTAAACAATATAGAAAAGATAGCAGAAGAAAAATTGGGAATGCAAAAATTAAAATCCGATCAAATAGTTTATCTTAATCTAGAAAAAGAGGATTATATACAACCCGCATCAGAAGAAGTAGTAATGGAAGAAAATCAAAATTTTATTAAAAAGTTAATAAGTAAAATATTTTAGAGGTTCTATATTAGAACCTCTTTTATATAATATTATTGGTGATTGATAATGATTAGTTCCAATATTAAAACAAAACGAAGGATAAAAAGATTACTTATAATAGCAAGTATAATTTTATTCTTACTAGTAGTAAGAATAGGAATAATACAATTTATAGATGGAGAGAAATTAAAAACAATGGCTTTAGAACAACAATCTAAAGATAGAAAAGTTAGTGCTAAAAGAGGGACTATATATGATGCTACAGAAAAAAATATACTAGCTGTAAGTAGTAGTGTAGAATCAGTAACAATAAATCCAACAAATATAAATCAACAAGATAAAGAGAGAGTTGCTAAGGTTTTATCAGATATCTTTGAAGTAGACTATGAAACTGTTTTAAAAAAAGTAAAAAAGAAAAGTTCTATAGAAACAATAGTTAGAAAAGTAGAAAAGGAAAAAACAGATGAGTTAAGAATATGGTTAAAAGAAAATAATATTTCTGTTGGCGTAAACATAGATGAAGATTCTAAAAGATACTATCCATATAATTCTTTAGCTTCTCAAATAATAGGATTTACAGGAAGTGATAATCAAGGGTTAGATGGCTTAGAGGCTAAATATGATACAATACTAAGTGGGTCTGAAGGAAAAATTACAAGGGTAACTGATGCAGTTGGAGGAGAAATAGAAAAAGAAAATGAAGAATACATTTATCCCACATCAGGATGTGATATAGTTTTATCAATAGATGCAAATATTCAATCAATAGTAGAAAAATATTTGTCAGAGGCATGCATAGATAATGAATGCACAGATGGAGGAAACATTATTGTTATGAATCCGAATACAGGGGATGTTTTGGCAATGGCAACATATCCAGGCTATAATTTAAATGAACCTTATAAAATAAACAATGAAGAATTATTAAATATATGGGATTCTTTGCCACAAGAAGAAAAAACTAAAAATCTTCAACAAATGTGGAGAAACAAAGCAATAGCAGATACTTATGAGCCGGGTTCTACATTTAAGTTAATAACTACTTCAGCGGCACTAGAGGAAGGGCTAGTAGCCGATATTGATGCAATGAGATTTGGATGTACAGGTTCCATAACAATTTCAGGAACAAGGATTAAATGTTGGAGATATTATAGACCACATGGAAGTGAAAGCTTAAGAACAGCATTAATGAATTCATGTAATCCAATATTCATAGGATTAGGACAGCAATTAGGAGTTAATACTTATTATAAATATTTAAATAAATTTGGTTTATTGCAAAAAACTGGAATAGATTTGCCGGGAGAGGCTAATAGTATATTTTTGAAAGAAGATAAAGTAGGACCTGTAGAATTAGCAACAATATCTTTTGGTCAGAGATTTGAAATAACTCCAATTCAATTAATAACTGCAGTATCTAGTATAGCAAATGGTGGAGAATTAGTAAAACCAAGAATGGTAAAGAGTATAATTAATTCAGAAACTGGAGAAAAAACAGAGATGGAAGTTAAAAAATCTGGTAGAGTAATATCAGAAGAAAATGCAAAGAAAGTTTTAGATATGATGCATTCAGTAGTAGCAGAAGGAACTGGAAAAAATGCACAGGTACCAGGTTTTACAGTGGGAGGAAAAACAGGAACATCAGAAGATGGTGTAAATACAAATAAATACGTAACATCATTTATTGGTGTAGCACCAATAACATCCCCAGAAGTGGTAGCACTTGTTACTTTATACAATCCAACAGGAGAAGGGGGACATCAAGGAGGTGCATGGGTAATTTTAGCAACACACCATGAATCTATTAAAAAATCAGTAATGGTATAAACTATTAAATCAAAGAGAAGGTAATCTAAAAGTTGCTTTCTCTTTTTTGAAGATTGAAAGATTGATAAATTTATGATATTATTTAATAAAATAATAAAAATGGAGTTGTAAATGAAAAAAGTAGAAATTCAAAAATAGGAGAAAATATGAAATTAAAAGATAAGGAATTATGGTTAGAATTATATGAGATAGCCGAAAAAATACAAAAACTAGAGCCATGGGAGTATTTATGGGATATGGATTTATTAGTATATTTATGTCAGTCTTTGAATGAGATTTTTTATTGTAGTGTAATGGGACATGGTGGAATGCATAGAGCAATAGCAATATACCAAGGTGAGCAAATTCATGGATTTATGGAATTAACAAAAGGACAATATCCAGACTATGAATTAATAAATTATCAGGAATGTATTACATGTAATTTTTTAAATAGACAGCAAACATTGCCTAAAAATAGAGAAATAATTAAAGAATTGGGATTAAGTTTTAGAGGAACATGGATTTCTTTTGAAAATTTTGAGAAAGGTTATGAACCAAGTCCTATTAATATAAAACAAGTAAAAATAATGATAGAAGCATTAAAAAATTTTTATATGATGTTCAGAGCATTTATAGAGGAAGGTATAAAAGTTGATTTCGATAATGGTGAAATTTTAGTAAGGCATTATGACAAAGAAAAGAAATTATTTTTAACTTATCCAGCTCCATTAATGTTACCAGAAAAACATTTTAATACAATTAGGGCAGAATCAGAATTTGAAAAAGATATGATGAAATTACCACAAACTGAAATGGAATTGGAATATGAATTTTTAAATTATCTACCAATTAGAATAAGAGATAATAAAGAACAAGATGGAAGGTATTATTATCCGATAGCTAGATTTATTGCTGAAAGAAAATCTGGTTTTGTAATATCTCATGATTTAATTGACAAAAATGATTATAATAGCAAAAGTGATTATGTATTAAAATCAGCAGAATTGATAATAAATTATTTCTATAAAATGGGAAGACCAAAGAGTATATATGTAAGAGATGAAGAAACAAAAATGTACTTAAAAGATATTCTAGATAAGGCAAAA
>CANQSV010000047.1 GCA_947626605.1 uncultured Clostridia bacterium | reverse complement strand
AAGCAGAAGCAGAGGCAAAAGCAGAAGCAGAGGCAAAAGCAGAAGCAGAGGCAAAAGCAGAAGCAGAGGCAAAAGCAAAAGCAGAAGCAGAAGCAGATGCAAAAGCAGAAGCAGATGCAAAAGCAGAAGCAGAGGCAAAAGCAGAAGCAGAGGCAAAAGCAGAAGCAGAGGCAAAAGCAGAAGCAGAGGCAAAAGCAGAAGCAGATGCAAAAGCAGAAGTAGATGCAAAAGCAGAAGTAGAAGTAGAAGCAAAAGCAGAAGCAAAAGCAGAGGCAGAAGCAAAAGCAGAGGCAGAAGCAAAAGCAGAGGCAGAACAAGAGAAAGAAGAGTCAGAAGAAGAATCAAAACCAGCTGAAGATGTGGCTAGTGTAGAAGTTTGGGCTGAAGATGGAGCTGTTGTAGAAGTTTGGAGAGAAACAGATTCTCAGGAAGAAACAGATTCTCAGAAAGAAGAATACTCAGAGGAAAAGAAAAAACTAATAATATATCAAGAAATGATAAAAAAAGTTTTAGACACCATTAAAGATATTATAGAATATGAAAGATTAAAGTATGGTACTGATTATCAGGTTAAATATCCAGTAGAATATGCAGAGAGAATGCATTATAATGAACCAGACTATAGATTTGATAAATTTTGGGATGTTATTGATGAATGGTGTGGAAATCCAAGCTCTAGTGAGTCTAAAGTAGGAAAATTAAAGCTAGAAGCTGAATTGATAAAGGAAAAAGGTTTTAAAGAAGGAAGCTGGAATAATAAATTAGGAAAAACTATCAATGAAACAAGTGATGAAGTAGCAAAAGAAATTGTAGAAAGTCTAAATATAAATGAGCAAAAAATAAATGAATTGGCAGCTTTTTATCAAAAAGTTAAAGAATATGATCAAAAAACACCAGATAATAATATAGTAGAAAGTATTGATGTTGTTAGTTATGAAAGCGGAACAGTTAAATATAAATATACTTTTAGAAGCGGACGTACTATGGAGAAGAAAATCAGTAAGTCAGATGAAGAACGCGAAGTGGATGGTATAAGAGATCCAAATATTGAGGAAGAACTTGCAAAACTAGATAAAATAATGGAAGAAAATATGCTAGAATATGGTTATGACAAATTTAGTAGTAATTATAATTTAAAGTATTATCATGAGTTCCTTGAAAGTCGTGATATTGCTAGAAGTACTTTTAGAAAAGAAGGAATAGAAGTATGCTATGATGTAAAAAAAAGTAATATTCCTAATTATTTAGATAAATTAGTAAAAAAAGCAAGAAAAGAAGGCCCTCATATAATGGTGCAGGTCTATGATAAATTTTCTAGAGGTATTATAGGAAAAATTGCCTCAAAATTTAGTAGAAAAAGACAATTGGAAAGAGCTATGTTAATAGCGAGAACAGCATGTAGAAGAGAGTTCGACAAGGGAAGAAATGAATGTAAGAGCAAAGGTATATCTGACGATTTGTATTGTGAGGTAATATATGACTTGTGGATACAGTATAATAGAGTAGAAGAATTAGAGGAAAATGATTTATCAAGAGCAGAAGAATATAATAGAATAAGAAGAGAATTAAATAGCCAAATAAAGTATTTGGTAAATAAAGAAATATGGCATAGAAAGTTGCTTGATAAAGAAAGGGAAGAAGAAAGAAAAACAAGAGAAAAAGAAAAACAAAAAGCAGCAGAAGGAAAGGTTGAAGAATCAGAAGAAGATGGTAACAATATAGCAGAAACAGTTGAATCGAATTTAGAACCAGAATCAGAATCAGAAAAAAAATCAGAAAATCCAATAGCTGATGAAAAAGAGTTGTCAGAAAGTGCATTAGTTATGCTTTTTGTCATAAAGGCTTTAGAAAATGAAACAGATGTTAGAAGAAAAGTGATGATATTAAGACAATACTTAACAGATGAAAAAATGGGAGAAATAAGCCAAGAAGAAGCAAATATAATTGCAAAAAAACTTGGAATACAAAAAGAATGGAAAGAAAATGAAAATTTATCAATAGATATTCCAGAATCTGAAAAGGTTTATAATAATTATGGTAAAAATACGGTAGAATTTAGAAGAGATATGATGAAAAGAATTGGAAATATTATAAATCATTATGAAAAGTTAAAAGCAGAAATGAAGACTAAAGGAATGAATCAAGAAGAAATCGATAAAATATTAGAAAGCTTAAATAATGAATATAATAGCTTGATACACCGTACAGGTGTAGGTGAGCTTAATTACGGTATAATAGAAAAATGCAAGAAGTTATTAGAAATGATAAAGAATATATCATTGGAAAAATCCGAAGATGCGGAAACTTTAAGTGAACGTATAGGAGTACATAATGTGGATCATGATAAGGCAATAAATAATGCTACACAACAAGCCGCAAATAGTGATCAAGCAGAAAATAAAGCACCTACAAAATAATTAATAATCGAAAAAGAGCTATAGAAAAACATAGCTCTTTTTCTTATTATATTTTGAATAAAATATATAGTAAAAATATATAATTATAGTTGCTTTATTATGTAAATTGTGGTAAAATAATATACATAGTTTGCTTGTTTTAAGCAAAACAAGGGAGGATATAGATGGAAAGTAATGGTATAAAAATCGAATCGGAATTATTAAAGACTGTATTTGGAGAAGAAATAGAAAAGAAAATAGCAGAATTAGAAGAGAAAATAAAAACTTTAGAAAGTTTAAAAAAAGCAAAAAAAATACATGAAAAAAATATTGCACAATATAAAGATAATCCATCATTAGTTAGCCATGCAAAATCAGGTGTAAAAAAAGCACAAGAAGATATAAGAAAAATTGAACAAGAAATAGAAGATCTAAAATCAAATTTAGCAAAACAAATTAAAGAAAAACTAGAAGAATATAAAAAAGAAGCAGAAAAGAAAAAGACAACAAAAGCAGAAGAAATGAGAGCAAATAGACAGAGCTGGAATAGTTTAGAAAAAGAAGAAAAAGAATTGCAAATTGATATAGATAGAGCAAAAGAACATAAAGAAAAATATGAAGCAGAAGGAAAAGCTTTAGAAGAGCAAATAAAAAGAGCAGAAGCAGGAGGAGAAAAAGCAGAAGAATTAAGAAAAAGAAAAAAGAGAATACTTGATAAAGTAACAGAATTTAGTGGCATATATACAATATATAGTGAAGAGCAAAAAGAAAAAATGGAAGAGAAGAAAGCTCTAGCAAGAAAAAATAATACGTTATATGCAGAAATAGATAAAATAGATATTAATTTAGAAGAATTAGAAGAAGCAATGCCAGAATTATCTAAATACTTGAATGATTCAGAGGCAGAAGCAAAAGCGGAAGCGGAAGCAAAAGCAGAACCAAAGGTAGAAGCAGAACCAAAGGTAGAAGCAGAACCAAAGGCAGAAGCAGAACCAAAGGCAAAAGCAGAACCAAAAGTAGAAGCAGAGCCAAAAGCAGAAACAGAACCAAAAGCAGAAGCAGAGGCTAAAGCAAAAGCGGAGGCAGAAGCAAAAGAAAAAGAAAAACCAGAAACAAAAGCAAAAACAGAAGCAGAACAAAAAGAATTAAATAGGAAAATAAGTGTTTATGGAGATTTATTAAGCCGATATTTTAAAGTTTTAGAAGAAATAAATAGCTTGTATATAAATTTATTAAAGCAAAGAGTAAAATATGGTGAAAAAATCTTTTTGGAATATCCAGTAGATTATGCAGAGCTAATGCCTATGAATATGAAAGTAAAAGAAATGAGTGACAGATTTGATTCATTTTGGAATGTTTTTGATGAATGGTGTGGAAATCCAAGTCCTAGTAAATCTAAAATGGGAAAAATGTTATCAGATTTAAATGTTATTCATTTTGTTGCGGGCACGCAAAACATTGATTATTCAAAAATTAGACATGAGGGAAAGCTAAAAAATGAACAAATAATAGAATTTATGAAAAGGTTAAATATAAATAACGAAAAAATAAAAGAAGCAAAAAAATTTATAGAAGAGCTTAAAAAATATAAAAAAATAACTCCAGATAATTTTTTAGTAGATTATATTGTAGTAACTGACGAAGATTCAGAATCTGTTAAATATAATTTTCACTTTAAAACTGGTGATTATGATTCTGATATGGGTTCAAGATTGGAAAGAGAACATATAGAGAACAGTGATAAGAGCGAAGTAAACGATGAAATGTTACCTTTACAAGTAGTAGGTAAAGAAAGAAAATTAATAGATCCAATAATTGTGAAAAAACTTATTGAGATAGATGAAGAAATGGCAAGTCATCCAGAATATGGTTTTGATAGAAGTGAAAATTGTGGAGTAAAATCCCCAAATCAAAGATTATATGCAAATTATATTAATGGTAGAGATGTAAGTTGGCCAGGTTTAGATATGGAAGTGGTATATGATGAAGTAACAGAAAAAGCAGCACCTAAATTTCTAAGAAAATTAATAGAAAATGCAAGTGAATATGGTCCTGAAGGAATGGTTTGTGATTTTTCAAAAGGTGGTATTAGAGATACATTAAGAAAAATTAAATCTAGCTATCAAGAGCACAGAGCAAAAGAAGCTATGGAAGGTTTGAGAAAAGAAATAAAAAGAGCAAAGAGAGTATTTATAAGCCAAGGACTAAATAGCTCAGAGTTTGATGATCAATATTATATACAAACTGCTAGAAGGAGATTGGCGCAAGAAGGAGATAATGGACCATATGCTGTTAGAAGTCTAAAAAGAGAAATAAGAAATAGGTTATCTTCAATAATTATTTGGGAAACAAAGTGGTGGAGGAAAAAGGAAAAAACGAAAGGTAATAATGAAAAAGGAAAAAGCCTTCAAAAAAGACTAGATACAAAAGTGGATGAAGGAGCAGCAATTGAAACAACAAAAGAGCAGAAAACATCTACACAAACAAGCGAATTAGGAACAAAATAAAATATAAAAATAAAATAAATATACAGGAGTATAGATATGGAAAGTAATGGTATGAAAATCGAATCAGAATTACTAAAGAATGTATTTGGAGAAGAAATAGAAAAGAAAATGGCAGAATTAGAAGAGAAAACAAGTACTTTAGAAAGTTTAAAAAAAGCAAAAATAAGACATGAAAAGAATATTGCGCAATATAAAGATAATCCATCATTAGTTAGCCATGCAAAAGCAAGAGTAAAAAAAGCACAAGAAGATATGTTAAAAATTGAACAAGAAATAGAAGAGCTAAAATCAAATTTAGCAAAACAAATTAAAGAAAAACTAGATGAATATAAAAAAGAAGCAGAAAAGAAGAAAATAGCAAAAGCAGAAGAAATGAGAGCAAATAGACAAAGCTGGAATAGTTTAGAAGAAGAAGAAAAAAATTTGCAATATGATATAGATAGAGCAAAAGAACATAAAGAAAAATATGAAGCAGAAGGAAAAGCATTAGATGAGCAAATAAAAAGAGCAGAAGCAGGAGGAGAAAAAGCAGAAGAATTAAGAAAAAGAAAAAAGAGAATACTTGATAAAGCAACAGAATTTAGTGGCATATATACAATATATAGTGAAGAGCAAAAAGAAAAAATGGAAGCGAAGAAAGCTCTAGCAAGAAAAAATAATAAGTTATATGAAGAAATATATAAAATAGATGAAAATATAGAAGAACTAGAAGAAGCAATGCCAGAATTGTCTAAATACTTGGGAAATTTAGAAGAAGTAGAAGAAAAAGCAGAAGCAGAAGCTAAAGCAGAGGCAGAAGCAAAGGCAAAAGCGGAAGCAGAAGCAGAAGCAGAAGCAAAGGCAAAAGCGGAGGCAGAGGCTAAAGCAAAAGCGGAGGCAGAGGCTAAAGCAAAAGCGGAGGCAGAGGCTAAAGCAAAAGCGGAGGCAGAGGCTAAAGCAAAAGCGGAGGCAGAGGCTAAAGCAAAAGCGGAGGCAGAGGCTAAAGCAAA
>CANQSV010000046.1 GCA_947626605.1 uncultured Clostridia bacterium | reverse complement strand
TAGGAATAGGAGTGTTAGGAGTAACAGCAGCAGGAATCTATTTAATTAAAAAATATGTATATGACAGAATGATATAATTTCACAAAAAATGTAGGGGCGACCAGTGGTCGCCCGTTTTTTGTTTAATGAATAATTTGCGAATGCATTGTATGTCTGTAGGGGTCGGCGTCCAGCAGGCATACTGACGCTGTAACAGGCTGTAGGGGTCGGCGTCCAGCAGGCATACTGATGCTGTAACAGGCAAAGCCTTAACAGCCTCAGCATCGACGACCCGCATAATTTTTTTGTTTTATGCAAACTTTAAATTAAATTACATAATCAGTTGAAAAAGTAATAAAAATGTTATATAATTGTAACATAATGCGGAAATCCGTAGGAGTTCGCAAATATGTTGTTTTTATATGTTGAAAAAGCTATAACTTGGTAAATATCAGGCTATAAGCCAAAAATTAGTATTGACTTAAATTTTAAAACATGTAAAATATAATGTAGAAGAATAGATTTAAAAGTAAAAGGTGGTAAAATATGGAATCAAAAAAATTGAGAATAAGCATAGGGATAGTATGCTTAGCGATTTTTATTGGTCTTGTTACTGTAATAATACAATCTATAGCAGTGGATAGAAATGTGGACTATAAAATTAAAATTGTAGAATTAAGATCTAGTTCTAATTTAGGTTACGGAATTTTAAGAAATCAAGCAGAAGTTGATAAATGTTTAAAAGTCTGGAACTTAGTAAGAATGAATGACAATAAACCAGAAGAAATGTCTTTATACTGTGTACAAGCAGAATTAGGATTTGCTAATACAGGAACAAATAATGGTCTACAAAGTACAGTAACATATGATAAAGCCTTTGATATGAAATTAGAATCAGATAAGCAAGTTTTAAATGAAGAGTTTGGCAAGGATACTGATAATTTAATAATAGCCAAAAGCTCAAATGATGAGAAATATAGTAGAACTTTATGGCTTGCAGATAATATGTATGTACCAGGAAAAGATACAATAGAAGATAAAATAGCAATTTTGAAAAAATCAGGAGTAATTACTGAGAGCAAATTTGAAAAATATACTGTAGATTTAAAGAAAAAGATAATAAAAGAATTAAAGGAAAAAGATAAAAATCATAATATAATTAATATAGATAAAGATGTAGATAAACTTTCTGATGATGAAGTAGATGAAGTTTTTTATTCACAATGTTTAATTCCAGATGATACAATGGAAGTTGTTCAACAATTAGCTTTTTGGTATGTAATACATGATGGAGATGGAGATAAAAAGGTAAATTATCATCATGATACTTTACCAGATTTATACTGTACTACAAGCGAAAATGATAATGCAGGAACTAGTGCTACAGACAAGTATAAACCTTTAAAGGATGAATATAATACAACTGTTACTGATGGCAGAGGTTCAAATGTAATTACTTTTAAAACAGGAGAACAATTTCAAGAGAATGCTAAAACGTACTATAGTTGGTTAATAAAAAAAGCAAAAGAGCAAAAAGGTTCATCATATTATAATAAAGTAAAATATCAAGATGCATCAACTATCGAAAAAATACCAATAAAAATAAATGATGAAAAAGTAAAAATAGAAGATAGTGAAGATGGTTACATTGTAGGACCTTATGAGATAGAGAGAATTGCTGTTGGTTTTTGTACTGTTAATGCAGATGTATCTGTAGAAAATTATAAAGTATTAGATTCAAATAAAAAAGATATTTCTAGTGTAAAATCAGTATTAAAAGATGAAATAGGAAAATATCAATTTTATCTTGAAATACCAAGCACAGATAAACTATCAACATTAACAGTAAATTTTAAAGCAACAAGTAATAACAGATTAGTTACATTGTTGCTAGGAAATGATGCTCAAAAAGAACAACCAGTTTTATTAGTAGAAAACAAACAAGCAACATATAAAAAAGAAGTTACAGTTAATAACAAAAAATTTGATTTAGCTCTAAGAAAAACAATTACAGGTTTAAAAGATAAAAACAATAATGAAAAAAATATAGTAAATACTCAAAAAGAAGAAAATGGAAGAAAAATAGTTATTCAGGCTAATAATTTAAATAAAAGAGTTGATGGAAAGTTAGTAACAACAGCAACATACAAACATAGAAAAGATCCAGTTTTAGTTGAACCAGGAGATTTAGTAACATATACATTAACAATTTTTAATGAAGGTGATACTGAAGGTAGAGCAAATAAAGTAGTTGATGTTTTACCAGAGGGATTAGAATTTGTTAAAATTGTGAGTGGAGATTATGAATTAGAGGGAACACTTGGAGAAGGCAGAATTATATTAAAAAAGAAAAGCGAGAACAATCTTAAACCTTTTAATGGTAAAGAACTTGATTCAGAAAAAATAGAAATACAATGTAAAGTTACTGCTAATTCTTCAGTCGGAGAAAAAATATTAACTAATATTGCTTTAATATTAGAAGAATATAATGCTGAAACGCAAACAGTAATTACAAACGAAGAAAAACTAGATAGAGATTCTGAACCATATACATATCCAATAGAGGCTCAAACAAGAGAAATGAGTGGCTATAAGGGAAATGCTTCTAATAAAGATGATTTATCAGATTCAGATTATTTCTATAAAGGTGAACAAGATGATGATGATTTTGAGAAGTTAATACTAAAAAGTGCAAATTTTGATTTATCATTAAGAAAATATATTACAAAAGTTGAAACTAAAAATGATGAAGGAAATACAATTAAAAAAGAATATGATAGAGAGCCAAAAGTTGATGTAAGCAAATTGAATGAGCTAATAGGAGAACAAATTACTACAACAGCAGACTATAATCATACTAAAACTCCAGTTCCTGTTAAAATTGGAGATATAGTTACATATACAATAAGAGTATATAATGAAGGAGATATTGATGGATATGTTGCAGAAATAACTGATTATTTACCAAAATGGTTGGAATTTTTGCCAAATGATGAATTAAACCAAAAATATTTATGGAGTTATACTGAAGAAGGTGGAACAAGAATTGTAAAAACTGAAATAACTTCTAAAGATAATGCAACAGGTAAATTGTTGTATGGTGATGAAGACAATATCGAATTTAGAAAAGACAGAGAAGAAGGTAAATTGCTAAAGGCATATGATCCAGAAACAATGGAAACATTGGATTATATAGATGTACAAATAAGATGTAAAGTTGTTGGTACAATGGCAGAAGAAAAATCAGAAGATGATAAAGTAGAAGCTAAACAAGAAGAAACAGAACAAAATGGCGAAGATAAGAAAGATAAAGAAGAGCAAACAACAGAGGAGAAAGAAGACAAAACAAAGCAAGATAAAGAGAACAAAAAAAATGAAACAGAACAAACTGCGGATGATAAAAAAGATGAAACAAAGCAAGATAAAGAAGAAAAGAAAGAAGAAACAGAACAAACTGCAGATGATAAGCAAGACGAAACAAAGCAAGATGAAGAGAAAAAGAAAGATGAAACAGAACAAACTGCGGATGATAAAGAAGACAAAACAAAACAAGATGAAGAGGAAAAGAAAGATGAAGCAGAACAAACTACAGATGATAAAAAAGACGAAACAAAACAAGATGATGAAGAAAAGTTAAAGCCAGGTGAAAAAATAACTAATATAGCTGTTATTACAAAAATGACAGATTCAACAGGTTCAGAAATAGAAACAGATAGAGATTCTACAAAGGACTATGATAATTTACCATCTGATGAAGATTTACCTGGATATAAAGATTATGAAATTAATTCAGGAAAACCTTATATACCAGGACAAGAAGATGATGATGATTTTGAAAAAGTAATAATACAAGTATTTGATTTAGCATTGAGAAAATTTATAACAGAAGTAGATGATGGAAAAAATGCAGTATCTTATGAAGATTCTAGAGCTCCACAAATTAGTAAGGGTACAGGAGGAAGAGATTTAGATTATTCACATCCTAAAAATCCAATTGGAGTACAAAATGGAAATTTAGTAACATATACAATTAGAGTATATAATGAAGGAGATATGGATGGTTATGCTAAAGAAGTAACTGACAGCATACCAGAAGGATTACAATTCTATTCAGCTAATGTAGATGGTGAAGATTATAGATGGACTATGTATAAAGAAGTATCTGCTGATAGTACATTTGATTTTGAATATGAAGGTAAAAAGTATGTACAAACAACAAATAAAGAGGAAGCATCTTTAATAAAAACAGATTATTTATCAAAAGCTCAAGAAACAGCATCTGGCAGAGATAATTTATTAAAGGCATTTGATTCAAATGATTTTAATAAAAATGGAGCAATAGATAAAGAAGAAAAAAGAAATCCAGATTATAGAGATTTACAGGTAATATTTAAAGTAACAGAGCCAAATACATCAACTAGAATTTTAACCAATATAGCAGAAATAACAGATGATGAAGACAAAGATGGGCATGAAGTGGAAGATGAAGATTCAACACCAGGAAATGGTGGGTACGATTTTGAAAACAATGACAACAATGAAGATGATATAGATTTTGACAGAGTAAAATTGTTATATTTTGACTTAGCATTAAGAAAATTTATAACAGAAGTAGAAGGAACACCAGTAAATAACAGATATCCAGTCGTAAAAGAAGGAACAGACGGAAGAGACTTTAATTATGAACATACAAAAGAACCAATAGACGTTATATCTGGAGATACAGTAATATATACAATAAGAGTATATAATGAAGGTTCAAATGCAGGATATGCAAGTGAAGTAATGGATGATTTACCAGAAGGTATAGTATTCCTACCAGAACATGCAACAAACGTAGAATACAGATGGATAATGTATAAAGAAACAACAAATGGAGAATCAGATTATGAATATGCAGGAAAGAAATACGTAAAAACAGATAATGCAAACGAAGCAGATATAATAGTAACAGACTACTTAGATAAAGAAATATCAGAAGCACAAGGAAGAGATAGCTTATTAAAAGCATACGACAAAGAAAAGGGAATAACAGATGGTAACCCAGATTATAGAGATATAAAAGTTGCATTTAAAGTAACAGAAGCAAATACATCTGATAGAATAATAGTAAATACAGCAGAAATCTCAAGAGATGAAGATAAAGACGGAAATGAAGTAGAAGATGAAGATTCAACACCAGGAAATGGAGAAGAAAACGAAGACGATATAGATAAAGAATACTTAAAATTAAAATACTTTGATTTAGCATTGTTAAAATGGGTAAGCCAAGTAAGCGTAACACAAGATGGAAAAACAACAGTAACAGATACAGGACACACAGTAGAAACAGCAAGAGATGAAGATCCAGTATTAGTAACAATAGATTCAAAGAAATTAGATTCAGTAGTAGTAAAATTCATCTATGATATAAGAATAGAGAATCAAGGAGAAATCGAAGGATATGCAACCGAGATAAAAGACCACATACCAGAAGGATTAAAGTTTGTAGCAGAGGACAATCCAGATTGGGAGCAAGTAGATGAAAATACAATAACAACAAATGCATTGAAAGATACATTATTACAACCAAAAGAAACAGCATCAGTAAGAGTAGTGTTAACATGGATAAATGGTTCAAAGAACTTAAACCTAAAAGTAAACTATGCAGAAATAAGTGAAGACTACAATGAATGGGGAGTACCAGATATAGACTCAACACCAGACAATTGGAAAGATACACCAGGCGAAGATGATGATGACGATGCACCAGTACTACTAACATTAAAAACAGGACAAATACCAGTATATTTTATTTTGGGTGTAGGAGTATTGGCAGTAATAGCTGGAGGAATTTATTTGATTAAGAAATATGTATATGACAGAATAATATAAACTAAATAAAAACCGAACAACCATAGGTTGTTCGGTTTTATTT
>CANQSV010000045.1 GCA_947626605.1 uncultured Clostridia bacterium | reverse complement strand
CCCTACCCAATAGCCTGACTTTTCGAGAACCTCACAGAAGGCTCGGATCATTGCGGAGCAATTTGCCTTTCCGGTATTGAGAGTTTTCTTTTCTTCCTGATCGAAGAAAATAGGAAATTCAAACTGTTTCCCCTTGAGAATTTCAAGACACACCTGTGCCTCCAGTCTCGCCTCATCAGGAGTCACGGCATACGAATACCAGTATGCCCCCACAGGAATTCCTGCGGCTTTTGCATTCTTGTAATTCTCCTCGAATTTACCATCTTTCTGAGATGCAACTCTGCCATACCCTGCACGCAAAATGGCAAACTGAATGCCTGCCGCCTTTACTTTATTCCAGTCAATTGCGCCATTGTGAACACTTACATCAATGCCTCTCATTTCCATACTATCGCTCTCCTTTTTTGTACCGAAATATTTGTAAAAATCTGCTGTAACGGAAGAATTACCCTTCGTTTCATCACCGTACCACTTACTGCCGGAACGCACGTCCACATGGGTATACTGATACGATGTGTTAATATTTGCTATGCCGCTAAAACCTATATCCTGCGCTGCACAGCAGACAATTTTACTGGAAATCGGCAGACCGTCCTGTCCGTAGCAGCAGGTATCAGCGGCATTGCCTTTTGTATGCTGACCTGTTCCGGAACCGCCCACATTTTTGTCATGATTGATGCAACGATATCCGCTTGTAATGATGATTTTCGAGCAGTTCAATTTGGCATACAATTTTTCGAGTTTTTCCACCAATTCATCTGAAATCAGAATGTCATGTGAACCGCCACATTTGCATTTGAATTCTTTTACATTAAAATGCGGGGAAAGCTGCGTGGTGTCGTTGAATTTATACGTCTTTACTGCCATTTTCATCATCTTCTTTCAACGTCTCCTCAATCGCCGCAACGGTTTCCTCCTCCGCACGTCCTGCTTTCTTCTGCAATACATCAATTGCTTTCAGGATCGGCTTCGGATAAGGTGTCCCCATGAGACTCGAATTCTCGACAATAGAGAGCAATTCATTGACACAGAAACCGATGCAGACAGCATCACGAATATATGTCGTTCCGAGCAGAATGTCAATTCGCACAGATACAACGATCATCAGCAGTACACAGAATTTCTTAGCAAGACCAAGCCATCCTGCCTGACTGCTGAGTCCTCCGTTTTCGCTGTGTTTGGATTTTCCCATTGCCGCCGTGACTACTCCGGTCACATAGTCCACGCCCATGAAAATCAAGAGCGTGACCAGTGCGGAGTCCCATCCTCCGACAATTGCGGTGAAAAATCCGCCAACAATGCCGATGATGGTACAAATGGTTTCTTTCATACATGATCCTCCTTCACTTTTACGCTGCGGATGACCGGACTTGTATTGTCGCTCCTGCCGATCCACGCAAGCAAATATTCTCCGGGCGAAATTTCTCCGCAGCTTGTTTCGGTTGTAATAAATTTTTGCGATTGTAACCACTGAAAATCAAGTTTTATACACCTTCCTTCATGAATTTCTTTGCTTGCATAGAGCGTAAACGGAACGTCCAATTTACCGCTTGGTGCAGGAATAGATGACCTGAATATTCCTGAGTATGTGCGAATGATGGTTTACAATGATATAGCCTATTTCCCTGCTGAAAAGGTTGAGTTTGACGAGTATGGTAATACAACAGGATATACAACCAATTACCTTTACTCCTATGATTTTTCATCCGAAAAGCTGACAAACATTACTGAGATATGCAGAGGATATTCAGGTGGCTCTTGGATATATGGGGCATATAACGGAAAGATATACCTAAGCTACAGCAGCTCTGAAGAACAATTGGATTATACTGATCTTTCTGCTTTTGAAAATCTGGAAACTCACTATATGTCTTACAATATTTCAGAAAACATATATGAAACATCTGATCTGCCTGTTCCTACATTGGTACAGGACGGGTATTACTTTTATGTTGACGGAAATTCAATGGTCGCTGTGAGTGAAGATAAAAAAGAAACAGTCATTTCCAATTTTAATTACAATGAGATTGCTCTTGTTGATAATAAGTTGTTTTCTGCTTGGAATGGTGTTGTAGCCGATTTAGGCAACGGCAAGGTATATCAGCTTAAAGAAACAGAATGGGAAACTGTTGATTTTGTCAACAACAAATACATCTTGGAAAAAACAGAAGATTCAGGAAAATCATATAAGGCGGTGGATAGCAAGGAATTGATAGGAGATGAACAGAAATGAATACTCTTACTCTTGAAAAAATCAGTAAACACTACGGCAAGAAACTTGCTCTTGATAATTTGAATATCAGTCTGCAAGACGGTATTTATGGACTGCTCGGTTCGAACGGTGCAGGAAAATCTACGCTTATGAATATTATTACACAAAATATCCCATGTGATAAGGGCGGCATAATCACTTGGAATGGTACGGACATTAAACAACTGGGAACAACTTATCGTGAAGTGATCGGCTATATGCCACAGCAGCAGGAATTATATTCTTCCTTTTCTGCGGCTCGTTTTGTCGGCTATATAGCCTCTTTGAAAGGTATTCCTGCGAATACGATCAAGGACGAGGTAAATCGTGTTTTATCATTGGTAGAATTGTCTGAATGTGCAGATCAGAAGATAGGCGGTTTTTCAGGGGGAATGAAACAGCGTGTGCTGATCGCACAGGCTTTACTTGGTGAGCCAAAACTCCTGATCTTAGACGAGCCGACAGCAGGACTTGACCCGAAACAGCGTGTTATTGTTCGCAATTTGATTTGCGACTTATCAAAGGATAGAATTGTTATTATATCAACACACATTGTTTCTGATATTGAAACGATTGCTGATTGTGTTTTGTTCATTAAGAATGGCAAGGTGATCGACAGCGGAAGTGTAAAGGAACTTTCAGAAAAGGTGATCGATGGAGAAAAAAATTTAGAAAACCTGTATATGCAATATTACGGTGATGATTTATGAGAGTGTTTTGGAATGAATGTTATAAACTTCTGACAGCTCCTATTTTTATCGCTGTGACATTGATCGCATTTATGTTTACGCTTTACAGTGCGATAGGTTCAAAACCGATTCAAATATCCGATTCTGAATACAGAGCATTTCATTCAGAGGTTTCCAATATTACAGAAGCCAACGAGAAAACTGAGTACATTCAAAATCTATTGGAACAAGAAATGCAATCAGATAATCGTGACTTACAATGGCGAGATCATATCGATTTTTATAATGCAGAATTAGAGCAAGCTCAAGCTGTTCGTGATTATAAAACCTACCTTTCGGATATTCGTGAATCCGCTGAAAGCATGACAGGTATTTCTATATTTGCTGAAAAAGATAGCTACACATATAGAAACGCTGTAAGTATTCCAAAATCTTACGAACAGGTATCTTCGGTTTGTCCGAGTTATCTTAATTCAGAAAGTGTCTTGCTTGCTCTTAATAACCGTATTATAGACATTGTTTTGATATTGGTTCTGTTTACAGCGGTATTTATATTGATCGGCAAAGAGCGAGAAACAGGTATTATGGGAGTAATCAAGCCTTTGAAAAAAGGTAGGACATATCTGTGCAGTACAAAAATATTTCTTGTTCTGCTAACTGCTATCGTATTAGGTATCATACTCTATGCAGAGGTCTTGTTGGTCGGAGCATTAAGGTACGGATACACTGATTTTTCAAGCCCGATACAATCAATAAAAGGCTATATTGGCTGCAATCTCCCTATTACTGTATTTCAGGCTATTATTATCATGATTGCATTTAAGGTGCTGACAGCATTTCTCTTATCAATGCTTTTGTATTTGCTCTGCACAAGGCTTTCAACTGTCATTTCAATTTTAATTGTAACAGCAGTCATAGCTGCGGAGTATGGTTTATATAGCAAAATACCTTTTACATCTGAGCTTTCTCCTTTATCTGCAATAAATCTGATTTCTTTTCTGGATAGTGCCAATTTACTAAAAAGCTATCATTCAATCAATTTTATAGGTTATCCGCTTGGCTATCTGTATGTAGCGGTCGTTAGCTTGTCGGTAGGGATTGCCGTATCATTTATCATAGCAAATTTACTGTTTGCTACAATGAAAACAGCAGTTAAAGCCAAAAGCAAGAAAGAAAATCGTTTTACGAAATATATACCTAAAAATGTATTCAGCTATACGATATATAAGTTTCTTGTTCTCCATAAAGGTCTGGTTATCCTACTGATCGTTGCTCTGATTCAGATATATAGTGCTTTCACAATGAAAATGCCCTATGATGCAGATGATCGGTGGTATAAATACTACTGCGATACATTGGCGGATTTGAATGAAAGTGAGGCAGATAATTTCATTATCACCGAAGATGAAAGATTTAACGCACTCTATCTTGAATTAGTTTCTCCCGAAACATCAGAGTACAGAATAAATCAAATTGGAAATGAGTTGAAAGCTAAAGCCGGATATGAATTGGCAAAAGAGCAATATCAATACATCAAAGAACTTGATAGCAGTAACAAGGCGATGTTTTATCTTTCTGGATGGAATCAGACATTTGGAATAAATGGGTATCGGGAAGATATGCTGCATTCCATTATACTTTTATCCTCGATGTGTCTGATTATTTTGCCCATTGTGGCTTATGATAGAAAAAGAAATATTCCATACCTTGTAAATGCTACCAAGCATGGCAGAAATGTATATTTTAGACACAACATGATTTTTGCAAGTATTATCAGTGCTTTTCTTTCTATACTTTGCTATATTCCAAATTTCTTGGCAATTATCTCTGTGTATGGCAGTGATGGAATAAATCATTCTATACGGTGTATACCGGTGTATGAAGCGTTAGTGGATATTCCTATCTGGTGCTATTTCATGTTAGTTATACTTGTAAGAACTTTTATTGCAATTTTGATTTCAATGGTCATGGTATATCTTTCGTCGATTTCAAATAGCCCTATTACTTCTTTGATACTTGGAATAATAATTTTTGTACTGCCGATATTGATTTACCTAATTGGATTCACTCCTGCTCTTGATTTCTGTTCTCCGTTAAGTGTAAATCATGAATGGATAGAGCGTGGGACAAGGGTGCTTGTAAATGTAGTGATGTACATAGGTCTGAGCATATTCAGTATTTTGAGATTAGAAAGGAAGAATAACATATAAAATTGCAGAAATATTTTACTGAATTGGAGGACTATCAAACAAGAAGATTGCCTATGTCCTTACCGTCTTTGCATATCGTGAGGCAGGAAATTGGGAGGACTATCACGCTCAAAAGAAAATACTCGACATGAGTGTGTACGATGAGATGTGCCGTTCCGTCAAGGAGCAGTTAAACATATTTCTCCCCTACATGAAGTATATGCGAATGAGTGTAGAGGAATGGCTCGATCAGGGCAGTACGCTCTCGCAGGAGGAACAGGACTATATGCTCGGCTTTATATTCATTTCCCGAAGTATTCACGAATGGATTCCTGCAAAGTCGATCAATGAGCCAATCTGTGACGATCTGGCGGAGTATATGCTCGGAGGCAGATTCAGGGCAGCCTGTGAGAATGGCGATCAGCTTGACAATGATGTGATTATGCAGATCAACATTGACGTTCATAACAGAGTTTATACGCTGATCGAAAGCGGAAGAATATAAAACGGAGGGACTATGGCAGGAAAATACAAATCAGGTGATAGGGTTTATATCATTGAAAGCAAGCGATTTATAAGAGAAGTCGAGGTATTAAAATTCAGCGGAGGATTGTATACTCTGCGGTTTATTGATAGCGGAGGCGGTATTAAACTCAGGGAAAATCGGTTGTTCCCCACAAAAGATGAGGCAGAAAAGAACAAAGGTAAGTAATATAAGAACAACGGTCAATCCACACTTGAATTGACCGTTGTTTTGTTATTTCGTAAGCGCCAACCAATCCTGTGGGTAAAAAAATAGAGCCGAGGTTATACTCGGCTCAAAAGGTATGAGGTAATC
>CANQSV010000044.1 GCA_947626605.1 uncultured Clostridia bacterium | reverse complement strand
TGCCTGAATATGAAACTGTCATGGATATGTATGGTGTCGGTAAAATACTCGGCTCACAGCTTATCGCTGAGATAGGCGACATCAGAAAACTGCATAGTGGGAAAGCACTTGTTGCTATGGCGGGGATAGATCCACCTCCACATCAATCGGGAACCGTAAACACAAGGTCAAGAAGCATATCTAAGCGAGGCTCTCCGGCTCTGAGGAAGACCCTGTTTCAGGTGATAGGAGTATATCTTCAAAGGCAGCCTCAAGACGAGCCTGTCTATCAATTTCTTGAAAAGAAACGTACAGAGGGAAAGCCATACAAAGTCTACATGATAGCCGCAGCACACAAATTTCTTCGCATTTACTACGCAAGGGTCAAGGAAATCATGCCCACTCCGTAGCTATCTATTCATAGATTCCAAACCGGCGGCACGACACGCAGAGCATTTTTATGATGTTCTGTCAAGGTTGCCGGTCGTACCCAATTGCATTTCGTTTTTTTTAGACTGCTTCGGCGGTCTTATTGTTGTGCCTGTTTTTCTATTGTGAAAGTTTTGTGAAACTTTCGGTTTACCTATTGACTTTTTATTGCAGGTCTGGGTTCAAAGTTCTTAATCATGGAGCGTTCATTCACCGATGATTTCCTCATCAGTAAGCTCGATCTCTCCATTCTCTTTTTCATATTCCTTTATTTTTTCTTTCACAAGAGTTTCGATCATGTTAGTCATAGAGCGGTTCTGTGATTCAGCAATCTTTTTTATCTTTGCATGGTCAATCAGATTCAGGCGAAGTGTAAACGAAGTTTTTATAATAGCCATAGCGATACCTCACTTTCACTATTATCATACCACTTTAGATTACTTTTGTATGCAGTCATGTTGACACCACATTGATACCATGTTATACTTAGTATATACTGTATGCAAAGGAGTTTGTGTTATGTTGAATATCTTCACCGTTAGTTTTTTCGGGCATCGGAGCATCGAACGAGTTTCGGAGATCGAGAACCGTCTTGATAAACTCCTGCATGACATTATCACGCAGAAAGAGTATGTCGAATTTCTCATAGGGCGTGATGGGGAATTTGACCTTCTTGCTTCTGCTGCCATTAAGAGAACTGTCCGTGAATATGGATACGGTAACACGCATTTTACTCTGGTTTTGCCATACATGAAGGCAGAGTATCGTGACAATGAAAAAGAATACCTCAACTACTATGATGAGGTCGAGGTATGTGAGGAATCGTCCGATGCTCACCCGAAGGCAGCTATTCAGATCAGAAACAGGAATCTTGTTGACCGTTCCGACCTTATTGTGTGCTGTATCCAGCGCAAAAGCGGCGGAGCATATAAAACAATGCAGTATGCTGAAAAGAGAGGAAAATGCATTATAAATCTTGCAGATAATTGAAAAAGGACGGTGTTGCCGTCCTTTTTATTCTTTCATAGAGATAGATCGTATCTTTTCACATATTTACTCACATCAACACCGCTTTCCATATACCGAAGCAGTATTTCCGCACAGGCACGGCTATCGCTGTCAGCCTGGTGATGATCGAGGGCTATACCGTAGTGATCGCACATCACATTGAGGTTATGCTTCATATCAGGAAGAACCCGTCTGCCGATCTGGACCGTACACAGGTATTCCGCAGACGTTTTCCATGTGATGCCATAACTTTGCAGGCAGGAACGCAGGACACCCATGTCAAAGACAGCATTATGGGCAACAAGGATACCTTTGCTCATTATAGGCTCTATCTTCTTCCAAAGCTCTGCAAAGTTCGGAGCGTCTTTAACCTTTTCAGAATCTATGCCCGTGAGCTGCGTATTGAAGTAGTCGAAGTGTGTTTCGGGATCAACGAGCGAAAAGTAATTCGCAACGATCTTATTATCCTTGATCGCAGAGATACCGATTGCACTCATACGATTATTTGCACTATTTGGCGTTTCAACGTCAAACACGATATAGATTGCCATCAGAGCATCACTCCCACCACAGCAGTTTATATGTTAATTATACCATAGTGAGTTAAAAAGGTCAATCGTGAGAAACAAAAACAGCCGACATTGCTGCCGACTGTATATTGTCACGCTCCTATTTTCTCAAAGCCATTCAATAGCTGTTTATCTGAGAATTTTGAGAGTTTGCCGTCCAACCATTCTATGAAAACATTGTCCATTTCATCTATGTAGATAATAGTTGCCGTAGAGCCTACAGGATATTCTCCGGTGACCGTCTCTGTCATCTTGATTTTTGCCCCGACTGTAATTAAATCCATCATAGCTATAACCTCCTGATTTCACACACTTGCTCTATTATACTACAACAGAGATTGAGTGTCAAGTCAATAATAACTAAATTGAGCTGCATCAATAATAACTAAATTGAGCTGCATCGTCATGGTGCAGCTCTTGTTTTATTTCAGTATCTTTTTTATCTGCTCCATACTTGCCTGGGGCAGTATCTTTTTCAGGTGGTCAAGGATAAGTTGATAGGATTCTTCCGGTTCCCTCTGATAAACCTTATCCGTAAAGGCAGCACCCATAAACTTTTCAGGAGTGGAATACTCAGCTACGCCCCACCCGTATGGCTGACCGTTCTTGTCTGTCATGTAAGCGAAGTTGCTTGTGATCACATAGCATTGCTCCTGTAATCTGATGATAGCCGTATCAAAGCCTTTGTTGCCGCCCTTGCGGTAGTCTCCGAGCTTTTTCAGTTCTTTGGATATGATCGGAGCGTGACTGTCAAGCAGATCATAGAGGACTTTATCGGTATGTTTTGCAAGTCCCTCATCATACCTTGCATCGAAGTCATAACCGTCACGACGATAGTTTGCAAAGTCGGGAAACCATACCTTGCTGATATAGACCGCCTTATGCTCAAAGAACTTTCCATAGGCACAGCCTGTTTTCTGAATGACCGGACCTTTCCATTCCCACGCATCCCACTGTCCGCTGTTGGAATAATACCAGTGTTCCGGTGCAATATGTTCCTCTATGGAAAAGCCTTCGATACTGTTTCGGAAGAACGGAAGAAATCCGTACTTATTTATCGCTTTTATCAAGTCAGCTTCAGACCAGATCGTGAACTGCATACCTGCCATATATCTCAGCTCCTTTTCCTTATTATATCATGGCAGGCAAAATCGGTCAAGGTATGACACGATTTGATGATGAGAAGTATCATAACAGAAGTAAGATTCAAGGAAATCGTAATTGTAAATTTTTTGTGAACATTTCCATTTTTCTTTCCCACTTTTTCTATTTTCACGGTAGTAAAGTGAGGGGGTATGCGCACTCAGTCGCACAGCTCCAATTCCCATACAAAGTGGGAAAAATCCGAGAGCCGCAGGCTCAATTTGAAAAACGCCCGATCAGGGCGGTTTCAAAACCAGCAAGCACGGCATTGATGCACTACAAATTGAGATTTGAGTGACTTTCAATGCAGATGCTTGTCAGAGGGCTCTGCCCCTAAAACCCCGAATAGAAAGGAGAGAAAATGAAAGAAAAAATCAAGAGAACACGGAGTGTTCAGGTTAGGTTGTCGCAGGAAGAATACGACTTCCTTGAGCAGAAGTTTCAGCTCAGCGGTTACAAGTCCAAGAGTGAGTTTATGCGTATCGCATTCTTTGATACCCTTATCGTGAAATTCAGCACCGAGGATATGCAGGAACTTCTTAGACTTGTCCGCAGTATTTCCAACAACGTGAATCAGATAGCAGTCCGTGTAAACAGTACCGACAAAGTGTATGTTGAGGATATGAACAACATCAAGGACGGAGTGGAGAAGATTTGGCAACAACTAAGATATTTCCAATCACAGCTACGGTCGGTCAAGCAATAGCCTACATTGCTGCTTCTGCTAAGACCGACAACGGCAGACTGATCAGCACCTATTTGTGCAGTCGTATCCCCGATAAAGCTGCTAAGGAATTTGCCGAGGTCACAGCAACAGGAACAGGCAGAAGCAAAGTCCTTGCACAGCACTTCATTATGGCGTTCAAGCCCGGTGAAGTTACCCCTGAAAGGGCTATGGAGATTGGCAAGGAAATGTGTGAGAAGTACCTGAAAGACCAGTACCAATACTTTCTTGCCGTCCATACGGATAAAGGTCATGTACATCTTCATTGTATCTTCAATAATACGAACATCATCAACGGACTAACTTTCGAGACATTAGAGAACCGCAGATATACCGAGAAAGACAGGTCATACAACAAGCTCCGCACTCTTGCTGACGAGGTATGCAAGCGGCACCATCTCTCCGTTGTCGAGCGTCCCGAAATGGGCAAAGGAAAATCTCATTGGGAGTGGGATATGAACCGTCAGGGACTATCGTGGAAGGCAAAGCTGAAATACACGATAGATCAGGTCATAAAGGAGAGCGAGGACTTCGATGATTTTCTGCGAAAGTGCGCTGATTTCAGAGTGCTTGTCGAGTACAATCCCGACCACAAGATCGACCTGAAATTTATGCTTGCTGAGCAGAAAGAACGCAATCCGAGAGCAAAGATGACTCGCGCCCGAACGCTGGGCTGGTTCTATGAAACTGAGCAGATCAAAAGCCGTATCGCACAGTATCAGGGAGTGCTTGTCTATGTGCCGAGGTCGAAGATAAGAGTTATCACAAAAAAGCCACCGAACAAGTTCGTTCAGGACGCTATCGACCGTGGCAATATGAAGCTCGCCAGTATCGCAAAGAATGTGATAGCCGAGTATGGTGTTGAGCCTGATCAGATAAAGCAAGCGGCAATATCGGAATACGCTCACAGCCGAGGACTTCTCTCCGAGCTGAACGATATGAAAACGGAGATCGAGGACTTACAAGTAAAGCTGAAAGTTCTGCGGAAATACCGCAAGCTGAAAGTGTACGGCGAGGAGCTGAAAGCCCTCAGCGGAAGTGCTGCGAAGAAGTACCGCAAGGAATACAGTGCAGAGCTTACCGAGTACGGGCAAATTCGCACTAAGGTGTTGGAACTTTACCCGTCCGGCCATATCCCGACCGTGGAGAGCCTGGACAAAAAAATAAACGCCCTTATACAAGAGCGTTCATTGAAAGATCAGCAGTTTCGTGAAGCGGACAAGCGGGCGCGTGATCTTGCCGACGCACAGCGTACCATTGAGGAGTTTCTCCGTCAGGAACGCAATGAACAGCAGCAAGACCGCAAGCGTAAAAAGAATGGGGATCTGGAGTGATTACATTATCGAAGGATCAGCACCATACCAAGTTTGGACTTCATTGTCTGGTCTCTGGTCAACTATCCAAGCAATTCCGAAGACATATTTATTTGTTTGAGTGTTTTTCAGAATCTGATATGATACTCCGTTATCGAAATAATCATTATCATAATCATAGTAATCGCTTATTCTGGTTCCGTCAGAAAAATATCCGCTGTCACCCTCCATACCGATAGAGAGCTTGATATTATTCTTTACAAAACTCTTTAATTCCAAATTATCGCCTGTCTCGACAAAATCATCATCTATATTTTCATAGCCGTCTATAAGGCATTTGATTTGATGTTCCTGACCATCAGGAATGAAATCAATGACAATTTTATATCTTCCATGAATGTCCATACAGGTTTTATCTCTATTTACAGGAATAGCATTATAACTAATTGCTTTGTTATCAATCAAAATGATAATATCTCCCAAAGGTGTTGATAACATATCAATCACTCTCCGTTTTATGTTTAGTCTTGTATTCTTCCAACGCCGTGAGCAACAGCTTATTCACGCTCATACCGAGCGATTCTGCATAAGCCTTGATCTTCTCACGCTCTCCCTTTGGGACGTTGACACGGATATAATCGTAATGCCCTTTGAGGTACTCCGTGTTCGGAGCTGACTTTTTTCGCTTCTTGCCTGCGGTACACTCCTTGCAATACTTCTGAGAGCCGGAGGTCACGGTGTAGGTCTTACCGCAGATCGGACAAATCTGTTCGCTGCCGATCTTCACGGCAGAACCGGACTTCTTTTTCTCCGCATAGGCACGGTTACGGGCAGCCTGAGCCTTATCACGGCAGTAAATACAGTATTTGGCACGGGTGTTGTTCGTCTCAAACTCCAGTCCGCACATCTCACATTTATGCTTAAACAAAGGTTATCCCCCCTGAATATAGGTCTTTACACCTATTCTATCAAATGTTGGG
>CANQSV010000043.1 GCA_947626605.1 uncultured Clostridia bacterium | reverse complement strand
CTCAATTATATATGATTTAAATCACTTTTTCTATTTAATTTTTATTTTTGTTTCACATCAATTGTAATACAACATTTTAGAAAAATAATTTGCATAGTTTGAAAGATAATAAAACTTATACAATAATAGTTTTGTAAGTGTTGTAGATAACCATTCCAGGTTTCCCAGATGGGGATTTTCTAATATTTTTTATTTGAGTATAATCCACGCTTACATGTAGAGAATCTGATGCTTTACTAAATTTTTTTGCAAGAGAAGCACATTTATAAATAATATCATCATTAATTTCTAAATTATTATTTTTTAAAACAATATGACTTCCAGGTAGCCCTTGCACATGAAACCAAAGGTCAGCTCTAGATGCGAATTTTAAAGTAAGATATTCATTTTGTCTATTATTTTTTCCAATAAAAATAGTATAACCATCAATTTCTAATTTTTCTAAATTAAATGAATTTGTAGAGCTCTTTTTATTAATTTTTTTATTATTTTTTTTCTTTTGAGATTTGCTACATAGAGAGTCAGAAATTTCAGATTCAATTTCTGATAAATCGTCTAATGTTTTTGCAATAGTAGTTGAAAATAAAATAGCTTCTAAATATGAATGTTCCTTTAAAGCATCATTTTTCTGATCAATTATAATTTTTGAAGCATTTTTTAATTTTCTATATTTTTTAAAATATTTTTCAGCATTTTTCTTAACTGTAATTGAGATATCTAAAGGAATTTTTATTAAATTATTATTTTCATAATAATTTTCAAGTTCTACAAAATTAGAACGTAAATCACTAATTTTATATAAATTAGAATTTAATAATTCACCATAAATTTTATAAGTGTCCATATTATTACAATCTTCTAATTTGTTTTCAATATTTTCTAATTTTTTATTGCATTTTTTTAAATTAGTATTAATAATTTTTTCAAGAGAGTATTTTTTATTAAAAAAGTTTTCAGAATTTTCTTTTTCAAAATAAAATGAATCTATAAAATAATTTAAAGATAAAGGCTGAGTTTTTATATCAGTAATATTTAAAGAAAAGTCCTCTTTTTTTCCTAAATTAAATTTTTCAAAATCTAGATTAACTAAATCAGAAGTTGATAATTTTTTTAAATATTCATAAACAGATAATAAATCTTCTTTTGAAAAGTTATTAGAATCTATATTATATTTTTCTAAAATATAGAAGATAAGTGATTTACTAGTTCCATTAAAAGAATTTAAAATTTTAGAAATTAAATCACTAGAAGAACTTTTGTTTAAAATTTCAAAAAATTCATCAAAAGAAGAAATATCTAAAAAATCATATTTATTAGATATAGGAAGAGTATAGATAGATTTTCCAGTATATTTTAAAGAGCCAATAATGGAATTATCGGAATCAGTTAAAATGATATTGCTATATCTATTCATAATTTCTGCAACAATTTTTTTTGTAACTATACCAGTTGAATCAGAATAGCATTCGAATAATATTTCTACAACACGTTCAAGTCCAAAAGTATTGAAAGCAATTATTCTACTACCAGTTAAATGTTTTCTAAGTAGCATACAAAAATTTGAAGGTGTAGTAGGATTTTTTTTAGTAGAATTAGACAAGCAAATTCTGCAATTTTCTGCACTAGCATTAATAAGTAAATTGAAAGTATTTCCACAATTATATAAATTAAAAATAATATCATTTTTTGTTGGAGAAAATATTTTATTTACCTTACTATCTAAAATGGAAGTATTTAATTCTTTTATAATATTATTCATTACAAAACCATCAAAAGCCATAAAAATCTCCTTAAATCTTTTTCAATAATATTACAATGATAAAAAATAAAAGTCAATAAAAATGATATTGAAAAAATATTAAATTAGTATTAATATTATAGTATAAAATTTGGAGGGGAATATATGGAAATAAAAACAGAAAAAATAAGCGAAAAAATAAGCGTACTTTTCTGGACTTTTGTCATATTTAGCATTTTAGGAATGATAACTGAAATGGTCTTTTGCTATGTTACAACAGGAATAATAGAAAGTAGGCAAGGGTTAGTGTGGGGACCATTTTGCCCAATATATGGTGTTGGAGCAGTTGTTGCAATTTTAATATTAGAAAATGTTAAGCCAAATAATATAAGCTTATTTTTCTATGGAGCTATTTTAGGTGGAATTGTAGAATATGTATTAAGTTATATCTTAGAAGCAATATATGGAACTAGATTTTGGGATTATTCATATCTAAAATATAATTTAAATGGAAGAATTTGTTTTTTATATTCAATTTTTTGGGGAATATTAGCTATTATAGTAATAAAAAAAATAAATCCAATGATAAAAAAAATAATAAAAAAGATACACGAGAAGTCAAAATATAATATTTTAGAAAAAGTATTGTTTACATTTTTAATAATAGACACTTTTTGTACAGTGTGGGCTGTGAGCGAATATAAAACAAGAGCCAAAGATGTATATTACGGTAGAGAAAAAGAAAGCAAAAAGAGTATAGGGGAAACAATATTTCCAAATGAATATATGTTAAAAGCTTTTCCTAATCTTAGATTTATAACAGATGAAAAAGATGAGATATATATTAAAAATGTTATTACCCCAGAATAAAATAAAAAACAATAGGAGTTATTTATGAGAGAAACAAAAGTAAAAAAAGGGAATTTTAAGAATTTAATAATTTTAATACTGATAATATTCTTTATAATAGGTGTTTCACTATACATATCAAGTGCGGAAGTTAGAGATTGGTTTGATATATATATATTCAAAAAAGAAATTTTAGAGGATGAATTAAACTCAATAGATTTAAATTCCAGTGAAAAAAATTATGTATATGCGAATGGAAAATATTTAGCAATTTTAAATAATAATATATTAAAACAATATAACAGTACTGGAGAAAAGTCTCATGAATTAGAAATAATGATAACTACTCCTATTTTTGATTCAGAAGGAAAATATTTATGTGTAGGAGAAAATGGAGGAACCAAGATATATTTGATATCAGGAGATGAAATTGTTTGGGAAAAAGACGTTGAAGGAGAAATATATAGAATTGATGTAAATAAAAATGGTTATGTATGTGTAATAGTAAAAAGCAAAAATTATCAAAATATAGTGTATGCAATTGATAAAGATGGAAAAGAACTATTACAAAAATATTTATCTTATACAACAGCAGTAAAGGGAAAAATTTCAAATAATAATGAAATTTTAGCAATAGCAGAAATAAACAGTTCAAGTACAATAATAAAAACAAAAGTAGAAGAAATTTCAATTGAAAAGGCAAAAAAAGATCCAGATGAAGCAATTTTGAATACATACGAAGGAGAAGGAAACTTCACAATAATGGATATAGAATATCAAGATAAAAATCAATTGATATGTATGTATGATGATCATATATCAATTTTGAAAGATGGAAAAGAAGAAAGAATAATGGATTTATCACAAAATTCAATTGCAGCAGATATAAGATTAAAAAATTGTGTTATAAGAGCAGAAGAAGAAACTAGTCAATTATTCTCATCAGATACAAAAATAATTATAAAAAATATTCAAAATAAGAATGAACATACATATATTGCAGAGAATGCTTTGAAAAAATTATACGCAAAAGGAGATATAATAGCTTTAAATATGGGGAATGAAGCAGTATTTATAAATACAAATGGAAGATTAATAAAAAAATATATTTCAAAGCAAGAAATACAAGAAATAGTAATAGGAGAATCTATAGTCGGAATAATATATAAAAATAAAATAGAATTATTCAATATATAAAAAAAGTGCAATTTTTTTACAGGAGGTAGAAATGGGAATTATAATTGATATAATAATAATAGCAATTCTAGTGTTAAGTATATATATGGGATACAAAAAAGGACTAGTAAGTGAAATTTTTAAGATGATAACTTTTTTTCTAGCAATAATAATTTCATTTGTGATATATATACCGGTAACAAATATAGTAATAAATAATACTCAAATAGATGATAATATAAAAAGTTTTTTAGTAGAAAAATGTGCAGACGATAATAAAGAAAATGTAGATACTGAAAAGTTACAAACGTCAAAAGTGGTAGAAAAATATATTAAATCGTATACTGAGGATATAAAAAAGGATGGCGTTGAGGTAGTAGCACAAGAATTATCTGTTATTATTGTTAAAGTAGGAGTATTTGTAGTATTGTTCACAGTTGCAAGATTTGCTTTATTCTTTGTAAAGATTTTTGCAAACATACTTACAGCGTTACCAATAATAAAAGAATGTAATAAAACAGGTGGATTATTATATGGAGTAATAAGAGGCTTGATAATTATATGGGTTATATTAGCTTTTGCATCAATAGTTTTACCAATGATGCAAAATACAGTAATTATAGAAGGAATACAAAAATCTTTCATAACTAAATTCTTATATGATTATAATATATTACTTATGATATTATTTTAAAAAATATATAAATTAGAGGCATGATTAAAGTATTTTAATCATGTTTTTTTTTATAGTAGGAATTTTCTACTGTAGGGGTCGGCGTCCGCGACGACCCGCGAAACGAAGAATGGTAGAGATGTTAAATAATGCAATATTAAAATATTATTATGCTGTGAGAAATGAAATGAGCTACAGATAAGTTATTCGTAAAAAATCTTAGCTCCGGTTTGTATAATAAAAATCATAATTTAATAAAACATGAATAATATTTTATGAGCAAAATGATACAAATTGAAAAAGGTGAATGTGATGAAAAAGAATAAAAAATTAAAAATATTATTCATAATAATATTTTTAATAAGCATAACTAATAGAATGTGTTGGGCAGATGATTTAGTAGAGGCAAATAATGAAGAAGAAGTAAAAGAAATTATTCAAACAGCAGTAGATGTTAATGAAGAACCAAAAATAAACTCAAAAGCAGCCATAATATATGATAGACAAACAGGAAGAACTTTATGGGGTAAAAACCAAAATGAGAAGAGAAAGATGGCATCCACAACTAAAATAATGACAGCAATAGTAGTAATAGAAAATGTAAATCTACAAGAAATAGTAAAAGTATCTAGTAAAGCTGCAAATACAGGAGGATCAAGATTAGGTCTAAGCAAAGATGCAGAAATAACAGTAAATGATTTATTATATGGTTTAATGTTATGTTCAGGAAATGATGCAGCGGTAGCATTAGCAGAACATACAGCAGGAAGCATAGAAGAATTTGCCACAATTATGAATCAAAAAGCAGATGAATTAGGATTAGAAAATACCAGTTTTGTAACTCCACATGGATTGGATGAAGAGGAACATTATACAACAGCAGAAGAATTAGCTAAAATAACAGATTATGCATTAAAAAATGAGAAAATAAATAGCATAGTAAGAACAAGAACGTATACTGTAACCATAAATGGATATGGAAAAACAATATCAAATACAAATGAATTATTAGGACATTTAGATGGCGTATATGGTGTAAAAACAGGTTTTACAAATGGGGCTAATCGATGTCTAGTAACAGCAACCAAAAGAGGAGATATGAATATTATTTGCATAGTATTAGGTGCAGACACTAAAAAAGATAGAACTAAGGATAGCATAAAACTCATAGAATATGCTTTTAAAAATTACAAAATGATAGATATATCAAATGAAATTAATACAGAATTAGAAAGCTGGACAAATAAAAATGCAAATAAAATAAAAATAGAAAAAGGAATTTATAGTGGAATAAATTTAATATTTGATGAATATAATACAAAAGAATATATAGTAAAAAAAGATGGAACAGAAAAGATTGATGTACAGATAGATTGTCAATACTATTTTGAAGCACCAGTAGAAGCAAAAAAAATTATCGGAAATTATAAAATTAAATTAGAGGATGAAATAATAGAAGCGGGAAACATATATATAGAAAATGCAATACCTAGAAAAGATTTTAAATATTATTTAGAAAATATAATAAGAAATTATCAGACATATATTAGCGAAGTATTTTGATTCAAAAGTTTATGCAAAATTAATTAATTGTATTGACTTATTAAAAGAAATTTGCTATTATAGTAGCACTGGAGTTTTCATGCGAAAATAGCTCAGTTGATAGAGCGCCGCCTTGCCAAGGCGGAGGTCGCGGGTTTGAGCCCCGTTTTTCGCTCCAGTTTTATTTATTTAAAGATATACGGCGGTATAGCCAAAATAAAATCAAATAATACATACGGCGGTATAGCCAAGTTAAGTGAGCCGTTAACGAAAATGAGCAAAGCGAATTTGAGTATTACGGATAACTTATGCAA
>CANQSV010000042.1 GCA_947626605.1 uncultured Clostridia bacterium | reverse complement strand
GTGATTGTTCATTCCAAATGCAGAACAAGTATCCGAACCGCTATGTGTGCAGTTCGGATTTGGGCATAGCACAGCACTTTGCATTGTTTCAAAGTCACAGAAATTCAGCCTATCGGCACTATCGGTGTATAATTCACCATTGTTGCAAAGATTTGTAAAATTACTCACGATATGATCTGAATGATTGCTGTCTGTCTTTTTATCTCCGCAGCCTGTTAGTAAAACTGCTGTAAGAAGTATGGCGGTAAATTCTTGTGCTGCCTTTTTCCATTTTGCTTTACGTTTCATGATATATACTCCTGATACTGCTGATTGCAAGCATCTATGACCTCATTCAGACCATTTTGCTCTAATTCTGTCCTCAAATCAGCGATTGCATTATCAAAATCATCGACCGAAAAAATATCAAACGACATAAAAATGAGCGAAGTAGCAGAGGTTTGAGGAATTACATCTCTGCCGTCAAAAGCGAAACCTAATGTGTCGGAAACCTTTGCATTTTGATAAACACTGATATACTCATCAGATTTAAGTGTACCGCTTGCAGTCGGATAACAAATCATTTTGTTTGCAAAACGATCAAGGCTAACAGGATTGATGATCGTATCGACTTTACCGTCTGTAAGCTGATAATCTTCTCCCTCCTTGCCATATGTCAGAAGATTATTCAAATATGAATCTGTCTGCGTGAGTGCAAGCAGCTCGAATGCCATATCTTTATGCTCGGACGAGCTTGATATACCTGTTGCCATATAACTGCTTCGGACGGAGGTGTCCTCCATAAATACGGGAATTGCAGTAATCGAATTACCATTATATGTTATGGTAGCTGTTTCAGAGTTTTTTGAATGTTCTTTTCCACCGGAGAAGTTTGTTTTCAGCATAAAGAAAGTGCTTGACTTTGCAAGTTCAGGATCGACTACATATTCTTTCTGATTCATATCATAGAAAAATCTCAGCTTTTCCATATAATCAGAGTTATCCAATATGCACTTTGCTGTCTGTTCATCTTCGTCAAAATATACTGCGCTTGTGATTTCCTTAATGTCTACGAGATAAGAAGTTGTACTAAAGTCGTTGTAAGATACGATTATATCACAATCCTCATTTTCAGCAATCTCGTCCAGAATGTCAACCTGATCCTCTATGGGTAAAGATGTATCAAATCCATACTTACTTGCAAGTTCAGAGTTGATATAATAGCCGTAATCATCACTAAGCGTGTGCATTGCACCATCGACACCGTAGATGTTACCGTCCACAGTCAATGCCTGCCAGTGTTCTTCGGGCATAACATCATATAGCTTTTTGCCAATGTCAGTTTCAAAATACTCGTTTAACGGCTCAAATATGCCATTATAGATATACTTGTGAAAAGCGTTATTTCCTGATTCCTGCACCGATGTGAAAGACGAATACACAATATCGACCTGTTCGCCATTTTCAATCATATCAGCAACATACGAGGTATAATAATCGCTTTTATCTTCATTTTGCATTGCTCTGATCGGATAAAAGCAGACACAGTAATCGCACCCCAAAGAGTCAAGATACTCATTTATTTCAGCGGAGCGAAAAGGATAATTTCTTTCATAGCCTGTTTCTTCAATCGTCCATACAAGAACAATTTTATCAGGATAATCAGCTTGTAGTTCCTCATAAGTCGGGAAATTGCTACTATATAATAAGTCTTTATCAGGGTTTTCATTTGTATCTATAGTAAGTTCAGGTGCTGCTTCCGTAGATTCAATAACGTCAGAATCGGATTCCGTGACACTTGCATTGTTTGAGCAACCTGTTAGCATAAACACTACAGATAGAAATAAAGCTAATGATAATTTGAATTTCATCATAGTCACCTTAACTTTCATACAACTACAACAAGGCGGACTCCCTTTTGGTGGAAATCAAAAAGGAATCCGCCGATTGACTTGAATTACATATAATCCATTACCATTCAATATCGAATGATACACTTGATCCGTTGTAAGTACCCGTATGCGATGAAACAATATCAATCCACGTTCCTCCGCCATTAGAAATGCCTGCCGACGTACCGCCTGTTCCAAAGCCATTGCCACTTCCAATAGAATCAACCGTTAAAGTCCCCTTCTTGTAGAAAGTTCCAGTAATAGAAACAGTAACCGTCAAAAATATAATTATTTTATGAGTACAACACTCAATCTGCAAGCAAACGTTGTGTATATACTCGTATGTTTTTTATATCAGATATTAGTGAGAATGTCAAGTGTTTTTGAAAAAAATTCAAAATTTAGTGAAAATATTTACGATATTTTAAGTAGAAATACTTATAGTTATATTCCACTGAATTTTATGATTTGTACAAATTAACCACTATTATTTTTTACAGCATTCTCACAGTCTGCACCGTTCTGCAGCGTTGTTTGTTCGTGTCTCAAAAGCAAAAACAGAAGTCAGCGAGTTCGACAAGACGAGCATTACGCACTTTCATACAGCCGATATAATAAAGCTTTGCTGTGTACTCAACTTTCAAGCAGCGTGAAGATGTTAAATCCCTCATAGTACGGATAATATAGGAGAGAGGCATACAGACTATTTTGCTATAATACGAAAGAGTGCCTAACTCTCCTATATCTTGATAGAGAGAACATCACTATTTTATTTTTGACTTATTTTTCGCTTATGATACTTTTTTAATATTATTATTTTTTGAAATCAGCAGCCACTAACTATGTTAATATTTTTCCTAACAGATCATAAAAAAGATTGCCATTCTCCACAATGGAGAATGGCAATAGCTTATTGTGACTATGCTGTTGTTACGTCTTAATACAGTCGGCAAACATTTATAGGAAACATAGCCCTGCCTCACAGAACACTTCAAAAATGGGATTATGGCTGATACAATTCAGGTACGATTTTATAGAGTTCAAATTTCGGTTCAAATACCGTTCCTGTGTTCATCACAAAGAATCCGTCACCGTAAACATATTCAAGCCCCAGCATCAGTTCACTTTCCGTCAGAGTGTTTACCATACTATGGGAGAAAATGTCACTCTCAATTTCATCTGAAAAGTCAGTTACCCGATTAAAGTTTTCATCGATGAAATAGCATTCCTTATGTTGGTTTTCATCTACAGCTTCGACCAGAGCGAATCCATTGCAGAAAGAATACGCTTTTGTGATATTGGGCATATCAGTGTCGACACCATTCGCATCGGAATAGCCGTAGCTTACGCTGGCGTGTTCTATATCGGCATCCTGATACATCAGATATTTTCCCGTAAACGGACCGTACCAGTCATGCTTTGTCAAATCGCCGTGATAACCTTCATACGTTTTATCTTCGCTCCGATTTCCATTCAGGTCGATATAATAGCGTTCATCATTCTCTGTCACAAGCGCACTTCCGTTGACAAAGGGACGTGCTTCAGAGAATATTGGTTCGATCACTGTCTCTCCGTTCAAATCAATGTATCCAAACAAACCATTTTCAAACTTATGAGACGAAACGCCACAGCTGAACAGCAGATCTTTTTCAGTGACTGAAAATACTTCTTTACCCCAATAATCAATCACATTATCTTCAAGATCAAGTCGGAATTCCGACACCCATGCAGGAAAGTCTGTTTCGTCACGAATCACAACATATCCGTTTCCAACTTCATTCTTCGGATTTGAGATGATGTCATCATCGGAGACTACTACACTATCCTGATCTACTGAATTGGAGCTACTGTTGCTGATGCTATTGTCTGAACAACCACACAGTAAGATTGAGCAAGTTAAAAGAAATGTCAATGCGATCTTTTTCATTTCATTCCACTCCAATCACTTTCGAAGAATATCGAATCGTCACTGCTGTCACTTTTTTTAGTCGTTACTGTCGTACCCTTAACTCTGCCCACGGTTTTGCCTTTTAGTTTGGCGGTCTTTATGCCCTCTGCTGTGCGCTGGTGCAGGTCGTTGACCTCTTTCTCTGCCTGTTCAAATGCAAGCTGTATTTGCTGTTTTGCTAATATCATCAATACTTTGTTAGTTGCTTCAATGTAGGTATCTGCTATTTCATTACCAGTTGTTTTAATTTGCTGATTGAGAGCGGTTTTATATGTATCTGTGTCAATATGCCGCTCTTTCAAGAAAATTAAATTAACGCCCATATTGTATAGCTTTTCATATTCACTGAAACCATCATCGGCATTACGGCTCATACGGCTGACCGAATCAAAAATAATAGTATCATCAGCGCGTACTTTCTTTAAAAGCTTTAACCACTCCGGGCGGTCTTGCTTAGTGCCTGTGTAAGCCTCCTTGTAAATAACCGCCGAATCGTTAAAGGCTTTGATGTTCCTTATTTGGCGGTCAATGCTCTGCGTTGGTTTTGATATTCTCGCATACCCGCAAATCATATTTAAGACTCCTTTGTGTTAGTATTAAATTAAAGGTTCGTTTAATTTAATACTATTATAACACAAAAAAAGCAGCTTGTCAAGGGTTATTTTGGTATGACGTCAAATTTAATACTAAAAAATAGGGGGATATATTACATTTGATATTTTGTCACTGGTTCCTATATCTTTTTCAATATTCGAGAAACTTGTATTTAAATCATCAGCTGCATCTGCATGATAATATTTACCGCCAGTTGATGTTGCTATTGTTTTAAGCAGATTTTCATCGATATCATAACCAAGCCCAATAGTATAGATTGTAATTTTGTTTTGGATGGCAGTCTGTGTGTAGGAACTGTTATAATTTCCTCTTCCGTCAGTAAGCATAATAATAATTTTTTTGGTATCGGTATTAGAAATACCAAAGTTGCTTATAGCTTCCGACATACCACTCGACAAGGAAGTGCCGCCAGTACTATCTATTAGATTAATTGCACTATATAAACTGTCCAAATCTGATGTTAGTGTTTGATAAGTTTGTGCGCTTGAATCGAAATCTACAATGGCAGCTCTATCAATATCTCTTAAACTTTCAACAAATTGTTTTGCTGCATCTTTGCGAATGTCTGATGGGTCATTCCATGACATACTTCCAGAAGAATCAATTGCTAAAACGATATCCATTCCAATCTGGTTTCCATCATCATCTTCCGAGGAATTAATAAAGTCCTCGTCCCACACTTTAGAGAATTCAGTTTTATTTAAAAGAATGTATCGTGAAAAATGAGTCGTTTTTGCGGTAACAGTACAGTTTTCCATATCGACAATTTGATCAGGTAGTAACACCATTTCCTGATTTACAATATCACAGTAGTAAACAGCAGGCTCAAAATCCTCGATCTCAAGTAAATCTTTATCAAAGGTGAATTTCATTGTAGCTTCGTCAAATTCACAATCGACATAGAAGTCATAGCCGTTTCCGATATAACCCGGCATAATACTCGGCAGAAATACATCATCTTCTGAAATTGCATCTATGCTCAGAGAACGAATATTTCTGCCTGGAATTGTCATCGTCAATTCCACAGAGACAGCAGAATCGTCATTGTTAGAAGTTTTTGTAACTGTAAATAATTCATCGCCATCCAAAATGCCATTGTCATCTGTATCAATATCATATGGATCACAGTTATAAATAAACTCGTCCGAATCCAACAAGCCATCACCATCCGTGTCAGCGATTAATGGATTGGTATGGTAGGTATTAACCTCATCGCCATCAGTCAGAGTGTCGGAATCCGTATCAGAATTGAAAGGATTTGTGCTAATATCCAACTCATTTCTAAAGGATAAACCATCTTCATCCACATCCTCATCCGCATCGCAGATGCCGTTACTGTCGGTATCATATTTTGTCGGGTTCGTAAATGTGTCGTAAATTTCCTCAAAGTCGGTCAGTCCGTCATCGTCAGTGTCCGGATTGTTCTTATCTGTTCCTAAGTAATCTTCCAGAACATCATAAAGACCGTCACCGTCCGAATCATCCAGCAGCAGTGAATAATTACCGTTTTCGTCTGCTACCAGAGTCAAAATATTTGACACAAGCTTATGACCTGAAGGAAGCTCATGTTCAACATAGAAGTCAATTCGGTCACAGCCTTCAGGAATCATATAATCATATGAGGATTCTGTGGTATTCGCAATCATAGAATATGCATTTTCGTCAATAGACGCATACACAGAGAAATCATCACCGAATTGATCAGACTTCCACGACAATGTCAGTTTTGATTCATTTGGATAATAGTCGCCAACAAGAAGGAGATTTGTATTATTAGCAGCATTCTCAAAGTAGTCAAGATTGAACAAAGTCGAATCAGATTTCGACAGGTTGATTGTGTCTCCATTGATGTCAATTTCGTTTGCGATAATGATACCTGAGAAATTGAGATTACTTCCGCTAATCAGTGCCTTACCATTTGGTGCATAAATTACGCCCTCAAGATTGACCGTGTTCGCCTGAATGATGATATCTCCGTTCGCCGAGTACAAGTATGTTTCAGCATTGTCTTCCGTAGTCAGATAGGTAGAATTGAACGAAATACTGTTTTTTGCTCCGATGATATCTTTGGTTTGAATCGAGTTTCCGTAAACATCAATACCATCGTTGGAGTAAATTGCA
>CANQSV010000041.1 GCA_947626605.1 uncultured Clostridia bacterium | reverse complement strand
TATCATAATTTGTTGTGTATATTTCTTTCACAAATCCTCTATTAGCAGAGTCAAACCATGCAATAAATCTTCTGATATCAGAAACGTCCGCAAGTTCCTCTTTTTCTCTGATAACATTAAATACAGCCTCACAAATTTTCTTATCTAATTCTGCTGCTTGCTCTCCAGTAATGCCATCAAATGCGTAATCTGTTCTTCCTTGTGTTATATCCCGAATTTGTCTTATATAATTAAGAACATCTTCAATACTAATTGCTTTTTTACCTTCCATCTTCTTTATTGAATTTTCTATTGTCCCAAACAATGTCTGTTCACACGTGCTAAGACGATTTTTACATTCATTCGTTAAAGTCATAATATTCGGAAGGCCAAATGCGCAAGATGTACCGGCTCCAAAAAAGAATCCTATATTAGTCGCATAAGAAAGTATGTTCCTAAACTCATTCATATGATGAATAACATTTACTTTTTCCATTCGTATTCCCTCTTTAATACAACGTTATAGATTTTCAGTACTATGTCAAACTTTTAAGCACTTTTTTCTTTCCTACCCAATCTCCTTTCGCTAAGTTTTATCCAAATATTTCGCAACATTTTTACCTCATCATTAGATAACCCTAATCCGTCTGCGAGCAAAATTTCATCAGAATAATTTAGCACTTCTTCAATTTTATTATCCCGAATCAATTGATCTATCTTTTTTACATCTAGTAGTTCCGCATTTTTCATCGGAATCATTAATTTACGAATTTCGCTAGGTTCAAAAGTCAGCACACCTCCTCCATAACTTCGCCCGGTAACCTCGGCCAAAGCAAGTGTAAAAGAATTTAAAAATGCTGCTGCTACATATTCAGGGTTCACTCCATCTAAAAATCTAATTTTATGAATTGTATCTGTGCTTACAGCATTGGCATAATTGAGAATAATACGCGGATAACGATTAACCTGCCTTAAAATAAATGCGTCAGGTTCCCACGACTGCGGAACACAATACCAATTTTTTCGTAGTCGGCATTTATATCCCTTATTAAATCCTAATTTTTCTCCATACTTTATATACTCCTGTTCTTCTTTGCTTAGCTCAGAAAACGGAACATCTTTTGGAGCAAACATATATACTTTTTTCCCTTTTTCAACTAAATTTTCAAAATCCCGTTCTGATAAAATGACTCCTTTCAATTGTTCTGTTTTTCCAATTATCATGCGAGTCGCATTCCCCAATTGGTATTCTTTTACCATTTCATGATTCAACAAGAAAAAAGAATTTTCACCACTAACAAGCCCTACATTTATCTCAAATAAATCAGTCGTAGGAGCAATATCAGCATTATTACGTAATCTGCGTATAAGTTCAATCTCTTCGCATGATAAAAAATATTTTATCCATTTTTCATCACTGTGATTTAGCTCTTTCACCTCATAATCATAGAAATTAGATAAGTCCAAATTACTCAAATCTTGCAAATCATTCAACTCGATAACTTGTATCCCTTTACTGCACGAGGTTTTTTCACCCAACAGCAAAACAACTTCCTGCTGGATATCTTCAAAAACTATTTTTTGAAATGTAATTAATGTAATTCTGTCAAAAAATGTCGCCAAAAATTCCCTCGTTTCACCCGCATAACTTACTTGAAATAATTCAGCAGGAATAACCATACCGAGCTTTCCGTTTTTTGATAATGCAAGTGCTGATAATACCAAAAATGGCAGCCATATATTAGTTAATTTATTCGGATGTAACCCTGCACTCCGCATGAGTTGAAACGCTGTTTCTCTAGAACTGGAATCCACATTCTGATAACGAATGAACGGTGGATTCCCTACAATTACATCAAACTTCTGTTTTCCAGCAATATAATCTTTGTAGTATTCAAAAAAGTCACCAGCTACCACTTTTGTACCATATATAGATGCTTTTTTTGCTTCTTCTTCAAATAATTCAATCCCAACAATCGTATGTTTTAGATTTGTATCTGGATTGATTTCCATTACTTTTCTAACTGCTTCTTTCAAAAAAGCACCATCACCACAGCTTGGTTCTAATATACCTCTCGTATTTATCCCAATTGCCCAGTCACATATAAATTGCGCAATTGCTTCCGGCGTATAATAACCGCCACGTAATTTCTCCAATCCCACTTTACTTTTCATTGCCATACTCCTTTGCCGAGTCATATAACTTTGAAATCAGATCATCTAAATGCTGTGATTCCGTTTCAATAAGACGAGAATATCTATTCTTTTGTTCTTTTGTTTTCTGAACATTTCGCCGTCGTTTTAGTTCCATAATATTTTTTACACCGGAAACAATTGCATCATGTTTTTCTGTTTCATTTATATTTTCAAAATCTATTCTATATATTGGAAGTTTCGCTATAAACTGTTTTCCATGAGAATAATAATCTCCTCGAAATGTGCTTGCTTTACTTTTCACAACACGTTCCAAAAGCCAATAGTTTAATAATGCCTGTATATAATATAAAGATTCTTTTGTGGATGTTTTCTTCTCAAGACCGTAAAAAGGTCCATTTCCACCGCCTGTGAAACAAATCGTCTTATCATCATAAACATAATTTCCCTCTGTAGATAAGACCGACCAGATTAAATGCTCCCCTTTCGAAAATCGTTTTATACTTTGACTTCTTCCAAACTGATACCAATTATTCTCTGTTCTACCGGCAATACTTCTTTTGTCTAAATCATCTTTATATTCCTTTAAATATGCAAGAGTTTTAGGGAAATTCGATTTCATTTCATCTATAGAATAGAGCATCGGTTTCCCTTTGATTATATGATACGGAAATATTAGCATCATATTAGGCTCAATATCCGCATATTTTTCTAACTGGATATCATAAATACAAGGTTTCAGTATACCTGTCTCTACACATTGTTCCTCACCCCTATAATCGACAAAATAAGTCAAACCATTTTCTTCTCTTTGCATCTTTATAATATATATCGTATCCGCACTGGTTTGCAATCCAACAAAAATATCTGCCATTTCTTCTAACGGCTGACATTTATCTTTTATCCGTTCCAATAGCATTGCGATATCCTCAGACAGGAAACTCCAAGGTGCTGTGCCTAAATATTCAATAGGATATTCCTGCAATTTTACCTGGTTTGTAGCGTAATATTCATTTAAATGCTTCACAAAACCAATCTTGAATTTCTTATGATTTGTTTTTTCCAAAAACAAAAGACATGTATATGTACTTTTTCCTTTAAAAACTTGTTCCGTTCCAAAATGAATAATTTTTTCAACACATTTCTTTTCGGAAAGCATTTGCCGAAGAACGCTGCCTGCCTTAATCAACATAAACTTATGAGGGACAATATATCCCAGTCTCCCTCCAGGAGCTAAAAGTTCCAATCCCCGTTCTAAAAACAAATAGTACTTATCTAACAACTCTGATTTCGCTGTTTCAAACCCCGAAATATCTGATTTGAAATATTGGTACTCGCTTTCAGAATAATGCACCATATTCTGTACCCTAATATAAGGCGGATTTCCTATAATAGCATCAAATTTTCTCCCTTTATATTCTACATCCCAATCAAAAAGTTTAATTTCTGATATAAGTTTAGTATCTTCATAAAAACGGTTATTATAACTCAAATATTTGGAATCTACAAGACTATTACCATTCCGTATATTATCATCTAAATTAGGAAGAATTTTACCATGGGTACTAGCAGAAAAATTTCTTATCTCTTCTAACGAAACATCCTCTATCAGTTTAATAAGCAAACTGAATTTGGCAACTTCTGTTGCCAGATTATCAATATCAATACCATAAATATTTTGTTTCAGAATTTGATATTTTTTATCAAAAGAAAGTATATAAGAATCCTGCCCCTTTGGAATGATAATTCCTTTTTGTAATGCATTGTCCTTGTCATTTTCAATATAATACATCGTATAACAGTTCAAGATATATTCGTATGCAGACAACAGGAAATTGCCTGATCCACAGCAAATATCCGCAATACGATATGTATCCCATTTATCAAAAAGCTCATATTTATATAATAGTTCTAATGTCTGACCAACAACAATATCCGTTATATTTTTGGGTGTATTGACTACTCCTTGTGAATCTATTACCTCTGTTTTTTTCTCTACAATAACCTTTGAATCTGAAATTGCAATTTTTTCTTCCAAAAACAATTCATATATTTGGCCAATAATATATGGATCGACAATGCTGAATTCATAACAGCTATTTGGATAATATAATTCCTGAAAAATATAAATTAACAATGTATCTGTGATTTGAATATTTTCTTCATCAATTAATTCAAATAATCCAGAATTATACTTTTTGTCCGCTGTATCAAAAAGTGTTCTTAATTCGGCATATGTTTCTATTTTCTTTAAAGTTTCGTATTTCTCAAGATTCCTATCTTCACAAATACGCAAAAAAACAATTCGATTAATTATTCTTTGAACAAAAACATTTAAAGCTTCTTCATCTAAAGTTGAATTGTTATTATATATATCCTGACTCAACGAATAACGCCACTCTTTTATTTGCGCAAGAAAATATTTATCAAAAGATTCTTTGCGAAATGTATCTGTAACTTTATCAAAAATTTCAAAAAACTCTCCTGATACAACTGAAGCATATGACAAAAATCGTGAAATTTCTGTAAATTTATCAACATATTCTGTATAGTGGTAATGTGCAATCATTGCTTTTGATACTTCGTCATTTTCACTAGGTCTGATAGAAGTATCATAAATTATCATGTCAGTAAAATTTGATAAAACTGATGTTTTCAAATTTCCATTCCATCCATAACGACGTGTTTGAAATGCAGCTTCTTTATTTTCCATAATATTAACACTTGGCTTTTTCGTTTCAAGGAAAAAACAGACTTCCGTTCCCAAATGAAATGCATAATCAGGTTTCTTTTTTCTATTTTCTCCGTCCTCCTCAACATACACATCCGCTTCATGTTTTACCTCCCGAAGATGTTGAGGAAGTTTCTTTTTATTAAGTACATCCCAGCCTAAAATTTCAAAAAAAGGATTTACAAAATCATTCCTTACTTCTGTTTCATTATAATCAGCCCGGTTATACTGAGCAAAATGTTCAGCATAAGCACTGACAAGATCAATCAACCTATTGTTTTTCATATAATATTTTTTACCTTTCTAAATCTTGTGCAACTATTTCAACTATATCACCAATATTACAATCCAGCTCTTTACATATTTTTTCTATAACTGTTAAAGTTACCGTTTCACCATTAGTCATTTTTGCAATAGTACCATTACTAAGACCGGTGCGAGCCTTTAAATCCCCCTTATTCATTCCTTTATCAATTAAAATTTTCCATAATCCGTTATACGAAATTGCCATGTCATACCTTACCTTATCTTCTTTAAATCAATAAAACAAGTTTTTCATTTTTATTATACTTTATTCATATTGCTTCGTCAACAATCACGTCTATTTTTTTAGAGCATCAATCTATATTTAATACTAATATCCATTTAAAAAATAGATAAAATCCAATCTCTGCCAGTAATGCTTTTAATCGTTTCGGCAGAGATTGAGCATATCACATCACATAGTCTGTTTATGACCTTTTCCAAAGTCTGGAATAACTCATTTTTAAATCCTCGTTTTCTGATTTCTTTCCAAATTTGTTCGATAGGGTTCATTTCCGGAGTATATGGCGGCAAAAACAACAGATGTATGTTAGGAGGTACTTCCAGTGATTTAGCCTTATGCCAAGCTGCTCCGTCGCATACCAACACAATTTTGTCTTCAGCATATGTTTTTGATAAATGTTTTAAAAATACATTCATGCAAATAGTATCACATCTGGGCATTATAAGGAAGCAGCTTTCTCCTGTTAGAGGTTCTACTGCTCCATAGACATACCGATATTCTCTGATGTGATGACATGGTATTGAGGGTCTCGTTCCTTTTGTGCACCAACAGTATTTTGGCTTGTTTATTCGACCAAATCCTGCTTCATCCTGAAACATCAGTCTTACTTTTTTGTACTTTAAAGCACTAAACTCACTTCTCACAGCAGAGTTAATTTTTTTGAGGCTTCTATTGCCTCTTTATCTGCCTTTTTGGGATGCTTACTTCTTGGCATTACTTTCCTCCATCCGTGACGTTTAAGTACTCGATATATTTGACTGTTACCGATAGAATGACCTACCTTTTCTATATATGCTTTCTCTATTTCACTTACTTCGACAATTTGTCCGTTTTCAGCTTTCTTGAGAAATTCTTTCAATAGCTCAGCTTCTTCTTCATAACTCAAATTTCTGTGTGTTCCTATACGTTTCTTCTGGTATAATGCTTCTGCTCCGCCTTTTATATAGGCACAAACCCAACGACTTACAACTTTTGCCGAAGTTTCTAGCTTATTTGCTATTTCTTCATTCTTAAAGCCTTCTCCACGAAGTTGTACTGCATGCAGTCGTTTGTCAACTCTCTTATCTGTTATTGTTTTTCTTATTTCTTTAATTTTTGCCGCTTCTTCTTTACTAATTTTATAAGTCATAGGCATCTTCATCACCTATATTATTTTATCATATTTTTCTGCTTTTGTCTACTCTTTAATGGCATTTTGGTATTAGATTAACTGACTGTCATGAAAACAAGGAGGCGCTGTTTTTGAAAGTATGCGATATGGA
>CANQSV010000040.1 GCA_947626605.1 uncultured Clostridia bacterium | reverse complement strand
CATGGAGAAGAAGAACATGGAGAAGAAGAACATGGAGAAGAAGAACATGGAGAAGAAGAACATGGAGAAGAAGAACACGAAGAAGAAGAACACGAAGAAGAAGAACACGAAGAAGAAGAACACGAAGAAGAAGAACATGAAGATGAAGGACATGAAGAAGAAGGACACGAAGAAGAAGGAAATGGAGAAGAAGAACATGAAGATGAAGATTTAACACAAATACCAGAAAATCCAGAAAAAGATGATCTTATAATTACAGAAATAAGCGTATCTGTAAAAGATGGAACGTATAATTTTAAAACAAAATCAGGTAAAGAATATAAAATTAAAATGCATGAAGCTGATATAGAAAATATGGTTGAATATGGAATTATTGGTTATAAAAAAGATCTTATGTCAGGAAACAATTTACAAGCAATAAAAGAAAGAGCATTAATTGATATTACAAGAGGAAGTGCAAAAGAACAAAGAACATTTAAGGAAAAAGATGAAATAATAGCAAAATTTAAAAAAGCAAAAAGATTAGATCTTGTAGATCCTGTAATTGCATCAGTATTATTTACACTTGACCGTAAATTAGCAGAAATAACTGAAGATGCTGATTTTGTGAAGACAAACAAGTCAATGTATAAAAAGATTCTAATGAATAGAGAAGTGGAAGGTCTTAAGATTTCTTATGATTTTGATGGAGTGGAAGAAGAAACAGATGAATTGAAAAAACAAAAAATGAAATATCTTATGATTATGGCTAAAAAAGCTAAACCGGATAAAGTACCAGAAGGCTTTATTGTTAATTATAAGAAAGAGAAGGAAAAAGAACAAGAGCCAGAAACAGAACAAGAACCAGAAACAGAGCAAAATGTTAAGGAAGGAAAAAAACCTAGAATACATATAGAAGACTTAAGAAATACTAGCTTGCATGAAGATGGAGATGAGATTATAGATCAACAAGTTTTTGAAGAGAGTTTTGATGATACTGTCATGAAAGCAAAGAAACTTGGGGCAACAGAGCAAGAAATAAATGAAATAATGAATATGGTTGACGAGGCTGAAAAAACAAAGAAACTAAATGAGTTAGTATCAAAACTTGTTTTTGAAAACTTATCAAAAAGAGATGTACAAACAAGTACAAAAAAAGAAGAAAATGAGGAATCAAAAGTAAATTATAGTGTACTTTATTTTATAGATAAATTAAAACAGATGCCAGAAGAAGAACAAATGGAAGAATTATATAAAATTAAAGTAAATAATTTTGTAAATGCTGATGATTTTATTAGTATTGTAAAAGGATTGAATTTAAGAGATAAGTGGAATGAATATGCGAGAAACATTGAAGAGAAGCAGGAGAAAGAGAAAAATTCAAAACAAGCTAAAAAAGGAAAAACGTTATTTAGAAGAATTGCTAAAGGAATAGCAAATATAAAAGAATTCTTTTCACCAAGTAACTTGGAAGAAGAGAATGACGATAGTAAAAAGGCTGATGAAGATATCAAGGAAGATGAGGAAGAGAAAAGCAATTCTGAAAAAATGTCAAAAGAAAAGCAGGAGATGTTACTTGAGTGTATATCTGCTAAAAGTAAATTAACAGATGCATATATGAGTGCAGAAGTAGGATCTTTGTCAGAATCATTAAAAAAAGAATGTGATAAGCTACTAAAAATGACTTATCCACAGCTTGAGATGGCTGATATAGAAACAATACAAAAATATATAATTGCATGTAAGACAGCTAAAATGACAATAGCTAAAGAAATAAGAACGTCTTTTGTACCAAAGCAGAATATAAATGAAGAAGAGGCAATTAAACAGGCTCAAGAGAAATCAGAAGATATGGTAAATGAACAAGGCAACAATGCAAGAGGGGATAACAACTAAAAAACACATTACAAACTATTGACGAAAAAACATATTTATGATAAAATATACACCGCTAGTGGAAAATTACCACTAGCGGTAATTTTTGTTTATTTTAGGAGGTGAAATTTAAGTGCCAACAATTAATCAATTAGTAAGAAAAGGAAGACAAACAGCAGTTACAAAATCAACTGCACCAGCTCTTCAAAAAGGATTTAACTCTAAGAAAAACAGACAAACAGACAACAGAGCACCACAAAAAAGAGGTGTATGTACTGTAGTTAAAACTGTTACTCCAAAGAAACCAAACTCAGCTTTAAGAAAAGTTGCCAGAGTTAGACTTTCTAATGGATACGAAGTTACATCTTATATCCCAGGTATAGGACATAACTTACAAGAACACAGTGTTGTTTTAATTAGAGGTGGAAGAGTAAAAGACTTACCAGGTGTTAGATACCATATAATCAGAGGAACACTTGATACAGCCGGAGTTAAGGATAGAATGCAAGCTCGTTCTAAATATGGAGCTAAACGTCCTAAAAAATAGGTCTTGAAAATTATAAGCGGTGTCTAACTGCGCTAACCTTCAGATAAAATATCCTCGATGTACGTTGAGTAACGCTTGCGGTATTTTACTTCGGTTGCCTTGTTATACTTGCTTCTAATTTCCAATACCAGTTCTGATTATAAATGATGAATAATTTTAGAATATACTTGTTTATAATTAGAGATTAAGAGTTAAAAATAAATAATAAAATATTATTTTTAAAAATTAAAATGGTGTCTATAACTTACTAATTTAAGGGACTTAAATTAATAATAGATTATAGCACTTACGGGAAAACTATAGGTTTTTCAGAGTACCTTTGATACTTTAGGTTATAAGTATCAAAAAAAATTAAGGAGGGAAGAAAAAGTGCCAAGAAAAGGATATATTGCAAAAAGAGATGTTTTACCAGATCCAATATATAATAGCAAAATTGTTACAAAATTAGTTAACAATATAATGTTAGATGGTAAAAAATCAGTTGCTCAAAAAATAGTTTATGATGCATTCGATATCATAAAAGAAAAAGAGCAAGCTGATCCATTAGAAGTATTTGAAAAAGCACTAAATAACATTATGCCTGTTCTTGAAGTTAAAGCAAGAAGAGTAGGTGGAGCAACATACCAAGTTCCACTAGAAATTAGACCAGAAAGAAGACAAACTTTAGGTTTAAGATGGTTAGTTATTTATGCTAGAAAAAGACATGAAAAAACAATGGCAGAAAAATTAGCAGGAGAAATCATTGATGCTATAAATGAAAATGGTGGAGCATTTAAGAAGAAAGAAGATACACATAGAATGGCAGAAGCTAATAAAGCATTTGCACATTACAAATGGTAAAATACAGAATTAAATCTTATGGATTTAATTCTAAATTAATAATTAATAATTAATATTGAATAATTGATGAAGTTTTGTCTTTGACAAAACTACCAAAATTATTCATTATTAAATATTCACTATTAATTATTCACTAAGATAAAATGAAAAGGAGGATACTAATCGTGTCAGACAGAAAAGTTTCATTAGAAAGAACAAGAAATATAGGAATTATGGCTCATATAGATGCAGGAAAAACTACTACTACTGAAAGAATTCTTTTCTATACAGGAAAAACTCACAAAATAGGAGAAGTTCACGAAGGTGCTGCAACAATGGACTGGATGGAACAAGAACAAGAAAGAGGTATTACAATTACTTCTGCTGCTACAACATGTCAATGGTTAAATCATAGAATTAATATTATTGACACTCCTGGACACGTTGACTTTACAGTTGAAGTTGAAAGATCTTTAAGAGTATTAGATGGATCTGTAACTGTATTATGTGCTAAAGGTGGAGTTCAGCCACAATCTGAAACAGTTTGGAGACAAGCTGATAAATATCATGTTCCAAGAATGATATATGTTAATAAAATGGATATCACTGGAGCAAACTTCTTAAACTGTGTTGAGCAAGTTAGAACAAGATTAAATGCTAACGCAGTTCCAGTTCAATTACCAATAGGAGCTGAAGATACTTTTGTTGGTATAGTTGACTTAATAAAAATGAAAGCTTTCATTCATAAAGATGATTTAGGAAAAGAAATCGAAGAAACAGACATTCCAGAAGATATGAAAGCACAAGCAGAAGAATATAGAGCAAAAATGATTGAATCTGCATGTGAACAAGATGATGATTTAATGATGAAATATCTAGAAGGCGAAGAACTTACTGAGGAAGAAATAAAAGCAGCAATTCGTAAAGGAACAATAGCAAATAAAATAGTTCCAGTATGTTGTGGTTCATCATATAAAAATAAAGGTGTTCAAGAGTTATTAAATAATATTATTGAATATATGCCATCACCACTTGATATACCACATATAAAAGGTGTTGATGAAAACGGAGAAGAAACAGAAAGAGTAACAGGAGATGACGAGCCTTTTGCAGCATTAGCTTTCAAAATTGCTACTGATCCTTTCGTTGGAAAACTATGTTTCTTCAGAGTTTATTCAGGAACATTAACTTCTGGATCAACTGTTTTAAATGCAAACAAAGATAAAAAAGAAAGAATTGGTAGAATTCTTCAAATGCATGCTAATCACAGAGAAGATATTGAAAAAGTATATGCTGGAGATATTGCAGCAGCTGTTGGTTTAAAAGAAGTAACAACAGGTGATACTCTATGTGATATAAATCACCCAGTTATATTAGAATCAATGGAATTCCCAGAGCCAGTTATCGATATAGCTATTGAGCCTAAAGATAAAGTAGCTCAAGAAAAAATGGGTATAGCTCTTGCAAAACTTGCTGAAGAAGATCCAACATTCAAAACTTATACAAACCATGAAACTGGTCAAACAGTTATTGCTGGTATGGGTGAGTTACACTTAGATATCATTGTTGATAGATTAAAAAGAGAATTTAAAGTTGAAGCAAATGTTGGTAAACCACAAGTTGCTTATAAAGAAACAATTAGAAATGCTGTTAAAGTAGAAGGAAAATTCATTCGTCAATCTGGTGGACGTGGACAATATGGACATGTTTGGCTAGAAATGGAACCATTAGAGCCAGGTAAAGGAATCGAATTTGAGAGCAAAATCGTTGGTGGTGTTGTTCCTAAAGAATACATTAAACCAATCGAAGAAGGTATTCGTGAAGCTGCTGAATCTGGTGTTCTTGCAGGATATCCAGTTATCGACTTTAAAGCAACTTTAGTAGATGGTTCTTACCATGATGTTGACTCTTCAGAAATGGCATTCAAAATTGCAGGTTCTATGGCTTTCAAAGAAGGATGTAGAAAAGGTAAATCAGTTATTCTAGAACCAATAATGAGAGTTGAAATAACAGTTCCAGAAGAATATATGGGAGATGTTATTGGAGACGTAAACTCTAGACGTGGTAGAATGGAAGGTATGGAAGATAGAGCAGGAAATAAAATTGTTAGAGCTTTTATTCCATTATCAGAAATGTTTGGTTATGCAACAGACTTACGTTCTAAAACACAAGGTAGAGGAACATATGCAATGGAACCATCTCACTATGAAGAAGTTCCAAAATCAATATTAGAAACAATTGTTGCTTCAAGAGGTAAAAAAGAAGAATAAATTTAATTTTATGATATTGATTATTTGCAAAACAAAAATATAGGGGCGACCATTGGTCCCCCACAAAAAAATAATATATAGAGATGTTATATTATGAATTTTATAAAATTACTTGCAAAAATAAAATAAATATTATACAATACAGGTGTTTTATAAAAAAAGATTTTAAATTTTTAAAAATATAAAAATATTAAAGGAGGAATTCAAAAATGGCAAAAGCTAAATTTGAAAGAACAAAACCACACGTTAATATCGGTACAATTGGTCACGTTGACCACGGAAAAACAACAACAACAGCCGCTATTACAAAATATTTAGGATTATTAGGTAAAGCTCAATATACAGCTTACGATCAAATCGACGGAGCTCCAGAAGAAAAAGCTAGAGGAATCACAATCAACACAGCTCACGTAGAATACGAAACAGAAAACAGACACTATGCACACGTTGACTGTCCAGGTCACGCAGACTATGTAAAGAACATGATTACAGGTGCTGCTCAAATGGATGGTGCTATATTAGTTGTTTCTGCAGCTGATGGACCAATGCCTCAAACAAGAGAACACATACTACTTGCTAGACAAGTTGGTGTTAAATATATCGTTGTTTATTTAAATAAATGTGATATGGTTGATGATCCAGAACTATTAGAATTAGTTGAAATGGAAGTTAGAGACTTATTATCAAGCTATGATTTCCCAGGAGATGAGATTCCAATTATAAAAGGTTCTTCATTAAAAGTATTGGAAGCAACATCTACTAATCCAGATGATGAAGTATATGCTCCAATGAAAGAATTAATGGCAGCAGTTGATAGCTATATTCCAACACCAGAAAGACCAACAGACGGTGATTTCTTAATGCCAGTTGAAGACGTATTCTCTATCACAGGTAGAGGAACTGTTGCAACAGGTAGAGTAGAAAGAGGTGTAGTAAAAGTTTCAGACGAAGTTGAAATAGTTGGTTTAAAAGATGAATCTTCAAAAACTGTAGTAACAGGTGTTGAAATGTTCAGAAAACTATTAGATCAAGCTGAAGCAGGAGACAATATAGGTGTTCTTTTAAGAGGTATCCAAAGAACAGATATCGAAAGAGGACAAGTTATTGCAAAACCAGGATCAATTCATCCACATACAAAATTTAAATCAGAAGTTTATATCTTAACTAAAGAAGAAGGTGGAAGACATACACCATTCTTTAATGGATATAGACCACAATTCTATTTTAGAACAACAGACGTTACAGGTGTTATTGAATTACCAGCAGGTGTAGAAATGGTAATGCCAGGAGATAACGTAGCAATGACAATCGAATTAATTACACCAATAGCTATAGAAAAAGGATTAAGATTCGCTATCCGTGAAGGTGGTAGAACAGTAGGTTCAGGAATCGTTTCTGAAATAATTGCTTAATTAATAAATGAAAAAATAAATGTAGTATAAAGACGGAATAAATTTCCGTCTTTATACTATATAAAAAGGAGAGTTTTTATGTTAAGAGAAAAAAATAATATTTTAAAATTATTAATATTAGCTTTAATGTTAGTAGTTTCACTTACTGTTTTAGCTGGTTGTGGAAAAGAAAAAGATAATAATAAGCAAAATGCAGAAAATAATGGAAATACTTCTAATACAGCAAACAATGCATCAGAAAATGGAAATCAACAAGTAAATAATGAGAATAATGCTGATAATAATCAATCAACTTCAAAAACAATATCAAGAGGAAAATGGGATGATAAAGTTTATACAAGTGAATTTGCAAATTTAAAATTTACTTTACCAGATGGATGGACTCGTTCAACTGATGAAGAAATAGCAAAAACTATGCAATTAGGCGAAGAAGTTTTAAAGAATGAAGAATTATATATTTCAGAAATATCTAAGTTAAATGTTATATATGATATGATGGCAAAAAATACAAGTACAAATGGATCTGTTGCTGTTATGATGGAAAAAAGTGTAGGAAATGCTAAAGAATATGCAGAGGCTTTAAAAGCACAATTAGGACAAGTAACACAAATGAATTATACAATTGGAGATTTTACAGAAACTAAAATAGGTGGAAATACTTATACTGTAGTTCCTGCAAAAGCTTCTGTTTCAGGAGCAAATGTTCTACAAAATTATTATTTACGTGATGAGGGAGAATATGTAGTTGCTATATTAATAACAGAAACTAGTCAAGAAAATTTAGATAAAGTAATAAATAGCTTTAAATAGAATATAATTCAATAAACTATCAACTTTATAGTTGATAGTTTTTATT
>CANQSV010000039.1 GCA_947626605.1 uncultured Clostridia bacterium | reverse complement strand
CCGAAATGCGGACAGATCTACACCGACCGCCCCGCCACCTCCCGTGTGGACGGCAGCCAGATCTGCCCCGACTGCGGGACGAGAGAAGCCCTCGAAAGCCTCGGCGTAGGGCGTGAGGAACAGGACAAAATTCTCAGCATCATTCACAATCATTACAGACCGGAATAAAGACAAAGGAGCGTACACCATGAATATTCTTATCGTTGAACCGGGCAAACGCCCCTGTGCAAAGGAAATCAGCGGCGACCTCGCAAGTCTGCAGCAGACGGTCGGCGGATACATTCAGGCAATATACCCCTTCGAGGATCCGGTCGCACTGGTCTGCGAGGAGGAAGCCCTCTTCCACCCGGAGCAGAAATGGAATCGCCCCATCAAAGGCTACGGTGTCATCAAGGGGACATTCCTGCTCTGCGGACTCGGTGAGGAGGACTTCACCGACTTGCCGCAGGAGCTGATTGAAAAGTACACGGAGCAGTTCCGGCAGGCATACGACTTCGTGCAGATCGGCAGCCACCTGATGGCGATTCCCATCGGAAAATAATGCATCAGAACAGCGGGTGTAATATACACAACACCCGCCGCACATTTTTCCTGTATTTTCTGTAGTTTTAGCGGCTTGCTATTATTCCGGTTTAGAGTTAATATGTGTATAACGGAAGGGCAGAAAGCCTACCGAAATACACGAAAGCGAGGAAAAGAATATGTGGCATGAAGGTACGATCGGAATTCCGAAAAAGGAAGGCGGCTACACAACGGTTCACTACTGGGTGAAAGCCTACGATAAGGGCAGTCAGTTCGGGATCGAGGGCGGCAGGATCAGCAAAGCAACGCTGAAAATCAAAGGCGAGGTCGTTTACAACTACGACCGGGGCGAGGATGTTCCGCCGCAGAATGAAGCCGCAGAGATGGCACTGGCACTCCTGATGCACGAATACAACTAAACCACGAAGGCGGCAACCGGAAGGATGCCGCCTTTCTCATTGGAGGTGAGGCACTTGCGTAAGCTGAAAGAATATACACCGACCAAATTCATGGCGGAAGATTCCCATTATGACAAAGCTGCTGCTGACTACGCTGTCCGGTTCATCGAGTGCCTTGCCCACACGAAAGGCACATGGGCGGGAAAGCCCTTTGAACTGATCGACTGGCAGGAGCGCATTATCCGTGACCTGTTCGGCATTCTGAAACCCAACGGCTACCGACAGTTTAATACGGCATATATCGAAATTCCGAAAAAGAACGGGAAATCAGAGCTTGCCGCTGCGGTCGCTCTGCTGCTTTGCTGTGGGGATGGTGAAGAACGTGCCGAGGTCTACGGCTGCGCTGCCGACCGACAGCAGGCTGCGATCGTATTCGATGTCGCTGCCGATATGGTGCGGATGTGTCCTGCCCTGAATAAACGAGTGAAGATCCTGACCTCGCAGAAGCGTATCGTATACACGCCGACCAACAGCTTCTATCAGGTGCTTTCCGCCGAGGCGTACAGCAAGCACGGGTTCAACATTCACGGAGTCGTGTTCGACGAGCTGCATACGCAGCCCAACCGAAAGCTGTTTGATGTTATGACGAAAGGCTCAGGCGATGCACGAATGCAGCCGCTGTATTTTCTGATCACAACGGCAGGCACGGACACCAATTCCATCTGCTATGAGCAGCACCAGAAGGCAAAGGACATTCTGGAAGGTCGGAAAATCGACAAAACTTTCTATCCGGTCATCTACGGTGCTGCTGATGATGCCGACTGGACTTCTCCGGAAGTCTGGAAAAGCTCGAATCCGTCCCTCGGCGAAACCATCGGCATGGACAAGGTGGAAGCCGCCTGCGAATCCGCCAAGCAGAACCCCGGCGAAGAAAATGCTTTCCGGCAGCTTCGTCTGAATCAATGGGTAAAACAGGCAGTTCGTTGGATGCCAATGGAGAAGTGGGACAAATGCAAAGTTTCTTTTGACGAAGATGACCTTTCAGGGCGTGTCTGCTACGGCGGTTTAGACTTATCCTCAACCACCGATATTTCAGCATTTGTGCTTGTTTTTCCTCCGACTGACGATGACGAGAATTATTATGTTCTGCCATATTTCTGGCTGCCCGAAGATACACTTCCCATGCGAGTCCGCAGAGATCATGTTCCTTACGATTTGTGGGAACGGCAGGGATTCCTGCTCACCACCGAAGGCAACGTTGTCCATTACGGATTCATCGAAAACTTCATTGATAAGCTGGGACAGAAATTCCACATCAAGGAAATTGCTTTTGACCGTTGGGGTGCTGTACAGATGTCGCAGAACCTCGAAGATCTGGGATTTACACTGGTGCAGTTTGGTCAGGGCTACCGAGATCTTAGTCCGCCGACCAAGGAATTGATGAAGCTGACATTGGAGCAGAAACTTGCTCACAACGGGCATCCGGTTCTCCGCTGGATGATGGACAATATCTTCATCAAGCGTGACCCTGCCGGAAATATCAAGCCGGATAAGGAAAAATCCACAGAAAAAATCGACGGTGCGGTTGCCTTGATTATGGCTCTTGACCGTGCTATTCGCTGTGGATGTGCACCTGATGAGTCTGTTTATGATTCGAGGGATTTATTGATTTTATAGCTGATGTTAGTTTGACAAATCAGAATTTAATATACTGTACACCTAAAGAGGCGAGATTGTCTCTCATCTTTTGTACTTTATCATGTGAAAAGCGTCTTCCAATACAGTTTTCAAGCATAACCACTTTTACTCCTGTTTTCAAAGCCCCTTTTGCAGTAGCTCCGACACAACCGCATTCGTCCAGACCGCACAAAGCTACTTCAGTATAGCCTTGCTGTGCCATATATTCCCTAAATGCTTTTGATGAATATGTATCAGGCAGATTTTTCTCAAAATATAAATCTGACACAATATTTAGTTCGCTATATAATTCTGCTCCCTCGGTCCCCTTTATCGAAAAACCGATAAACCATTTGTTTGTGATGATATTCGGAAACATTTGCGCAATATATATAATATCGTATCCAATTTCTTCATACGAAGAAATTGCTTTATTTACGGCATTTACGAGTTCATCAGTATTATATGAAAACTTTGCTTTTCTCTTTTCCCACAGATAGTCATTCTGCATATCAATAACTACTAAAGCCTTTTTTTCTGCCATGCTTTTTACTCCTCTAAATTACGATTTGTTGAGGAATTTACTCCTCATTTGCTGATACCATTATAACACGAACCGCCCTAAAAGTCAATCATGAAAGAAGATGATTTCTATGAGTATTTTCAGCGGACTTTTCAAAAGCCGTGACAAGCCCACAGACAGCTATGATTCGCCGTCCTACACCTACTTTTTTGGGCGGACACACGCAGGCAAGCGAGTTACAGACAGAACAGCAATGCAGCATACCGTTGTGTATGCCTGCGTGAGAGTTTTAAGTGAAGCGATAGCACAATTACCGCTTCACGTCTATCAATATACAGAAAACGGAAAAGAGCGAGTGCCGATGCACCCGCTATATTTTTTGCTGCATGACCAGCCGAATCCCGAAATGACGAGTTTTATCTTCCGTGAAACGCTGATGAGTCATCTGCTGATCTACGGAAACGCCTTTGCACAGATCATCCGCAATGGTCGTGGTGAGGTCTTGGGACTGTACCCACTGATGCCGGATAAGATGAAGGTTGATCGGGATGAACACGGTCGGCTGATTTACAAGTACAGCCGCTATGATGAAGCAAACCCCAATTTCAAACAGCAGGGCGAGCTGATTCTTCCCGCTGAGCAGGTGCTGCATATTCCGGGGCTGGGGTTTGATGGTCTGGTCGGCTATTCGCCCATTGCAATGGCAAAAAATGCAATCGGTTTAGCTGTCGCCTGTGACGAATACGGGGCGACTTTTTTTGCGAATGGTGCAAGCCCATCAGCGGTGCTGGAACACCCCGGTGTCATCAAAAATCCGGAGCGTGTGCGTGAGGCATGGCAGAGGGCTTACGGAACAGGAAATGCCCATAAAACGGCAATTCTCGAAGAGGGCATGAAGTACACACCGATCTCCATTCCCAATAATGAGGCACAATTTCTGGAAACTCGTAAATTTCAAATTGAAGAAATTGCACGTTTGTACAGAGTGCCGCTGCATATGATCGGCGACCTTGAACACGCTACCTTTTCCAATATCGAACAGCAGTCACTGGAATTTGTCAAATATACACTCGACCCGTGGCTTGTCCGCTGGGAACAGGGAATGCAGAAGGCACTGCTTTCCGATTCGGAAAAGGGACGGTATTTCATCAAATTCAACGTGGAAGGGCTGCTGCGTGGCGATTACGCAAGCCGTATGCAGGGCTATGCAACTGCACGACAGAACGGATGGATGAGTACAAATGACATTCGGGAACTTGAGGATCTGAACGCTATCCCCGATGACGAGGGCGGCAATTTGTATCTGGTCAACGGCAGCTTTACGAAACTTGCTGATGCCGGTGCTTTTGCAAATAATGGAGGTGACAGCAATGAAACATCAGATCAGTGACTTGTATCAAATGCAGTCGCTGCCTTTGGAAGACAAAATTCACATGACGGAACGACGGCTGAAAGACTGGTACAATCATTATGACGGAAATATTTATTTAAGCTATTCAGGAGGAAAAGATTCTACCTGCCTTCTGCACATTATCCGCAATATTCCGTACTTTTCGGACATTCCTGCCGTATTTGTGGACACCGGCTTAGAATATCCGGAAATCAAAAAATTTGTGCAGGATTTCGGAAATGTGACAATTCTCCGTCCGAAAATGAATTTCCGACAAGTCATTGAAAAATACGGGTATCCGGTGGTTTCCAAAGAAGTCAGCCGTCGTGTGCAGTATGCCCGAAAAGCCATTGAAGAAGGCAGAGAAGAAAATCACGGTGATTATCAGAAACTTTGCGGACTTTTCCTTGACAAAAACGGAAATAAAAGCCAGTATAACTGCGAAAAATGGAAGTTTTTGCTTGATGCACCTTTTCGGTGTTCATCGGAATGCTGTACCATTATGAAGAAAAATCCGCTGAAACAGTATGAAAAAGAAACCGGAAGAGTGCCGATTGTGGCGACAATGGCAAGCGAATCCAGACTTCGGAAAGAACACTGGCTGATTCACGGCTGCAACGCTTTTGATGCGAAACGTCCACGTTCACAGCCGATTTCTTTCTGGACGGAACAGGACATTTTGGAATATCTGGTCAAATACAAAGTACCATATTCCCCGATATATGGCGAAATTTTACAGGACGAAAACGAAAAATATTACACCACCGGAGCGCACAGAACGGGCTGTATGTTTTGTATGTTCGGCTGTCATCTGGAAAAATCACCGAACAGATTTCAGCAGCTTGCCGCCACACATCCGAAAATTTACGATTATTGCATTCACGGCGGTGAAAAAATTGACGGCATTTGGAAACCGGATAAAACCGGCTTAGGATTGGGAAAAGTCCTTGATTACATTGGGGTAAATTATGAAGGGAGTGACACAGAATGAACAAATTCTGGAATTGGGTGCGCAATGAGGAAACCGGAGAGACGGAGCTTCTGTTCAACGGTCCGATTGCTGAAGAAACATGGTTCGGTGACGAGGTCACACCTGCACTGTTCCGTGATGAACTGGCAAAAATCAGCGGAAATCTGACCGTCTGGCTGAACAGTCCGGGTGGCGATTGCCTCGCCGCAAGTCAGATCTACACCATGCTCCGTAATCATAAGGGCAAGGTCACGGTCAAAATTGACGGCATTGCGGCAAGTGCGGCTTCGGTGGTGGCAATGGCAGGTGACGAAACGCTGATCGCCCCGACTGCCATGATGATGATCCACGATCCGTCCACGGTAGCAATGGGAAACCGTGCCGACATGGAAAAGGCAATTGCACTTCTTGATGAGGTCAAGGAGAGCATCATCAACGCCTATGAAACCAAGTCACATCTGAGCAGAAATAAAATCGCCAAAATGATGAGCGATGAAACTTGGCTGAATGCAAAAAAGGCGAAAGATATGGGATTTGCGGACGGCATTCTTTTTTCAGACCGGGGTGCGTTCCCACAACCGGATGAACCCGATGAGGGTGAACCGGAGGAAGAGCCTGAAAAGAAAGAAGATATGCTGACTGCCATGATCTATTCACCCGCCGGAACAGCGGAAAGTTTCATGGCGAAAGTCTCTGCCCTGATGCCGAAGCCCGACAAGGGCGTACCCGCAGATCAGCTGAAAAAACGGCTGGCACTTTTGAAATATTGAGGAGGAATGCACAATGACCATTCAGGAATTGAGAGAAAAGAGAGCAAAGACATGGGACACTGCTCGTGATTTTCTCGACAGCAAGCGTCGTCCGGACGGAACACTTTCCGAAGAGGACAGCAAGACATACGATGCAATGGAAACGACCATCGTGAATCTCGGCAAGGAGATCCAGCGCATGGAGCGTCAGGCGGAGATCGAGACTGAACTGGCAAAGGCGACATCCGCACCTATTCTGACCACACCTGCTGTGCAGACATCCGTACCGGAAAAGACCGGCACGGCATCGGCGGAATATGCTGCCGCTTTCTGGAACAGCATCCGCAACCGCAACTGGATCGACGTGCGCAATGATCTTCAGGTCGGCACGGACACCGAGGGCGGTTACCTTGTGCCGGATGAATTCGAGCGCAAGCTCATCGAGGCACTTGAGGAAGAAAACATCTTCCGTCAGATGGCGACTGTCATCAAGACAAATTCCGGTGACCGCAAGATCCCGATCGTCACATCGAAGGGGGATGCGGTCTGGATGGATGAGGAAGAACAGTACACCCTCTCTGATGACACCTTCGGTCAGGCATCGCTCTCCGCATTCAAACTTGGTACGGCAATCAAGGTTTCCGAGGAGCTTCTTAACGACTCCGTGTTCGACCTGCCGTCCTATATTGCCCGTGAATTTGCCCGCCGTATCGGTGCAAAGGAGGAAGAAGCCTTCTTCGTTGGCAACGGTACGGGCAAACCTGTCGGCATCTTCAACACTACAGGCGGCGCATCGGACGGTGCAACGACCGCAGGGGCAAGCATCACTTTTGACGATGTGATGGAGCTTTTCTATTCGCTCCGCAGCCCTTACCGAAAGAAGGCGGTCTGGGTGCTGAATGACAGCACGGTCAAAGCACTGCGTAAGCTGAAGGACGGCAATGGCAACTACATCTGGCAGCCTTCCGTTTCCGTAAATGTACCCGACACCATCCTCAACCGTCCCTACAAGACATCCAGCTATGTGCCGGAGATCAAGGCGGGAGCAAAGTGTATGGCATTCGGTGATTTCAGCTACTACTGGATCGCTGAACGTTCCGGTCGTACCTTCAAGCGTCTGAATGAACTGTTCGCCATGACCGGACAGGTCGGTTTCCTTGCAATGGAACGTCTCGACGGTAAGCTCATTCTGCCGGAGGCAATCAAGACGCTCAAGGTCAAGAGTGGCTCATGATCACACTTGCGGAAACAAAAAACTATCTCCGGGTCGATCACTGTGAGGATGACAAGCTCATCCTCACTTTGATGGAGACAGCAAAACGGCTTGTGATGGACGTTGGGCGCATGAACGAACGACAGTTTGCAGAACAAGAGGAAACCTCCCGGCAGGCTATGCTGTATACTGTTGCTTACCTCTACGAAAACCGCAACACTGCTGATTACCATGCACTGACACTGACGCTCCGGTCGCTGCTGTTTGCACAGAGAGAGGGCGTGATTTAGTGGAGATAGGCAGGCTGAATCAGAGGATCACTTTTCTGGAGCATTCCACGAAAAAAGACGGCATCGGCAATCACAAAGCCCGGTGGGAGGAGGTTTTCTCCTGCTGGGCTGCCGTGTC
>CANQSV010000038.1 GCA_947626605.1 uncultured Clostridia bacterium | reverse complement strand
AAATATGATATGTCAGATATGAGTAGTATTGATATAATGGAAAAATCAAAACAAGTATTGAAAGATGAAATTCCTGTATTTAATTTTTTTGCAAAGGAAATGCCTATGTCAGAAATCGAAAAAGGTTATGATATAGTTGGTAAAAAATTAAATGCTTGGATGGAGGAAAACGATTTAGAGAGTATAACAACTGTACTAAAAGAATATAAGGAATACAAAGAATTTAAAAATATGTAAAAAATAAAAATCAAGAGATATGATTTTAGTGAATAACTAAAAGAATATTTCTTGATTTTTTTCTGTATGAATATATGAAACGACAATCTCTAAAAATGTTTTAGGACTAATATTTCTATCTGGCTCAAACATTTTAACAACAGGATGTGTCTTTAATTTATCTCTGAAATTATTAAGGTAATGTAAAGAATTTCTAATTGCTGATCTTATAGCTTCTGTATCCATACCTTTATGTTTATAAGATAATATAGAAAGAACAGAATCAAAATTTGTGAGTAGGTATGGGTAATTGTAACATTCTATGATAGCCTCTTTTAATATTTCTGATGGGTAAGAGCCAATTATTATTCTCATACTATAAAGCAATTTATTTAAGTAATCTTCTGTAAGTTCACAATAATTATTTTCATCTCTAATTTTCTCAACGGCATCAGCAATTTTTTCTAAATTTAAAGGTTTATAAAAAAATCCATAAATTTTTTCAGTATTGACAAAAGCAAGTTGTTCTCTTTCATTATTTACAGTCAAAATTATATTACTAATTTTTCTTTCATTTACAGTAGTTGATAGCCTATCAACTATTTCAGTAGATTTTATATCACTAAAATGAGAATTTAAAATCAAAATATTAGCTTTCATTTTATTGTATTTGTTCAACGTATCAATACCAGTATTAGAGCCTATTGGTCGAATTTTTTGGTCATAGTTTGTGAGGTACTGACAACATTTAGTAACTTGTTCAACATTCTCATCAGCAATAAGAACTTTTAACATTACTATTCAACCTCCATACTTATCAAATACGAGGTCATTATATCATAAAAATTATGTAAACACAATAAAAAAGTCTAAATTTATTCAAGAAAATTTCGACAAAATTCAATAAAGAAATTAACCGTTTTCTCCCGTTATTTTCCGTTTTTTCCTGTTATCCACTAATTTTCTCCGTTTTCGACACAAAAATCAAATATCGAATTATAATGCTCCTAACTTAAATCAAAGTCTAAAAAGTAGTTGTACCAAAGATTTGAAAGTGCATAAGATAATTTCAATTACGTATTTTAGACTCTGATATAGTTAAATTTTTATTAAAAGACTTTTTAGAACTTGTTTTTAAGTAATACGAAAAAGGAGTTTTTTGTATGTACTTAGATAATGTACTAAAAAGAAAACTTAAATTCATTTTTATATTCCTAGAACAACTATATTTAGTTATTCAAAACAAGTATATGGTATTGCGCTGTATACTTGTTTTTTTTAATATATATATTCAACTAATCTTTTTGGATGGATGTAACAGTCCACCAATTCCATTTAATTTCTAAATTTTGAAATTGAATGGAGGAAGTGAAATGGAAGATAAAGCAAGATGTTTTATTAGAATTGCAAAAGGAATATTTGAAGAAATTACTTATAAAGAATTGAAAGAAAGAAGAAAGACAATAAGTGAATACAACGATAAAAAGTTTATACCTATACAGGGAATGTTATTAGAAGTAACAGATAGAGAATATAAAGATTTTTATAAATCTGTAGAAAGACATAAGTATATAACAAATGAATCAAGAAAATTTAGGTTTATATCTACAAATGAAATGGCAAAAGATGATGAAGATAATGAAATCAGAGGAGCAGATATACTTCCAGATGAAAATGTTGATATTGATTTTGAAGTAACAAGAAAAATTGAAGTAGAACAACTTAAAGAGGCTTTACTAAAATTAAATGATGATGAATATAAATTGATACGAGCATTATTTTTTGAAGAAAAAACATTACGAGAATATGCCGAAATAGTAGGAAAACACTATACTACAATTTACACAAACAGAAATAAAATTTTAGAAAAATTGAAAAAATTTTTAAAAGTTTAAAATTTTTATCCTACAAACCCCCTTTTTTTTTCTTTCAAGGAGTGAGGGGGTTTTAAAATTTACCCACCAAAAAGCACTTTGAAAATTAAATAATTCATTAGATACACCGTTAGATGGAGCTAGTTCAAAGTGGATACAGAGCCACTACTTAAATATTAGGTAGCACCTAATAAGGCGAAAATATTTAATGGAATGATACTTTTGTATAGTCAATAGCTCGAGCGTGATAAAACCGTCGCAAGCAATGAGTACAAGTCTGTAAAGCAGGCAGGTGAAATTCCTATGTAGCGATTTAGCAAATTGCAGTCTAATGAATATGTAGATAAATAAAAAATTGATATGAAAGGGTTATCTTTTTTTAGGTAATCCTAGTATATAAAATTGGAGATGATTAATAGTGGATATAGATAAAATTTCAATGACAGTACTTTTAATACTTATGATTATTGGATTTGTTATAGCTTTTGGAATATTTTTAATGATTGTTAATGAAAATATGAATAAAACAGATGAAAAAAGAAGATTAGAAGATGAAGAACAGATGGAATACTTAAAAAATTATAAAAGAAAAGGTGGGAAACATTAAAATATGTATAAAAAAATAAGTTTGTCAAAGGTGCAAAACCAAAAAAATATAAAATTTACACCTTTGTTTTTACCTCAAAAGATATGTTAAACTCCAACCATAAACAAAAAATATTTTTGGCTTACACTTAAACAAATGAGAGGGGGAATTTAAGTATGTCTTTTTTAATATATCAAAAACAAAATCCAGAATTTCTAAATAATTATTTGAAATATAAAAGATATATAGAACTTAGTTCGGAAACTACAGTAAACGAAACATATTTTGATTTAAGAACATTATTTAGGTATTTGAAATTATGCCAATATAAAGAAATAAATATTGATACTATCAACATTGAAGAATTTAAAAAAATAACTATAAAAGACATAACTATTGAAGATATAAGTAAAATAACTAAAAATACTATTGAACAATTTATAAATTTCTTAAATTATGTTTTAAATAATAGTCCAAAAACAAGGAACCGAAAATTAGCATCAATTAAAAAGTTTTTTGAATATCTTTCAAATAATAATTACATTGTAGCAAACCCTACTAAATTTGTAAAAACAGCTCAAATCGAAAAAAGATTACCGAAATATCTTAATTTAGAAAATAGCAAAAAACTATTATCAACAACAGCTAAAATAGAACATAGAAATAAGATAAGAAATTATACTATAATTTGTTTGTTTTTGAATTGTTGTTTAAGATTATCTGAATTAGTTAATATTAATATTAATGACATTAAATTAGATGATAGAACTTTAAAAGTAACAGGAAAAGGGAATAAAGATAGAATTACATATTTAAATGATGCTGTAATTGAAGCATTAAAAATGTATTTAGAAATAAGACCAAATCTTGATAAAACTAATATGGATTATAATGCTTTATTTTTAAGTGAAAGAAAGAAAAGAATATCAAGAAGAAGTGTTCAATCTATAATAGAAAACGAACTTAAAAAGGCATTTCATGATGTAAAAAAAGGACTACATACCCATTCATTAAGACATACTGGAGCAACACTTTTGTATAATGAAAACAATGTAAGCATTTTAATAATACAAAAAATACTTGGACACAAACATTTGTCATCAACAGAAATATATACACATGTTTCTAATAAAAAACTAAAAGAAATAATGGAAAATTCTACTATTTCAAGTATTATAGAAAAGATGGAGGAATCTAATAATGGAAAATTATAATGAATTTATAACAGATTTTGAAAATTATTTATATGTAATTAAGAATTTATCAAGTCAATATATAAAAAAAATTACTCAAACTATAACTCAGTTTTTAAATTTTATTAATATATATAAATTTGATAATAAATTTAAATCAGTTGAAGAAATTAGTTTAAATGAAATAAGAACATTAACTAATCAAGATATTTATAGTTATATATTTTATCTTGCAGATAACAATTATAAACAAGGCACAAGAAATTTTAAAATAGAAAATTTAAGAACTTTTTTTGAATTCCTATATAAAATAAAACATAGATTATTTAAACAACCATTTCAAAAAATAAATACAGAAAAAAGAATAATTAAACAATTACCAAATTATTTATCTTATGATGAGGCTAAAAAAATGACAGAATTATATAAAAATAGTACGAATGAACTAGGTATTAGGAAAAATGTAATAATACACCTTTTCTTGCATTGTGGAATGAGAGTATCTGAATTAGCAAATCTAAATATATCTGATTTTAAGTTATCAGAAAGGAAGTTTTTGATATTAGGTAAGGGCAATAAAGAAAGAATAGGATATTTAAATAATGATACTTATGATTCTTTGATGAGATATATGGAATTACGAAAAAACATAGTTCCTAAAGATAAAAAAGATAGAGATAGATTATTTATAACAAGAAAGCATGAAAAGATTAATATTAGAACAATTAGAAGATATATAAAAAGCGCATATATTGAAGCAGGAATCACAAATAATAGCTATTCAGTACATACATTAAGGCATACATGTGCAACTTTATTATTTAAAGCAGGAACAGACATTAAAGTGATACAAGAAATATTAGGGCATTCAACTGTTGAAGTAACAAAAATATATACTCATTTATATGATAAAGATGTTGAACAAACATTATTTGAACATCCTTTATCTCAATTTAAATATAATAATGCAATAGCATATACTAATGCATAGATAGGAGTTTAAAATGGCAAGTAGTAATGAAGAAGTAAAATTTGATTATGATAATATTCACCCAGTAGAATTAAGATTATTAGATGACCAAGTAGATTTAATTTTAAGAGCATTAGAATTATATGTATATAATTTAGATTACATGCTAAATTGTGAAAAATCAGATGATATGGAAAGGCAGAAAAAAATTGCAATGGTAAAATTTACTTTTGAACAAATATTATCTGCAAAAGCTGAGCAAGTAAATGCAAAATCAAATAATGAATCTGATGAACAACCAATTACAATTGGAAGAAAAATATTGCAAAGTGATAATATTCTAAAAATTATACCAGATGAATGTGAAACACAAGTTGGATAAGAGTTTTACAAAAATAAAAAAACGACGCACGAGAATCGATTTTAAGCAATTTTAAAAAATAAGTAATATAACTTGTTGTCTTAAAATTGACAAAAATATTTATTTTTAAGAAAGTAGGGGAATAGAACATAAATTTTTAATAAAAATAAAAATTTAAAATAAAATTTATGAAGAATTAAATACAGAACTAAAAATAAATGATAATGAACATGAAATACTAAAAGATGAACCAGAAAATAAAGACAAAGATAGAAGTTTGACAGAGCGTTGTTAAAAGTTCATAAATATGATATAATATATTTATGATGCCACTCCAGAAAGGTTGAAAATATATGAAAATTAATTATAAAAATCTATTTATTAACATAGACTGGAAATCAATAGTAGGAGTATGTTCTTCTATTGGAGGTTTTATAATACTAAATAAATTAAGCAAAAGAGGACAATTAGATTCTCTTATTATAGACTTACATAATCAAAAATTAAGTTTGAATGCATAATACATATAAATTTTTCATATAATGGATACCTCCTATTTATTATTTCTCAGGAAGTCTCAGCCTATTAAAGAGGACAATTATATTATAGGAGTGGTGTCATTTTTAATACTATATGTTATTATATAAGTATTGAAATTTCTTTGTTCTTTTATTATAATTATTAAAGAATAATTTGTAAAATTAATTAAGTATTAGTTATATGGAAAAATATATTTTAAAATTTTAGCAAAAAATCTTAATATTGTGATATAATATTTTTAAATAATAGGAGATGTTAATATTAATAAGCGAAAAACAACCACAAATTGGAATGAGTGTCAGTGAAGTTAGACAATCTACTTGGGGATACCCTGATAAGATTAATAAAAATACATATTCATGGGGAACGACAGAACAATGGATTTATAAAGATAAAGGATACATATATTTTAGGAACAGAATTGTTATAAATATAAGTGAGAGATAAGTAATTAAATTGGAGAATTAAATGAAACAATTAAGCATTGATGAAAAATTAGAAATTAGAAATAAAGCAAAAGCCGAAATAAATAGAATTAGCAACATTGAAAATTCAGAGCAATTTGTCGAAAATATGAAGAAAATAGAAGTTTTCAAGAACAAATTTTTAAAATGTGAAAGAGCTTATAAAATAATTTTACAAGTGCATCAAAAAAATAAAAATAGAGAATATAATTTAGATAGATTAAAAATAGATATGAGGCAAGTTCCAGATGCTTTAAATTATGTGGGGTATAATTTTGATACAACGCTTTTGGATAGATTATTTGGTACTTATAGAAATGGTACTTATAGAAAACTACACTTCTTTTCAGCAAAAGACATACGAAATAATCTTTCACATGCATTTGAACAAAAATATATTGATGAACTAATACATAGATATAATGAATTAAATAAAGATATGGATACATTTTTAAATACAATATTAGAATTTGATGATGTTGCATAAATTTTAAACTTACAAATTACAATAACGTAAAAGAGCAAAAGTTTCTAAAAAGTTAATTAAATATAAATTATAAGAAGTATTTGTTCAAAAACAATTACTTCTTTTTAAATGCAAAGGAAGGGAGATTACCTATTGATAAAAAATGAAGTATTGAAAATTTAAAGTAGTATAAGAAAAGGATGATTATTAGACGGATCAAAATGGATTTTAAGATATTTTTATAAAAAAGACATATAACTTGTTGTTTTATAATTTTAAAATTTTAACGAATTTGAGAAGTAGGGGGAGTAAAATAGCGATTTTTAGTATAATGATTAAATTTATAATTTTTAAAATTAAAAATAAGTTTAGAAAAGAAAATCTAATATAGAAAAATATAATTAGAAAAAATAAAATAATAAATATAAAATTAGATAAAAAATAATTATTAGCAAGTACACATTAATACCTATTAAAAGTAGCAGAGAGGTAGAACTTTAAAGAGAAATATAGGTACAATGTGTATAAAAAAGAAATACATAACATTGCACAAAATCAAAGTTTTGTGCAAAGGGACAGAGCGAAAAATGCAGAATAGGCATATAGACCTCCTCTACCGCTATATTAGCCTCTTTTAACCACTTCTTCATTAGATATTTACTATTATTTATATATGGATGCATTAATATATCTATATGTTATATTTACCATATACATAATCTTAATCGTTCATACAAATTAAAACCTCTTAAAATCGATTCTGAGGCTTTTTATTTTTATACTTATATAATTTATCTATTAATATTTTTTACATTTACCTAACAGATACTAAAAAAACGCTAAAATACTGAACTTGTGAGAATTGCCTTTCAAATTAGTCAACAAACTATATGGCTAAAAAAATAAAACGGCTTAAAATCGATTCTCGTGCGTCGTTTTTTTGACACCTTTTTATAAAATCATTGATATTAGTGCATTACATAGATTTTTATATATTTTCAACTGATTACTTAAAAAGTATGTAATTATACAAACCTTCAGAAATGAATTTTAATTTAAATAAACAAGTTATATAAGTAAAAATATAAAATGGCTTAAAATCGATTCTGATGCGTCATAATATAAAATATTTTTTCTATAAACAATTATACATACAAAACATTATAGTATATTAGTAAGAAATTAATCAATACAAACATATTACACAAATGTTCGTTTTTTAAAATTCAAAATCAAACATTGCACAAAATGAAAATCGTAAAAATCAGAATTATATAATGTAAATTTAAAAATTTATTTTTGTGTTTAAAATCTTAAATCTAAAATTTATTTTTTTCTTGCATCATTTTGTTTTAATAAATTTTCTACAGAAATTATAAAAACTTAAATTTCATATTTATAATTTTTTTAAAAATTTTAATAATTATAAAATTGCCTATTCCCCCACTCCCTACTGACCTGTATCTGTTTTATTAAAAAATAGAGCACTACTTATGATAACATCTAATATGTATAAAAAAACAAAAAAATTATACATATTTTAAAAACATATATAATTTTTATTTATTTTAAAGATTAAATTTAACCTATATATTGGTCTGTATTATCAAAGTTTTGCTCAATCGGTAATAGAAAATTGTTACAAGTTATCCATTTCTTTTGACTCCATCCGATTAAAATAATTTTCGAATTTTTTAATCATTTAAAAAATTCATTACTAAATCTATAATGATTTCTTTTTCTTTTGGATTTGATTCTGCTATTAATAAAGTTAGTGCAGTTAAAGTGTTGTTATCTATAGTTTGTTTTCCATCTTTGTATAAGATACCATAAAAGTTCAAAAAATATATAAATAAGGTAGCTGCTATTCTTTTATTTCCATCAGCAAATACATGATTTTTTACAATTAAATATAAAAAATTAGCTCCTTTTT
>CANQSV010000037.1 GCA_947626605.1 uncultured Clostridia bacterium | reverse complement strand
GATTTGCCTGTTTGTCCTATCTTCCTTAACCTCGGCTTCTATAGCATTATCCATTAAGTTTCCAAATACTACGCTAAATGTAATATCATCTATCTCGGGCAATTCGCTTAAGATGTAGCATTTTAAGTCGATGTTTTCCTTTGTGCATACAGACCGTTTCAAATCTACAATAGCATTGATAGCCGGATTGTTTGTATCTGTGTAATGAGGATAGTGGTACATCGTGCCGCTGACTTGCTCGATATACCTGACAGCATTCTCCGTATCATTATTTCTTAAATATTGCAGGATAATAGCCATGTGATTTTTCAAATCGTGCTGTAAGGTACGTACTGAACTATTCCATTGTATTGATTCTTTAAGTTTTATTTCATCGTCTTTTAATCTTGTTTCAAGATAAACTTGTTTTATCATTGCTTGATTTCTGAATGATAGCTGTGTCAAAATAAACAGCAATAAAACACTGATGATAATAAGAAAAACCATTATAATCGTGGTATAAAAGGATGGAAGAAGGTTATCAAGCATAATTTTTTGGATAGCACTTCCGGCAACAGTTGAAGTAATAAGAAGTATTACTCCTAAAAGTGTTTGCAAGGGCTTTAATATAAATTTTCTTTCTCTGACAGCATTTCCAATAGGAAGTAAAATACAGATCAGGGAAATCTTTGATAAAAATAATAATAGTATTCTCGCAGGATTTCTCATTAAAAGCAATTCGGAATATTCTTCTTTTAGAACAATTGACGAAATAATAGTAATAGTGCCGTTGACCAAGAAAATGGCTGCAAGCTCTGTGAGAATCAAAAGTAGCTGATGCCACCACTTCCCTTGTAACAGTATTCGGGAATATAGAAATAATATAAAACAGTAAGCGGATATAAAGATACCTTCTATAGTAAAATGTTGATTTATTATTTCTATTACGTCAATCAGTAGAAGAAAGAAGCCACTGGTAAACACTATTTTCCTTTTCAATGGGATTTCCTTGAATGACAGCGTATATATCAAAAACCAAAATAATATAGCTGACTCTGCTACGGTAGCTATATTCTCAAATAAGGTATATATCATATTAGCTCCTTCTTATTATAGTTTAAGTAGGCTTTAAGAACACTTTGAACTTTTCTCCGGCTTATATACAGAACTTCATTATTAGATAGACGAACAGTGTCCTTGATTACCGTCATATGTGCAAGATTTACAAATGTTCCGGCATCTATCATGATAAAATTTGAAAGCTCTGACCTTGTAAGATAAGTTCCGATATTTTCCCGTACTGTATGATATGTACCATCAGACAGATGAAATTCAACATAGTGTTTGACATTTTTCAAATAGGTGATCTCATTTATCATAACACTATATGATTTACCGCCACGAGATTTCGGCTCTACGATTGTTATTCTTGTATCATCTTTCTTTAGTAAATCCAGAACTGTTTTTATGGCAAAAGGCAGCTCGGATTCAATATGATGTTTTCGCACAAAGCCAACAGGTCTGTATCGAAATGCGTTAATGATAAGATCATCCCTGCCCGTTACATATACGATCGGTATATTTTCGTTTCTCCTTTGCAGTTCAACTGCAAGATCAAATCCACTATATTCAGGCATATCAATATCCAAGAACAAAGCATTGATGTTTGTAACAGAGTGATCTTCTAAGTATTCTTTGCCAGATCCAAAGCAAATTATTTCAACCCCAATGCCGTTTACGTTGGCTCTGATAAGTTCTGGAAGAATAGTTAGGATATGAGGATCATCATCGATTACTGCAAAACGCATAGTATCACCTCTTATATATTATTATAGCACATGAAACACCTGAAATCAAGTGCTTTTCTTCTATGCAGATGACCATCTGTGCCAAAAATTTACCATCTGTGCCAAAACTATTGACCGATGGAGTAACTGATGGTATACTGGAACACAAGGAGTGGTAAGAGTGATTGAAAATATTTCATCAGATATAGTAAAGAGATTACTTCACTACAAAATTATAGATTATGATAGAACATCTGTATATCAGTATGGTTTTGAAATTTTCATATCATCAATGATAACATTTATGATTGCTTTTGTAAGTGGTGTTATTTATAAATGCTTGTTGGCTGCACTGATTTACTTTGCAATATTCGCATTGCTTCGCTCAATTTGCGGGGGCTATCATGCGAAAACATATTTGCAATGCAATACTATATATGCCTTTGTAACATCATTTGTATTGTTATTTTACAAGTGGATACCTATGGAAAACTTTACCGGATTTCACTATGTAGGCTTATTGTTTTCAATAATTGTTACAGCAATCTATGCACCCGTACAAAATGAAAACAAGCCTTTACAAACTGCTCAAAAGCAGATACTTCGTATTTTTAGCATGGCAACGGTAATTCTGCTTTCGCTATTATCGTGTCTGTTAGAGATAGAATATCGGAGTTCGTGGTGCATTCTAATCGACATGACATTGTTTGTTGTATCGTTTTCTATGTTTATCACAAATCCAAGGAGGGGGGTGAACAAAAATGAGCAAAATGACCAAAAAGAACGTTCTTAAGGTTGTGGCTGCTATCGGTGAGAAGTCAGCAAAGATCGGTTGCTATTCTGCATCAATTCTTGGTTATCACCAGCCGAAGGAGCCGGCTAAGCTTATGGAGTCTTTCAAGAAAAAGGCGTAATGCTTAGGAGTAGGCATCCTTAAAAAACTTCCTTAGGAGCTACAGCGGTTTTTAAGGATGCCTCAATTATTATCCTCGAAAGGAGAAATCTATATGACTAAGAAGATCAAGCGATTTATTGCCGGTACTCTTAGTTTGATTATGGGTTCAACTGTTATGTCCAGCTTTCCTGCTTTTGCAGATGATGTTCCTGCAACGGCTTTTAACTATGATGGATATTCAGTTTCCTATAATGTAACTAACTCTTGGGGTGATACAGAGGTTGTATCTATCACTCTGACGAATACGGGCGATAATCCTATCGAAAACTGGATGCTTTACTTTGACCCCAATGGTGACGTAACAAGTATTTGGGATGCTCAGATTTCATATACGACTGATGAAGTTCCTTATTTTATCAACTCTGGATACAACTCCACAATAGCACCTGATAGTTCTGTTACATTTAGTTACTGTGTTGATGATTGTGAGGAGATTCCGAGTAATTTCGTGTTGTGTAATCATAGAGCAAATAAAGCCGAAGGTTATACCGCTACAGTAGTTGTGGATAACACTTGGGGTGAAAATTGTTTTAACGGTTCAATTGTTCTTACAAACAACACTGACAAAGCTATCCGTGATTGGGAACTTACGTTTGATACCAATTTCACCATTACCGAAATTTCGAGCAGTTGGTCAGGAACTATGACATTACTTGAACCTTATAGCTATATGCTGAAAGGTTCATATACAAATGTAATAGAACCAAACGGAAACGTAACACTTGGCTTTTCAGGAGTTATGAATGGTACGCCAACAATTACGGATACAACCCTTACAGAGGTTGTTGCCAATGAGGAATTAATCAACTTCCATTACTACTATCCTGAAGGTGCTGAGATTTTCCTTTATGGCGAATATAATGAGACAGCAAACGAAATATCGCTCGAATGGACAACTGACTATGATGGTGAGGATTTTGAAATCTGGGAATCTGATGACAATGTAAATTATACACTTGTGACAACCGTTCATGATACAGACTCCTATATATATCCCGTGAACGACAGCTTTACGACTAAATATCTCAAAGTTTCTGCTAATATTTGCAATGAATTTGAGATTGAATCTATTCCGGTTGTTATAAGCTTTAATGGCGAAACATACACTGTAGATTTCTTAGATTCTGATACTGATGGTATTGCAGATATTTATGAAAATATTTACGGAACTGATCCCCATAATGCTGATACTGATAGTGACGGTTTAACAGATTATCAAGAGATTTATGTCACGTATACCGATCCGCTTGTTTATGATTCAGTTACAGAGGGTGTGTCTGATGCAAACGCTGACTCTGACGGAGATGGATTAAGTAATACGGTGGAAATTGGACTGGGTACTAATCCTCGGAAAATTGACACCGATAACGATGGTTTAAGTGATTATGATGAGGTGAACACTCATCACACAAATCCGTTGCAGGTTGATACAGATAACGACGGATTGAACGATGGTGACGAAGTAACGTTGGGTTTGAATCCGCTAACGGCTGATTCTGACAACAATGGTGTACTTGACAAGGACGAATATATTGAACAAGAGGCTTCTGCAAGCAGATATGAGAGTGGGCTTCTGAATAATAATCTTGCTGTACCTTCAATTACAGTGTCTGCAAAGGGTAATGCCAACTCAAATATCAGTGTGTCTGAATATAATGGACATCTAAAAAGCAACAGCCGTTCTTATGTAGGAAAACTCATAGAGATTAGCAACTCTGATGTTAATAGTGGCTCTATTTCATTCACGTTAGATACTGATTATACCTTAAAACAGTATACAGTAGGTGAAAACACAACAAACGGCTTAGTTATTTGCTACTGTGACGGAGAAAATACAATACCTCTTGATACAACTTATAACGCTGAGGCACGCACGCTTACCGCTGATATTGATGACATAGGAATTTACTATGTGCTTGATGTAATCAGTTGGTTGGATGAATTTGGGATTGATCCAAGTGATTACTTTCAGACAGGCACATCATCGGTTCGTCGTAACTTGAAAAAAGCACCTTCGACATCTATTTCAACTGTACAGATCAAGGGACAAGTTGATATAGTATTTGCAATTGATACAACAGGCTCAATGAGTTCTGCTATTTCAAATGTCAAGAACAATATCAATTCCTTTGTTGATGCTTTGGATGATGCCGGAATCAAAGCTTCCTTTGCTCTTGTCGAATATCGTGATGTTGAAGCTGACGGGGCTAATACTACAAAGACAAAAAGCAATGATGATGGTGGAAATTGGTTTAAGGATGTGGATGACTTTAAAGCCGAAATCGCTAAGCTTAGTGTAGGCGGAGGTGGAGATGCACCGGAATCAGCAATCGATGCACTTGAAATGGCTCATCGTCTTGATATGAGACAGAACTCACAGAAGTTCATCATTCTTGTTACAGATGCAGGCTATAAGATTGCAAATAATTACGGAGTAACATCTCTTGATGAAACTGTAGCGACATTAGTCTCCAAAAAAATCAATGTTTCCGTAGTATCAAACTCTTCTTATAGTGATGATTATCACGATTTATACGATGAAACAGGCGGTATCTTCGCAAACATCAATGGCAATTTCAAGGAAGAATTACTATCCATTGCAGATGTAATCGAGGACGAAACAAATAATGGCAGCTGGATAGCATTAAATAATTCTCCTATCGACATTATCAAATTGGACGCAGCGCCAACAGTAGGAAGTACTGTAGATACCGATGGTGATGGTGTGCCGGATATTGATGAACTTATATCAAATCCTACGCAATTAAATGTAGATTCTTATGTGCGTGCATTAGGTTTGCCTGATGATTACAATCTTCCTACTATTCCGGTATACAAGTACCATTCTAATCCTATTTTAGTTGATACTGATTATGATGGGATTGATGATGATACTGATACTGAACTTGGTAATGAATTTACATTTACGATGTATGATAAGATAAGGGATGATGAAATATCGTATCCCGTCACTTTTGAGGTGAACTATAAATCATTCTTTAAAGAAAACACAGAATACCACAAGGACTTAGCGATTCTTGGAACAATATATTCAGAATTAGCATATAAACACCCTTATATACTTAGTGGAGATAATGATTTATATTCCAATCGATACTATATTTCACGAACATATAGCAACTTCGGCTTAGGTGATTATGAGGATATTAAACTTTCAGAAACATATCACGATGATGATATATCAGAGATGTTCCTTGGTCATAGAAAAGTTGAGTATGATGGAAAAACAAAGGAAATCATAGTCGCAACAATTAGAGGAACAGATTCAACTATTGAAGAGTGGTCTAGTAATTTCGATGTGGGTGCTAATACTGATAATTACTGGGATAGAGATAATCCCTATTGGAAAAACAAATTAAACCATAAGGGTTTTGATGTTGCTGCCAATAGATTATATGATTTTCTTATCGATTATATAAATTCATCAACTGAACAAGGTGTTCAAAAAACTGTATTTTTGGTTGGACATTCAAGAGGAGCTGCAATAGCAAATATTATAGGTTCTGAATTAGCAGATATGCAAACCATTGAATCATTTGTATATACTTTTGCGACACCGAATACAACAACCGATTCTAATTATCGTAATTATGAAACCATTTTTAATATTGTCAATGATGATGACCTTGTTCCAATGTTACCTTTGGACGAACCCTGGAATTTTCACAAATACGGTCATACATTAGGCACCAGTATTCATGATAATTATGAAAATAAGTTTGGAAGTTCAGAAGACTATACATGGGAATATTTATTTAAAGATGACTATAACTATAATGGTAATCTGAACGATACAATTAAAGCATTTAAGAAAATTGCGAACAATCGTAATGACCTGTATACTTTTTCTGAAGATAAGGATACAATATATTCATATAAACTTCCTTTTGGTCAATTTTTAAGTGATGAATTAACGACCCGTAGAAATAAATATGGCACTCGCATTGGAAGGTTCTGTGAAGTATACAGTAAGCCTACATTTGCAAATTACTCAATAAATGTCAAACAGTCTCCTGCATTTTTGATGATGGTATTAGCAGAATTAGCCTCTACAAAATGTCATACTTATGAAAATGGAATAGATGAGATAATAACTTACACACCATTATGCGATGATGAAGATACATATGCTAGAAATAATGCAAGTTTTTATGTAGCAAAAAAATATAAGAATGCAAAAAAAGAATTTATTCATAGCGGTGCAGATTCAAGAGAGGGAATTGCTACTAAAATTAATTATGGTGGCATGGTTCACAGTCATATGATGGGAACATATTATCTTCTTGCAAATGATACCCACAATCGGTTAGAAGAGCAATGAAAAAAGATTTTGTTTTTCCAGCAATTTGTATGATTTATTCCCTGATTTGGATAATATATATGATAACAGCTATAGTAGATGAAGGACCTTATTTTTCCTTTTTGTTTGCTTTTCTGTGCTTTTTTATAAGCGGAATACTGCCTATAGTAATGTCTATAAAAAAACATCTTGATTTGAGTGAAATTTTCATAAAACGTCTTTTTGTTCTTTTAGGTGAAATTTTAATAGGTATTCTGTTTTGTTTGCTATACGATTTCGACAATGACGGATTTGTTGAATTCTCAATTTTAATAGTAATTGGTATAGAATGTGGAGTATACTATTACTTTTGGCAACAGAATTGGAATAAAAGTGCTTGTTTAGTTGTAGTACTATCTAATCCAATACTAATTTATGTGTATTTTCTTTGTGATTTTATAATTTCATTTTCATTAACACCGAACCAAGGATTTATGATTCCGGGATAATCCTCTTTACAATAATCCTGAATCCGTGAAATCCGCACCAATTTTTGGGCAACAAAAAAGAGAACAATACCTACAGCTTAAAATGGCTGGATAAATGTTCTCCTCTGGGTAAATACCTGAATCCGTGCGGTTTTTCGCTCATTCCAAGCAATCAATCTCACGGATTCAGGATAATGTTAATGGCACACTTGAAAACCATTCAACATAAGTCGTTCAAACATTGTAGAGTATACCACAACAATCAATTATACTACTGAATCGAAACACTTAACCGCAAGCTCTCAGAAACGCTCTGTAAGCGTTTCTGAGAGCTTTTCTTTTTTCTGCGGTTAGAGTTTCGCTCGGCAATGAAGGACGGCTATGAGTGTCGTTTCCGTTCGTCTGAGAGCAATCATTCAAGCACACTCTTATTTTTCTTTTTCTGTTGCTGTTTCTGCCTTGTCTGCTCCTGATTGAGAAACTGTTCTATCTCCCTTGCCGCTTCGGACAGTTCCCTTGATTTTTGGTCTAAGGCTTTATACTCTGTGCGGTACTCGTTCAGCGTGTTGCGGAGCTTTTGGATATGATCTTCCAATTGCTTAACGGTCGGAAACTTCTTCGGGTACACTTCTTGTAACTGGCTTTTCCACGAATCGTAACGGTAAAGTTCCGCATCAAACCTATCCCCATATTCTTTTTGTTTCCGTCCTTTCAAAGACACATATCTATCATGAAACGGCTTCACATCAATATAGTGCGTGAGCCACGATAATTCTTCCTCTCGATGTTTTATCTGCTCGTGCAGTCTATTCATCTTGCCGACAAGAGCAGTCCTCTTTGCAAAGGCAGCAACGGCGGCATCTTGGGCTTCATCTGCGGTCACACCATACTTGGTAAGAATATTCATAGCCTTGCTTGTGAGCTTCATATTCTCACGGTCTGCCCAGTTAGTCAAGCCCTTGGACTGCAAAAATTTTTCCGTATCGGTGCGAATGATTTTAATGCTCGGAGTGTAATCCTTATACTTTTTCCAATTCTTGATACGGCTTGCGATCTGCTTGCTTTCATAAAACCAGCCTAAAGTTTTTGCCCTTGTAAACTTGGCTCTTGGGTTACGTTCTTTCTGCTCCGCAAGCATAAATTTCAGGTCTATCTTATGGTCGGGGTTATA
>CANQSV010000036.1 GCA_947626605.1 uncultured Clostridia bacterium | reverse complement strand
GCTTCAGCGCAAGCTAGTAACAAGGCCTTATAGGCCGATATGAAAATCCCCCAGTTATACTGGGGGATATTTATTTAATGAATGATGAATAATGAATATTGAATAATTAATGTAAAAAAATTGCAAAGCAATTTTTTATCGAAAATTATAAATTATATATTATTCATTATTAAATATTCATTGCAAAGCACATCTGTAGGGGTCGGCGTCCAGCAGGCATACTGACGCTGTAACAGGCTGTAGGGGTCGGCGTCCTCGACGACCCGAAAACATCCAAATGGTAGAGATGTTATAACAATGCAAAATTGAAATTATTATAACAACAATATTTGTATGAAAAATAACATCTCTACGGTTAACGTTTTTACGGGCTGTCGAGGACGCCAGCCCCTACAAAAGGCAAAGCCTTAACAGCCTCAGCATCGACGACCCGCAATCCATGAACAGTAGAGATGTTAATATAATTAAAAATTAAAAAATTTTTTTAAGAACAAAAATTACCAGTTTAAAAAAAATAAAACTACACAACATATATAATGGAAAAACGATTAGTTTTTCTCAAGAACAAGATATAAAATTAAACATCCCAGGGAGGTGAATGAAATGGCAAACACAAATAGAACTAGAAAAGTAGTTCCAGAGGCAATGACTGCTTTAGATAAATTTAAATATGAAGTTGCTAGCGAAGTTGGTGTTAATTTAAAAGATGGTTACAACGGTGAAATATCTGCAAAAGATGCTGGTAAAATCGGTGGTAACATGGTAAGAAAGTTAATACAACAAGCTGAAAATCAAATGATAGGAAAATAGGTTATAAAATAGCTTAGATATTTATTAGAAAGGACAGAGGTATGTTTTAGGTCTTTATATACATAAAGGCAGAGAATGTATCTCTGCCTTTTAATAAAACAAACATTACAGAAATGTTACAAAAATATTACAGCAAAACGATAATTTAAAAACAACGTCTATATTTCTTGTTTTAACTCCAAATATAATATATAATGAAATAAATAGTGTTATTTTGTCATATAAAGATATATAAGGGAGGAATTCAAATGGCATCAAATCCAATGCAAAGAAAAGCAAGAAATGCGTTTTTATTAGGTCTTATAGTTTCACTGGTAATAGCAGCAGTTGGAATATATTACTTTTACTCAAAATATAGTAAACTACAGGAAGAAATTAGAAAGAAAGAAAATATAGCAATGGGAAATGTATATGTTACACAAAGTGCAATAGAATCAGGAGGAAGATTAAAGAGCAATCTTATGACAAAAACAGTACCGGTTGAGTTAATACCAGCAAATGCAGCAACAATAGATGACTTAGGTGAATACATAACAGAAGAACAAGCATCAGAGGGTGGAATTGTTGATATGCTACCAGATCAAATCGTAAGCAAAATAAACCTAGAAGCAGGCACTATACTAACTAAAGATATGATTGCAAATATAGATGGACTATATACTTACACAAAACAAGAAGAAGGAAAAACAACTATAGTTACAAATCCAGGAATAAGACTTGAAGAATATAATATGATAACATTACCTACAAAATTAAAAGCAGGAGATTATATAGATATAAGGCTTCAATTGCCAAGTGGAACAACATATATTGTAGCAAGCAAAAAATACGTAGAAGATACAGACGCTACAACAGTATGGTTACAAATGGCAGAAGAAGAAATATTAGCAATGAATAATGCAATAGTTGAAGCGTATCAAATGAAAGGATCTAAACTATATGCAGATATATATGTAGAAAGTGGAATGCAACAAAAAGTTGATATAACATATGTACCATCAGATGTAGTTACAGATTTAATAGCTAAATCACCAAACGTAATAGCAAAAGCAAAAGAAGAGTTAAACAAAAAATACAATGCTGATATGAAAGCAAAAAGAAATGAAGATATAAATACAAACTTAAACTATTATGAGGGAGAACAAAGACTACAAAGCACTGAACAAGGTGTATCAAAAGAAATTGAAAACCTACGTGAATCAAGACAATTATATTTGGATGAATTAGGTGAAGTAGGCGAATAATAATAGTATTAGGTTAAGCCTATAAAGGCTTAACCTAAAGTTAAACATTAGGAAAATACTTGGAGGTTATAATGAAAATAATAGGATTTATAGGAGCATATGATAAATCAGATCTTATAATGTATTTAGCTAGAATTTCTTCAGACCTAAGATATAAAGTATTAATAGTAGATGCAACTTTAAGGCAAAAAATGAGATATATAATTCCAGCAATGTCTATAGCTAAATCGTATATAACTGAACATGACGGATTTGATGTTGCTATAGGTTTTAAATCATTAGATGAAATAATAAAATATCTAGGAAATACTGATGAAGACTACTTAGGATATGATTACGTATTGCTTGATATAGATGCTGATTGGGGAATGAAAGGCTTTGATTTAGAAAACTCATACAAAAACTATTTTGTAACGAATTTTGATATGTATGTTATAAAAAGAGGCATAGAAACAATTAGCAATATAGAAGGAAAAGTAAAAATGACAAAAGTTATATTTTCTAGAGATGTAAATAAAGCAGATGATGAGTACTTAAACTATTTAGTATCAGAATTTGACATAGAATGGGCAAAAGATGAAATTCGTTTTCCATATGAACAAGGAGACGAAACAGCAATAATGGAAAATCAAAGATTATCAAGAATCAAATTCAAAAAATTAACTATGCAATATAAGGATTCTATGATGCAAATAGCAGAAGAAATTTTTGATTCTAGTCCATCAACAATAAGAAAAGTATGTAAAATGATAGACAAAGAATAGAAAGGACAAGATTATGGCTATAATAACTTTTTGGAGTAATAACAAAAAAAGAATAGGACAAACATTAGGTACAATTGCAGCAGCCACTTATATGGGAATGGAACATAATCATAAAACTTTGCTGATGACAACCAATGAAGGGGATCCATCATTTGAAGAGGCTTTTACGGTAAAACAAGAAGTAAAAGCAAGAATATTATCAGAAATAGGTGCAAAGAAAAAAGTAGAATTAGATTCTGGAGTAGATGGATTGGTAAAACTTGCATCTGCAAGCAAGATTACGCCAGAAATTATCACAAATTATACACAAGTTGTATATAAACAAAGATTAGAAGTACTTTTCCCTATAAAAAAGAGACCAACAATAGAAGCTAATCCAAGTTCAATAAATGATGAAGCATCCGTAATATACAAAAATATCTTAACAAATGCAAACCAATATTACGATTATATATTTATAGATTTAGAAAAAGGATTAGATAAAGAATATATAAGGGCAATACTAAAACTTTCAGATGTAATAGTAATAGGTGTAGAGCAAAGACAAAAAGCAATAGAAGATTTAATAAAATTTAGGCATAGCGAAGAAGTTTTAAAAGCAAACAATATATTAACAGTAATTGAAAGATATGATAGATTTTCAAAATATAGCACAAAAAATATAATGAGGCAAGTTGGGTCTAGAGAACCTATATATTGTATACCATACAATACACTACTATACGAAGCAGCAGATGCACATCAAATGGCGGAAACATTTTTGAAAATCAGAAAAGCAGATGCTACAGCAAAAAATGGAATGTTCTTAGTGGAATTAGGTAGACTTATTGATGGAATTATATACAAAGTGCAAGAATTACAAATGAATTTTTAAAGGAGGCAACTGGTTATGGTTAATTTTCTATTAATTGCAGTTGTTATAGCAGTTTTTGTTGTGTTCATTTTAAAAGTAATAAGCAACAAGCAAACTGCAGAAGTTAAAACCGAAATAGAAGTAGATGATAAAACATATACAATCCCAATGATGACTGCTTTTGTAAAGAAAAGACTAGATGAAATAACAAAAGTAAACTTATATGATATAGGACTTTCTGAAGAAGAGTTACTAAGAAGAAAACAGAAAAAATATGAATTAAAGAAAGCCTTAAAAGGTTGTACATATGGGGATGTTAACGATAAAAAATATGTTAAAGAGCTAATATATGACTTGCTAGAACAAGAATATGGAGTAGACGAAACAAATGTATCAAAAGCAATACCTTTTGATGTGCCATCACTTTTAACTCCACAAGATAAATTTGATATATTAATACATATGTATAAAAAAGAATTTGGATACGAAGCTCTAACACAAATGATAAAAAAATATAATTTAGCAGTATTAAAATATGTATCAGGAGAAACAAAACCTTGCTATGTTATAACAGAAGAAGAAATAAGTGATATATACGAAACAGAACACTTATCATTATCATTTCAAGACAAGCTAAGTGTTGTAGTTCAAAGAATATATCAACACTATAAAGGATATAGCAGTATTGATGAAGTTAGAGATATGAACATAGATGGTGTATCTGGTGGTGTATCTGGTCTTCCAGAATCATTCTTAAGCCAAGTTGCACAAACAGATGGAGATTACTTAAATCAAATCATGGAAAATAAAGTACCAAGAGCCTGTGATAGTATATGGATATTCTTCCAAGGTAAATCAATAAGATTAGCATTTCTATCATTTGGTACAGAAAGTGAACTAAAAAGAGTATGTCAAAACATTTATAAATACAACAACCCAGGACAATTATCAGATACAAATGGATATAAAATTAACGAAATGAAAGACGGTTCCCGTGTCGTTGTTGTTAGACCATCAATGTCAGAAACATGGGCATTCTTCGTAAGAAAGTTCGACGTAAAACGTGCTACATTAGAGCAATTAATCACATGTAAAGGAAAAGACGAAGCAATAGATCTATTAAAATTCCTAGTAAAAGGAGCAAGAGTAATATCACTTACTGGTGAGCAAGGTTGTGGTAAAACAACAATGCTTATGGGTATGATAGAAAATATATACGAAACAATGAACATAAGGGTTCAGGAAACTGCTTTCGAGTTGCACTTAAGAAAGATATATCCTACTAGAAACATCTTATCTTTCCGTGAAACAGAAACAGTTTCAGGACAGGAAGGTTTGGACGTTCAAAAGAAAACTGACGGTTCTGTTAACATCATAGGTGAGGTTGCGACCCACCCAGTTGCTGCATGGATGATTCAAACTGCACAGGTAGCAAGTAAATTCACATTATTTACTCACCATGCTAAAACATTCCCAAACCTAGTAACAGCACTTAGAAACTCACTTTTAGCAATAGGTATGTTCACAAACGAAAAAACAGCAGAAGAACAAGTTATAGGAGTTTTAAACTTCGATATACACTTAGTAAAAGACTTTAGAGGTAGAAGATACATAGAAAGAGTTACAGAATGTATACCAGTAGAAGCTAAAAACGAATATAATTATGATCACAGAAACGAGAAAACACTAGAAGGAAAAATGAACAAATTCTTTGATAATGCTACTCAATTTTTTGGAAAAGTTACAGATAGAGAAACATATAAATATGTAAACATAATGGAATTTGTTGATGACGGATATGTATTAACAAACAAAATATCAGATAAAAATATAATTGAAATGAGAAACAACATGGATGAGTCAGATATAGAAGCTTTCGACAATTTTGTTGAAAGAAACTGGGGAAAACAAATAGCAAAAGAAAAAAGATTAAAAGCTAAAAAACAATAGAAAACGAGTGGAAATGTACTAATAAAAGATAAAGAAGGTGAAATTAACAATGGATGAACAGACATTGAAAATGCTTATATATGTAGTATTAGGAATACTTGGACTTTTAATAGTGGCATACGTAATAATAATTAAATTTACAGATAAATCCGATTTAAAATATGCTAGAAAGCTTAGAGAAGGAACAAAAAGTTCCGATGCATCTGAAGAACTTTTTTATCAAAAATTATATATGCAATACATAAAAATTCCACTTGTTAAAAGATACTTAATAAAATTTAGACGAAGACTTGAAATAATCAATATAGATGATGAATTTCAAACAAGACTTCAAGCTTCTAAAGTTGTTACAAAGGGATTATTGGCATTTATTATAGTTACATTTATAGTTGTATGGTTTACAAAAACAAACTTATTACTTATGACAATATTAATTTTCTTCGAATTCATAATGATAGAATCAATTATGGATGGAATGGTAGATAAAATAGATAATAAAATATTAAAACAGCAAGTAGATTTGTTTGCCGAAATGAGACATGCATACCACGAATTCAACATGGTAGAAGAAGCCATATATCAAGTATCACAAGATGATGAAAGAGAAGTGTCAAGACAAGCCGAAAAAATATACGAAATATTAATTTCAGATGACCCAGAAGCAGAGCTAGAAAAATATTACGATATAGCACCAAACAGCTTCTTAAAAGAGTTCGCTGGTGTATCTTACTTAACAAAAGAATTTGGAGATAGAAAAGTAAATGGAGCATCATTATATTTAAGAAACTTAAATAACATTACACAAGAGATGCAAGTAGAAATATTAAAAAGAGAAGCTTTAGATTATGTATTCCAAAGTTTATCTATAATAGCAGCTCTACCTATATTATTTATAGAGCCAGTAAAACAATGGTGTTTAAGCCAATTTTCATTCACACAGCCATTTTATAATGGTAAAGCAGGTATGATAATTCAATTTTTATTAATAGTAATAGCAACAATATCATATATGCTTGTTAGAAAAGTAAAAGATAATTCATCAACAAATGCACATTTAACAAACACAGAAAATCCAATACAAGCAAAATTGTATGCAAAACCACCAATAAAGAAATTTGTTGATTTATTTATACCAAAAAAAGGAACAAAAGAATATCAAAAAGTAACCAAGCTATTAAGAGATTCAGCATCACCATTAAAGATAGAATGGTTATATGTAAACAGAATAGTATTTGCAGTAGCTGCAGGTGTTATATCGGTATTTGCATTTATTGCAATACATAATGCCGCAATAAAATGGATATATGAAGAGCCAACAACAGATTATGATTTAATAACAATGAGTGATAAAGATCAGGAATCAGCTATGGAAAAAACATTAAGGCAAAATCATTTCCTAGATATGTTTAGACATCAACCAAATGTTAAAATAGAAAAAATAAAAGCAGCAATGAGAAAATCTCACGAATATTATGTAGATGCAACAGATGAGCAAATAGATGAAGAAGCACAACAAATTTATGATAAATTACAAAAAATTAATAAAGAAAATTTGCAATGGTTTGAAATATTAATAGCATTAACAATAGCAATATTAGGATATATGGCACCAATTGGAATATTATTCTTCCAATACAAATTACGACAACTAGAAATGGAAGACGAAGTAATGCAATTCCAAACAATAATACTAATGCTAATGCGTATCGAGAGGGTAAACGTAGAAATGATACTAGAATGGCTAGAAAGATATGCAAATATATTCAAAGGACCAATTAGCAAGTGTGTTAACAACTACGAAAGTGGTTCTTGGGAAGCGCTAGAACAATTAAAAAATGATGTATCATACATGGAATTTATAAGAATAGTAGAAAGCTTACAAGCAGCTGTTGAAAAAATTCCAATTAAAGATGCTTTTGATGAACTAGAAACAGAAAGAGAATATTACAGAGAAAAGAGAAAAGCATCAAACGAAAGATTAATATCAAGAAAAGGTATGATAGGAAAAGTACTTGGATTTGCACCAATGGTATGCTTATTTATAGGATACTTAATAGCACCATTAGTATACATAGGTTTAACATCAATGGGAAGCACATTCAGCACAATGACAGAAATGATGTAATAATATACAATTAAAAAAATATAGTGAACGAATATGTTAATTCTATTAAGGAGAAGAATATGGAAAATGCAGCAAAAGCCTTAGGAATAGCAGCAAGCGTTATGATAGGTGTTTTATTATTAGTAGTACTGGTAATTGCATATAATCAATTTATACAAATTCCTAGAAAAAATGAATTAAAAACAAAAACTGAGCAAGTAGCAGAATTTAACAAAAAGTATGATGCTTACAATAAAAAAAATATGAAATATAACAAATTAAAATCTTTGTGCAATATGGTAATAGATAATAATGAAGCATATGCAGATGTACCAGAATATCAAATAGAAGTATATGTTAATTTCGAAGAAGGAACTAATAGCTTTTCTATAAATAGTGAAAATGGAGCTGAAAAATATATTATATTCAAAAATAATATGGATAGCAATCCTGATTATGAAACAATGAAAAAAAATTCTACTTATACTTGGAGAAATGCAGAATACAATGGAACAAATGGAAGAATAAGTAAAATAATAATAGATGGACATACAAATGATTAATTATTCAGCTTATCCCAATATTTAAAAGCACAAATTTTAAAGGAGGAAATATGGAGAATGCATCAAAAGCACTTATAATGGCAGGAACAATGTTAATAGGAATACTTCTAGTTGCTTTGATGGTATATTTTTTCTCATCAGCAGCTGGAGTTAGAAGGGCATATTCGCGACAAGTAAATAATACTAGAATGGAAGAATTTAATACAGATTTTACAAAATATGCAATAACAGAAACTCAATATGAGCAGTCTGGAAAAAAAACATATGTTACAATGCATGATATAATCACATTAGCAAATAATGCGGATGAATTTAATAAAGAACTAAACGAAGGTGATTTTGACTATATAACTATAAAAGCAAATTTTAAAGAAGTTGGTACACCAGTTTATAACAAAATAACTAATGGTACAACAGAAAATAAAAACGAGATGCTATCAAATTACATGGATAAAAAATTTGTTATTGCTGATAATGGTATAGATTATAATGAAACAACAGGAAGAATAAAAGAAATGCGATTTAATATATTAAAAGAAGATTAAGTTTGAAAAATGTATTAGAAAATGGCATTTTAGGGTAATGTTGTATTACAATTGATGTGAAACAAAAATAAAAATTAAATAGAAAAAGTGATTTAAATCATATATAATTGAGT
>CANQSV010000035.1 GCA_947626605.1 uncultured Clostridia bacterium | reverse complement strand
TCAGCCACAAGGAGAATATCGACACGGACACTCCTACGGGCAAATTCATGTTGACCGTGTTCGCTGCACTCTCTCAGTTGGAACGTGAGCAGCTCAAACAGCGACAGCGTGAGGGCATCGAGATTGCTAAAACTCAGGGTAAGTACACAGGCAGAAAGCCGATTGAGATCGACTGGACGAGGTTCAGGCAGCTCTATGGGGAATGGAAGTCAAAGAGCATCACAGGCAGGGACTTTATGCGGAGAATGGGCTTGTCGGCTAATACATTTTACCGCCGTGTCAGGGAGTATGAAGCGGAACACGGGATAGCCGAGCCTGTTTCTGCATGAGCATATTGCACCGAGGATTTTTATAATATTGCTGCGCCCTGCACAATTATTATTACAATTACTCCGCAGGGCTGGACTCCTGTCTTGTCATGGGATATAATGTATCTACAATAAAACACAGGAGGGATACAGCTATGTTAAAGATACCCGAATTGGCTATGCCGAGATCACGCAAGGTCACTACTGTCTGCAATGGTAAGCGTGAGGTCTGGACGGACTACGAACAGGCAAAGGCATATTTCCTTGAAACGATGATGACCGCCGAGGGCGAGGAGCGTGACCGAGCAGAGTGCGTTTACATTCAGCTACTTCACGGGCTTGACGAATGCAGTGACGAGGACGAATAATCAGCAGGGCGAGTTGTTTCGGCAGCTCGCTCTTGCTATGCCCTCTGGCGATCAGAAATGCCCCTCACAGCCGTCCGAGCCTGCGGAGCGGAAAAGAATACCGTCTGAAAAGAACAGCCCTGAGAAATGCTTGTACTGCAAATCTCGGGGCTTGTCTGTTATTCAGTTCCATTAGGGTATCCACTGATTTCGGTGCGCGCCATAATCATAATATCAACTTATGCGGAACGGAAAGCGAGTGTGTCATTAGGCTAAGGTTCAATGGGAGATAATTGCCAATCCTTTCAAGCTGGCTAATAGGTAAGCATCTTTGTTGGTGTCTTTAATTTTGAGCCTTTTCAGAACACTGTCTTCTGTTTCTGGACTCCAATAAATTTTCAAATCATTTTTTGCACGAGTTATTGCTGTATAAAAAATATTATGAGTTATTCTTTCTTCGACTTCATTTGATATTACTATCTTAACGGAATCATATTCTAATCCCTGTGCTTTATGAATTGAAACCGCATAAGCAACTTGGAACGGTATAACAGTTGAATCATCGTCATCGTCATCTTCGTCAGTATTACGATATTTATTTACGCTGAATGATATAATAGAATTTCCTGACTCTGAAAGTCCCAACAAATTGAAAGAATACTTTGAAGCTTCTAATTCATTTATTGTTATGTCAAGTTCTATTTCAAATGTGATTTTACTTTCTTCTACATGAATATCGACTATCTTGCCTTTTGAGTTATTATGTATTAACGGCGCAAACACGTTTGATTCATTAAACAAAATCGGATCATCAACTTTATAAGTGTTGATTCCCCATATGACAGATTTATTTGGATTGCTGTTTTGAAGAAAGCGGTTAATATTGTTAATGCCATATAATCCATCATAGTTTAAGCATAGAATGATTTCATTATCTTGCTGTCTTTCAAATATTGATTCATCAAGCCGAGCGACATATCCGTTCTTAACAAGAGGTTCTAAAATAGCATCATCAAGACTGCGTACACGATCCCATACAGTTAAAAGCTCCTTATTCTCAGTTCTGTAAGGGTATTTCAATTCAAAGACCGAGGATTTAGGGATAAACTTTTGTGCTATGCTGAACCAATTTCCAAAATAAATAGACTCAATCTGATATACATCTCCGACTAAGACAAGCAGTTGAAATTTGGCTTTTGTTAAGACCTTTCTCATATCAGCATTGCTCACAGTGCTGCACTCGTCAATTATCAGAACATCACAATCTGTTTCCAGATTTTTATGTGACAAGAATTTTTTTATTGTAAAGAATGAACTGTTTTCTACAGTTACTTTTCTGCGTAAGTTATCTACCGCCGGATGTGTATTTGCTAAAAAGAACTTGCTGCTCGACGACCAGAAATTGGATATATGCCTTATCAGAGTTGATTTACCCGTACCAGCCGAACCATATATAAATGCAACATGAGAGCCTGCAAACATATTTTGAAGGATCGTTTTTTTATATTCATCATCAATAATGTATGACGAACGTGTAAGCCATGAATTTACAGAGGCAGTATATTGATCTACACCGGATTGGGAGAGTTGCTGTAATTCTTTTATTATTTCTTCACTATCGAGCACATACTGGTCTATATATAAGTGATTTTTATACTTTTGAATTCTACGACCTGTATGCTTGTAGTAAAGACGTGTGTTATACTCTTGGATTAATTCATCTATGTTTTCAAAACGCTCCAATTCATCGCTTACAGTGAATAGTTTCCCTTCAATTTCTGTATTGTTTCGTATAAATCTTGCTAAAAATTCATGTTCTCTGCCATCGGGTGAGATGCATTCAAATAAATCATATAATCTTGGATTATGGTTGTACAAAGATGAACAATACGGCATCTGATCAAACGGAATGCACTCAAACCGTAAGTAAAGATTCGATAATACATAGCATTGCTCATGATTCCTTTGCCACTTTATAATAGAATTATTCATATTATGAAGTAGATACCGAATAACATTTGCTCCGTTATCATCATTCAATATAATAACACGAGATTTGTCTAAGAACTTAGTAATGATAGTAGATTGAGCGTTTATTGTTAGCTGGGCTTTTATTTTATCGTAGTAGCTCTGATTGCAACATACAAGTTCAGTAAGCGACATTCCGCTATATTTCAAAAATTGCATTAAGTTATTATATTCATTGGTTGCAGAAAATTTTTGAGCAGGACCGAATATACTGGAATAATTGGAAAATTCACATGGTCTTATAGAGACTTGCCATTCATCTATGACAAGTATTTCCATTGCTTTATCAAAAACAAAAATATTATCACTATGAATGGAGAATTTAACAGCATAATTTTTCATAATATCCTGCTTTGTAAAAGCAATGACACGATTGATTTTATTTGCCTTACTCATTGTTGCCGTAAATGTTACTTCGTAATATATTTGATGATTTACAAAGAACGGCTTTATTTTTTCAATGTAGTATCGGTCATTATAAACCACAGAGCGACTATATTGGCTTGGCTTTTCAATTCGATCCGAAATCTTCAAGTAATAATCAGAGATTTCTGTATCAGTATTTAATGGGTATTCATCTATATTATTCAGTACATCAAGGTTGTATTCATTTTTAAGATAGACCTTTATTCTTAATAGGTATTCGTAGTATTTAAGCATCAACCTTTCTGAACCGTCTTTGTCGATTGTATAATGGGACACGGATTTTTGCAACATATTGTGGAATTTGCCAAGAAACCGCAAATTACCTCGTGATTGAAGATCTTGTAAGGCTTTTTTTCTTAAATCATAGTCGTTAGGATTGATATCACCTTTGCCAGCATAGGCTTTCATTGCGATATATTCGACGAAATTTCTAAGTTGACTTAAAATGTTCTGACTTAAGAGTCCTCGATTTGTTATGTCAAAAGAATCGATGTTGTCACATATAACCTGATCCGTATCAAAAATAGCCTTATCTATTTTTAACATTATTAGCCTCCTAAACGATAATTTACAGCACCAACTCAAGCTGTTGTACGACTATTGGTTCACTCAGTTTGATTTTCCCGATGAGAACGGCAATCCGTATCGAGCTTCGGGCGGTGCTATGGTGTGGAATGCTGAACTACAACGTGAAATTCCTCTTGGGTGGGAATGTAAATCACTTGGAGATTTACTTATAAAGAACAATGATAGCTTTGATTATAGCGGAATAGAACCGACTATTGACCTTAGCGTTATGCCCTCTGCCTCAATATCTTTGCAAAAACTTAATTCAAGTGATCAATTCACAACCAATCTGTTCATTATGCATGAAGGCGATATTCTTTTCGGAAGTATTAGACCATACTTAAAAAAAGCCGGTATAGCTCCTTGTGATGGAGTGGTTGCAGGAACAGTTCACTCATATCGTGTAAAGTTGGAACAGGATTATAACTTTGCTTTGTTTACATTATGTCGTGATAGCTTCTTCGACTATGCTCTTACAGTATCAACAGGCACTAAAATGCCAGTTGTAAGTAGCGATAGCATTCTTTCATACAAAATACCATATTCCCCAAAAGTTGTTGCTCTATTCAATCAAACAAACATTCGTGATATAATTTGCAGAAATGTTCATGAAGCTAATAGCTTATCATCTCTCCGTGACTGGCTTCTGCCAATGCTGATGAACGGTCAGGCTACCATATCAGACTGATACGATAAATTATCGTTTATATGGATATTATTTCGTATCTTGTCATCAATAGCACCCAAAACTGCTACGATTCTTTTTTGTGTTAATCGGTCATGTACTGAAACTTCAAAGGAGCGCATTGTAGAAAGAAGCAAATTCTTCTGTCCTGAGCCTGATGATGCTTTTCTTAAACGAGGGGTTTCATACTTCAAAAGATAATATAAGTATCTTGGCTCAATAACCGAGGTATTAGGTTTTAATATTGCGACACTTTTTTGAAATGACGTTTTAGAAACAAGAGGGTTATCTTTTACGAACAAGCTCTTTCCAATGGTATCTCCAGTATTGGCGTATATTGTATCTCCATTTTCTAAGTTTGTTCTTGAATAATTCTGTTGAAAATCCGTTGGTGTAATCTCTCGTGCATCAGTGTAGTCTATATCATATTCTCTTAAATCTTTCACACTGATGAAGTATAACCCTGATCCTTCTTGATTAGTGCAATCTCCATGTTTCCCATCAAATATGCTTGTTGTAATGTCAGATAGAGACATTTTTATCAATTCACTCATACTTCACCTTGCCTAACTGCTTCATGATCTCAGCTTGCAGAGCATTTCCTTCATCGAAGAATGATTGCAGCTCAGACTTAAATTCAGCCATTTTAGCTTCAAATTCCTCCTGCGTAAGCTCAACATACTCTATCTTGACATCAAAATACTGTCCTGCTGCGAGAGAATACTTCTTTGCGATTATTTCCTCATAGGTGACTGCCACCGAGAAATCGTCCACAGCTTCTTTGTTGCGGAATGTTGTGATGATCTTCTCTATCTCCTCCGGGCGAAGTCTGCGTTTCTGATTGTTGCCGTCCTTGTATTCCTCACCGAGCTTTGAAGCGTCGATCAAAACAACTCTGTCAGCCGTTCTTGAATTATCGAAGAACAGGACGGAAACATTAGTACCGGTGTTCGCAAATACATTAGAGGGCATACTTACTGCACCATAAACGATATGATCGTCAACGAGCTTCTTGAGGACAGCACCCTCAACACTGCTCTTTGCAGTAAGAAATCCCGTAGGTACAACGATAGCACCCTTACCTGTCTTTTTCAGAGAGTTTACAACGTGCTGAATGAAGCAGGTGTATATAGCCATACTCTCTTTTTTCTTTGCAGGGACTTTCGGAATGCCAGCCCAAAATCTTGCAGGCATAGCAGCGATTTTCTCCCTGGTATCGGAGAAATCCATTTTGAAAGGCGGATTGGATACCACATAATCAAAAGTTCTGAGGGCTTGACCGTCATCGCTCTTATGGTACGGAGCAACAAGTGTATCGCCCTGGATAGCGTGATCGAGCGAAGATACAAGACCGTTCAGTATCAGATTGAGTTTCAGCATCTTGTTACTGCGCTGGGAAATATCCTGAGCGAAGATAGTACACCTGTCCTCACCGATCTGATGACCGAGAGCCATTAACAGCGTACCCGTACCTGCCGACGGATCGTAGCACTCAATGTTATGCAAGTCGGCATCATCACCGACCAAAAGCCTTGCCATAATGGTAGCGATAGCGTGAGGAGTATAGTATTCCGCATACTTACCGCCGCCTGCCGTGTTGTAATCCTTGATAAGATACTCAAAGATAGCGGCAAAGAAGTCATAATGCTCCGAGAATGTTTCCTCAAAGGAGAAGTTTACGAGCTTGTCCACCAACGCACGGGCGAAAGGCGCTCTCTGAGCTTCATCGGTAACGTATTGAGTGAGCCGTTCAAACAGCGGAATTTTGGTGTTCTGAGTGGTCTGAGTGGAGAATATATCTATATTCTTATCTGCTATGTCGATCATCGTCTGGTCGAAGATAAGGTCAAAATCGCCCTTTGCCTGCTGATTCCACAGGTGCGAGATAAGGTGTTCGGGATTAAGCCGAGGAATATCGGGATTCATCGTGTCGAACAAGTCCTCACGTTCATCCTCCGAAAGCTCCGAATAAGCGATTTCCCACTTTTCAGCCTTAGCGATACGCTCATCGAGTTTCTTGATCTCATAGCCAAACTTATCATTCAGATACTTATACAGGAACACCTGAGTGATGATTTTATACTCATTACCATCATTTCCCATACCATAGGTCTGGCAAGTTGATTTCAGTGAGTCGATAAGTGATATTGTTTTTTCTTTTATCTGCAAATCCATTGTTTACTACTCCTAATCATTAAGCTGAGGGGTATGTCGCATTGTACTGGCTAAGATACTGAGAGGAAATTCTTGTCTGAATAAACACTCTGTCCTCTCTGGTCCCTCTAATACCCAATGTATCCATACCGTGCTTAATTTGTGACATTACAGTCTGCTCAAAATAAGCGTCTTTTTTGAGAATATCATTACGGTCAAATACCTTTTGGTCAACGTCCGCTTTGATAGCTCTGAGGACTTCCATGATCGACTCGTCAAACTCTCCGATTATGGGGGAAAGTCCTTTTGCCTTTCTTTGAGCATTTTCTTCTCTTATCCTCTTATGCACTCTTGCGAATTTTGGATCACCACTATATTTACGCATAAGAGCCTTATTCCGTTTCTGAAGCTCTGCCAGCTTTTTGAGGACTTCATCTAATGCCTTTGAACGTTCCGTGAACTCATGGACGGTATCGGCAGCGAAGCCGAACTCCTTGAATCTCTGCATAAACGCTTCTCTTATGGAGATAAATTCGGGATCGTCCTGGTCTATATTCTCCGTAAAGGACTGTATCGTCCTGCGCCATTTTTCGTGGAACTCCTCTTTACTCATGAAGCCCATTTGCAATTCCTCATCACCGATCTTTGAGAAATTAAAGGTAATGTCCTGCATTGCTTCATTGATAAGCTGTCTTGTGGAGTCATCGCTGTCAAAGGCTTCTTTTTGATTTATCGTGTCGATCTGTCGCTGAACTTCTCGTATCATTTCGGGAAGTCTTGTGATTTCGAGCTTTGCAAAGGCTTGTTTCAGCTCATCATCGCCAAAGGTGCGGACTACGTTACAGCAGTCACGGGCAGCGATAAGCACTTTTTTCAGCTTGATAAGCTCCTGCTTGTCCTCAATCGTAGATATTTCGGAACTGAATTCCTCAACATTATCTGTTGTATAGTCAAAGAGGACTTGCCTTACCTCACGCATCTGCTGAACAAGAGCGTCTTTATCCTCTATGACCTGAGTGAAAGTATCAGTAGCGTTGCCTGCGCCTACTTCATTAGGATCATTGAACCTATTCAGCTCTTTCAGGTACGCTTCATTGGTCTGCTCGAAATTGCTCTTAATATCGGCAAAATCTATAATATATCCATACTTATTGTCCTTGTATGGTCTGTTTACACGGGTGATAGCCTGCAAAAGATTATGGTCTTTCAGCTTTCTGCCGAAATACAGCCTTTTCAGCCGAGGAGCATCAAATCCGGTCAGGAGCATATTGAAAACGATCAGTATGTCAATGGTCATATTCTTCTTGAAATCTTTGACGATCTGCTTTCTGGTGTCCTTATCATCACTATCGTGCAGTATCAATCCTGCCTTGAAGTGCGAGGGTTGTGAGGAATCGGCATTCAGCTCACGCTGTACCTCGTCAAAGAAAGCATATATCTTTCGTGCCTGTTCACTTGTTTCGCAGATAACCATACCGCCGAGCGTATCATCGCCCTGAATGGTACGGAAACGCTTCAAATCACTGATGATATATCTTGTAAGCTCCTTGACATAGGAATCATGTTCAATAATCTGGTCGCGCTTAATATCTTTTTTCTGTACAAGCGTTTCGAGCTTCTCATAGATAGCAGAGAGCCGTTCTTTGTACATCGTTTCTATATCCTCACGGATAATTTTGAGGGTATAGCCGTCCTGAATAGATTTATCGTAGTAATAGGTATGCAGATAGTTACCGAACACCTTCCACGACTCACGCTCGTCCGCTAACAGCGGAGTACCTGTCAATGCAATCTTAATAGAGTTTTCGTCGGCATCGAAAAGGTTAGCAAGGAAACTGCCTTTGGGATTATATCCTCTGTGTGCTTCATCAATGATGAAGATACGCTGTAAATTCGTAGCATAGGACGGCAGAGTTACTCTTTCCTTATCCTCAGCAAAACGCTGGATATTGACAACCGTGATCTCTTGCTGTCCGCTGTTGCCCTCCTGGGCTTGATTATTGCGGAACTGCTCCATAAGCTCTGCACGGCTATTTGCAGTCTTTACCACAAGCCCACGGGCTTCAAATTCCTGCGAAGCCTGTTCAAGCAGATCAAGGCGGTCAACGATGAAATAGAACTTTGCTACTTTATTGTTCTGAGCAAAGTAATCGGAAAGAATATAGCTAAGATAGTACGATAGTGCGGTTTTACCGCTGCCTTGTGTATGCCATACCACGCCGGACTTAACTCCCTCAGACAGCTTTTCACGGATAGCAAAGGCGGCGAACATCTGCTGATAACGCATAATGTGTTTCTGATTGACTGTTTCGATCTTACCGTCAACCTCACGCTCCATATTCACATAAGCAATACCGTATTTGAGAATGAACAGCAGTCGCTCAGGGGAACACATAGAAGTGATGATACGGTTCGTAGGGGTATTGACATTCAGATTTGTCTGGTATTCGGGAGAAGTATGGATAACCTGATTATTAAAGTCTTTCAGTATCTTTTTCTCGACTTCTGCATCAATAGCCCTATATGGGTATTCTTTGATGAATGGTGCTACATCTTCATTCAGAGGGTTTTCTTCACGGAAACAGTTAAACGGCGCACTCTGTTTAGCTGCCGTACAGTAAAACGCACCCTGAATAGGCACAATACCGCCCTCGGCATCATACTCCATGTTATTGGAGAAGATCATAAGCTGAGTGATATTGATAAATCTACGGAATTTCTTGTTAGGGAAACGCTTTCTGTTCATACGTTCACTTTCAGCGACCATACCGCCGTGATTATTGGGCTTCTTGACCTCAATAAACACTAACGGCAAACCGTTCACAAAGAGCGTAATATCGGGGCGAAACTCATCTTGACCATTCTTGCAAGTGAACTCCGCCGTACAATGGAACACGTTGTTACGGGGATTTTCAAAATCTATCAGCCGGATAGGAGAGGTTGATTTCAGGCGAGAATAAAAGCTCTTGCCGAGATCGTCAAAGCTAAGTTCCTGAATAATGGTTTTCAGGACTTGTTCAGCTTCGCCCTCATGTTCGGGATTCAGCTTCTTAAACTGAGTTAAAAAGACATCTTTCAATATATTTGTATCGGGATCATAGACTGTTCCAGCCATATCCTCGAAAATTCGACCATAGTATGTATATCCGAGCCTTGTCAGATGAACAAGTGCAGGCATCTGTACACGAGTCATCTCATTGAATAGGCTTTTGCC
>CANQSV010000034.1 GCA_947626605.1 uncultured Clostridia bacterium | reverse complement strand
AAGAGATAAAAGTAAGAAGAAACTATTTTGATGGATATTCCTATTCTGAAAGTTAGAAAAAGCAAAAAAGAAAAAGGAGAAAGAGTCGGCTAGGGTGCATCAATAAGAAATTGTTAATAGAAGTTAGTCGGATAACTTCTGATTATATATATTGCATTAAAGACAATAATAAGAAGAAAGTCTAACCAGTGGGGACGGAGTTTGGTGGCAAAAAAACAGTAAAGATTTTGTAATTTTTTTGAAAGAATGAAATTGAACAAGTTAAAGCTAAAAAATAAAAAGCAATAAGAAAAAAATTATAATATGAAATTTGGAATGGAAAAAAGTGGAAGAAAAAAATACAAGTGATTAAAAAATATTATATATAAAAAATGATGAAATAAAATTGGTAAATTTAAAAATTGAAATTAATAAAAATATTATATAAATAAATTTTAATTAAAGAATAAGTATAAATAAAATTAATAAATAAAAATAATTTTGAATAAAACTTATTATAAAAATAATAGATTAATAAAAAAATTAAACAAATTTAAAATATAAAAATAAATTAATAAAAAATAATAAAGATAAATTATTAATTTTAAAATAATAATTTAGGATATTATATTAATTAAAAATAATAAAAAGAAAAAATAAATTTAATTGTTAATAAATAATTTATAAAAAAATATATTGAATTTTTAAATTAAGATTTTGATAAGATTAAATAAAATAATTAATATAAAAAAGAAATTGATAAAAAATAAAATATATTTAGAAAGTAATTTTTTTTAATTAAAGAAATAAAGATTGATTAAAGAATAAATAGAGTAAAAAAATAATTTAATTAAACAAGAAAATTATAAAAAATTATTATATGTATAAATTATAAAATAAATTTTAGAAAAGTAAAAAAAGCAAAATTTAATAAAATTATTATATTAATTAAAAGTTAAAAAATAATTAATTAAATAAATTAAAAATCTAAAAAATAAATAAAGAAAAATAAAATAAAATATAATATAATTATTAAATTAATTGTTAATTAAAATAATTTATAATAATAATAAATTTTTCAAAAAATAAGTAATTTATAAAAATAAAAAATTTATAAAAGAATAAGTTATAAAAAAATAAATTAAATAGAAATTAATGATGAAATAATATTTAAAAAAATGATATTAATTAAAAATTATAAAATAATAAAATAAAAATATAAAATAAATAAAAAAATTTTATAGGTGATTAAATGAGAAAAATTTAAAAACAAAAAAATATGATGAAAAATTTTTGTAAAAAAAAGTAGTAAGAAAAAAATTTTTTTGATCTTATTTTGAAAGTTAGAAAACAACCAAAACAAAATTATGTTAATTAAAAATAAGAAAGATTAAGTAAAAATTTTTATAAAAAAGTAAGGAAGTTGAACACAAAGTTTTATAAAAATTGCATAAAAAATATTAGGTTGAAAAATACGAAAAGTAGTTTGTAAATATTAAATGAATTATAAAAAATTTAGAAGTATAAATTTTAAGATGGAAAAACAATATAATGTATTTAGAAAAAAGTTAAAGGAAGTTTTTTATAAAAAGAACTTCTTTTTTTATCTCTTTGATTGAGGAGATAAGAAATAAAATCTGAAAAAATAAAATCAAATGAAAAGATAGATATATCAATACTTTAATATCAATTTTTTTTATAAAATTTTTAAAGTTTTTTATATGAAAGAGATAAAAGTAAGAAGAAACTATTTTGATGGATATTCCTATTCTGAAAGTTAGAAAAAGCAAAAAAGAAAAAGGGGAAAGAGTCGGCTAGGGTGCATCAATAAGAAATTGTTAATAGAAGTTAGTCGGATACCTTCTGATTATATATATTGCAATAAAGACAATAATAAGAAAAAATTCTGACCAGTGGGGACGGAGTTTGGTGGCAAAAAAACAGTAAAGATTTTGTAATTTTTTTGAAAGAATGAAATTGAAAAAGTTAAAGCTAAAAAATAAAAAGCAATAAGAAAAAAATTATAATATGAAATTTGGAATGGAAAAAAATGGAAGAAAAAATATATAATTAAAAATTATTATATATAAAAAATGATGAAATAAAATTGGAAAATTTAAAAATTGAAATTAATAAAAATATTATATAAATAAATTTTAATTAAAGAATAAGTATAAATAAAATTAATAAATAAAAATATTTTTAATAAAACTTATTATAAAAATAATAGATTAATAAAAAAATTAAATAAATTTAAAATCTAAAAATAAATTAATAAAAAATAATAAAGATAAATTATTAATTCTAAAATAATAATTTAGAATATTATATTAATTAAAAATAATAAAATGAAAAAATAAATTTAATTGTTTATAAATAAATTATAAAAAAATATATTGAACTTTTAAATTAAGATTCTGCTAACTTTAAATAAAATAATTTAATATAATTAATTGTTAATAAAAAAGTAGATAATTTATATAAAAAAATCATAAAAAATATATTAAAGATTGAAACAAAATTACATGGAGCGAATTTTCAAAATTAAAATAATATTAAATATAATAGAATGTAACTATACTTTGTATTGACGCGACTTAATAAAAGTTTTATAATATAATAGATTTTATGAGAGTCTATAGTCTTTTTTTATGTAAGCAAAAAACTAAATTTTGATAAGAATATAAAAAAAGATAAATATATAACTATTTTAAAGCAAAATAAATGTAGGAGGAAGAGTAATGTTAAATGCAATAGGGGTAACTCTAAGATTTGGTAAAAGAGTTTTATTCGAGGATGTAAATATAAAATTTGGAAAAGGAAATTGTTATGGTATTATTGGTGCTAATGGTGCTGGAAAGTCTACTTTTTTGAAAGTTTTATCTGGAGAGGTTGAACCAAGTAAAGGAGAGGTTTCTTTAGAAAAGGGAGAAAGAATTTCTGTATTAAAACAAGATCACTTTGCTTTTGAGGATTTTAAAGTAATTGATACTGTTATTATGGGAAATGATGAGCTATACAAAATAATGAAAGAAAAAGAAGCAATATATGCTAAGCCAGATTTTTCAGAAGAAGATGGAATGAAAGCAGCAAAATTAGAAGAGAGATTTGCAGAACTTGATGGGTGGAATGCAGAATCTGATGCGGCAATGCTTTTAAATGAGTTGGGAATTAGTGCAGAAAATCACTATAAAGATATGAAAGAAATAGAAGCAAAAGAAAAGGTAAAAATACTTTTAGCACAAGCTTTATTTGGAAATCCAGATGTTTTATTATTAGATGAGCCAACAAACGACTTAGATTTAAAAAGTATAAACTGGTTACAAGAATTTCTTATTAATTTTGAAAATACAGTTATAGTTGTATCACATGATAGATATTTTTTAAATAAGGTTTGTACTCATATTGCTGATGTGGACTTTGGAAAAATAAAGGTTTATCCAGGAAATTATGATTTCTGGTATGAGTCTAGTCAATTAGCATTAAAACAAATGAAAGAAGCAAATAAAAAGAAAGAAGAAAAAATAAAAGAGTTACAAGAATTTATTGCCAGATTTAGTGCAAATGCATCTAAATCTAAACAAGCAACTTCCAGAAAGAAATCTTTAGAAAAAATAGAGTTAGATGAAATTAAACCATCTAGTAGAAGATATCCGTATGTTGACTTTAAACCTGATAGAGAGCAAGGAAAAGAGGTATTAACAGTAAAAAATATTTCTAAAACTATAAATGGAGAAAAAATATTAGATAATATATCTTTTACTGTAAAGAGAGAAGATAAGATAGCTTTTCTAGCAGATAATGAAAATGCTAAAACTGTTTTATTTCAAATTATTGCAGGTGAATTAGAACCAGATTCTGGAGAACTAATTTGGGGACAAACTATTACATCAACTTATTTCCCTAAAGATAATAATTATTTATTTAAAGATAAAATGAGTTTAGTTGATTGGCTACGACAATATTCAAAAGATCCAGATGAAACATATGTTAGAGGTTTTTTAGGCAGAATGTTATTTTCTGGTGAAGAAGCTCTGAAAAATGTAGATGTACTATCTGGAGGAGAAAAGGTTAGATGCGTTCTTTCTAAAATGATGTTGTCAGGTGCAAACTTTTTAGTTTTTGACGAGCCAACAAATCATTTGGATATGGAAAGCATAACATCTGTAAATGAAGGGATGAAAAAATTCCCGGGAATAATTTTATTTACATCTCATGACCATCAATTAACACAAACAGTAGCAAATAGAATAATAGAAATAAAAAGTGATAAATTAGTAGATAGAGAATGTACTTATAATGAATATTTAGGAATCGAATAAAAAAAAAGGATAACTTATGCAAAAAGTTATCCTTTTTTTTCTGATATTTTATTTCTGAGTTTTCATAGAGTAAAGATTTTTTATTTGTTCTATTTCTGTAGTGTGATTAGTTAGTATATCTAGAAAAATATCTGTAAGTTCAGGGTCAAATTGAGTTCCTTTATTCTTTTGAAATTCCTTTTTTACTACATTAAAAGGAAGGGAATCTCTATAAATTCTTTTTGAGGTCATAGCATCAAATGCATCTGAAATAGAAGTGATTCGAGCTAAGAAAGGAATATTTCGACCTTCTAATTTGCATGGATAACCAAGACCATCATATCTTTCATGATGATATTTTACAATAGGTATTATATCTTTAAAATTAGATGAGTTTGATAATATATGAGCACCAATTAATGGATGATTTTTTATTTGCGAATATTCATCTTTGGTCAATTTAGAAGTTTTGAGTAAGATATAATTGGGAATACCAATTTTTCCAATATCATGAAAAAGTCCACCAATTTCCAATATTTTTAAATCTTTATTTGAGAGGTTTAAGTATTTACCCAATAACATTGAATATTTAGAAACTCTATCAGAATGACCTTGAATATAAGCATCTTTTGCTTCAACAGATAATCTTATAGCCTGAATTGTTTCTAAATAGGCTTGATTATTAGAAGTATGAGCTTTTGAAATCTTAGAATCTAAACTTTTAATTAATTTCATTTGTGAAATAGCATCCATTCCTGATTCTACTAAAGGAATTATTGTGTTGGTAGTATTATTTTTATAGCAACAACCTTGTATATCTAATTTATTGAAATTAGCAGATGAAGTACTGAAATCAGTATTATTTGTTAATAAAATAATATATAGTTCTTTATTTATTTTTCTAATGTTTTCAATAAGTTTATCATTATAATCATATGTTTTAACAGAATCTAATAACATCATATCAAAATGTTCTTTCGAAACTAAATCAAGGGCTTCAGATGTGTTAGATACATTAGTAAATGTGTATCCAGATTTTTCTGAAAAAGAAGATAAAGAATTAAAAAGATTAATTTCATTATCAACAACGATTACTTTATAATTATTTGATACTAAGTTTGAATCGTCTTTGAACATTAAGACACCTCTTTTCTGCAAATACTATAGCACATTATATTAGGAAAGTAGAATAAAAGCAATACTAAAGTAAAAAATAGATGTGTTACTTTTTTAGTGTGTTTAAAAATTATTTATATGGAAAGAATAAATATATATACTTTTTGGGGAGGAATAATGAAGAGATATAAAAATAAGAGAAAAAATTACATAACCAAAATTTTATTTATAATTTTCCTCATTGCATTGCTTAGTTTAATTATTAACATATATATGAGTATTGATATAAAAAATTATTCAAATGCAACTGAAATTAAAATAGACGAAAATATAAATGAGGAAGAGAAAAATAATGACGAGAAAAATAAAATCGTAGATAATATAGATATTGTTACAAGATGTATTGTTGGAATTTCAAAATTGCAGAGTAAGGGAATTACTGCTTATCTACAAGGCGGAGCAGATGAATTAGAATTAGGAACAGGAATATTAGTATCTGAAGATGGATATATATTAACAAATCAACATATTGTTGGAAATAAATACAGTAAATGTTATATAACTTTATATGATGGAAGAGAATTTAAAGCTAATGTATTATGGTCAGATGAGGACATAGATTTAGCTATTTTAAAAATAGACGCAAGAGGATTAGAAAGTGTCATTTTAGGGGATTCGAATAATATTAGAGTAGGAGAAAATGTATATGCAATAGGAAATCCAGTTGGTTTTGAATTTCAGAGAACTGTAACTTCTGGTATAATAAGTGGATTAAATAGAACAGTAAAAATAGACAATGAAAAAGAAAAAACATATATGGAAGGTCTAATTCAAACCGATGCACCAATCAATGTAGGAAATAGTGGAGGACCACTAATAAATGAGAAGGGAGAAGTTATAGGTATTAATTCAATAAAGATTGAATCTGCTGAGGGAATAGGGTTTGCAATTCCTATTAATATGGCAAAAACTATAATAAATACTATAATTCAAAATGGTGAATTTGAGCAAGTAAACTTAGGAATATTAGCATATGATAAAGAAGCAATATTATATACAGATACTACTCTAAAAATAGATAACGGGCTTTATGTTGTGCAAGTTATTTATGATAGTCCAGCAGAAAAAGCAGGAATTAAGGAAAAAGATATAATAACACATATAGATGGTAATGAAATTAAAAGTATTAATGATTTAAGAGAGTATATGTATACAAAAAAACCAGGAGACATTGTTAAGTTGGATATAATAAGAAAAAATAAAACAGAAAATGTAGAAATCAAATTAGAAAAAAAGAGTTAAAGCAAATAAAAAAATTATAAAAAAAATAATTTATATGTTGAAAAATCAATAAAAAAATGGTAAAATCTTCTAAAAACCAAGGAGGTTAAAAAATGACTTTATTATTAAAAAACGGAAGAGTTATAGACTATGCATCAAAGTTAGATAAGAAGATGGATATCTTAATAGAAGATAATAAAATTATTAAATTAGCTGAAAAAATAGAAGATTATGCTGAAAAAATAATTAATTGCGAAGGATTATCTATTATACCTGGAATGATAGATATGCATTGTCATTTAAGAGAACCAGGATTTGAATATAAAGAAACAATAGAAACTGGTGCCAAAAGTGCTGTTAAGGGTGGATTTACTACTATTTGTCCTATGCCAAATACAAATCCAACCCCTGATAGTGCTTTTATTTTGCAACAAATAATAGAAAAAGGGAAAAAAGTTAATCTTTGCAATATTTTACCATATTCAAGTGTATCTTATGGTGAAAAAGGAGAAGAATTAGTTAATTTCGAAGAACAAAGAAAAGCAGGTGCAGTAGCCTTCTCTGATGATGGAATACCAGTAAAAAATGCAAGATTGATGAGAGAAGCAATAATTAAAGCTGATCAAATTGGAAGTTTTGTAGCATCACATTGTGAAGAAGTATCAGTAGCAGCAGGTGCAATAAATGCCGGTGAAGTTGCAGATAAATTAGGTGTAAAAGGTGTTTTACCAGAAGCAGAGGAAATAATGGCTGCAAGAGAAATAGTAATAGCTGAAACAAATAATGTTCATGCGCATATATGCCATATAAGTACTAATACTACTGTAAATATGGTAAGAGATGCGAAAAAAAGAGGAGTAAAAATAACTTGTGAAACATGTCCACACTATTATAGTTTTACAGTAGATGAAGTTTTAAAATCTGGTGCGAATGCAAAAATGAATCCACCATTAAGAGAAGAAAAGGATAGAAGAGCAATAATAAATGCATTAAAAGATGGAACTATAGATGCGATAATTACAGATCATGCACCACATTCAGAAGAAGAAAAACAAAGAGAATTATCAAAAGCACCAAATGGAATAATTGGATTTGAAACAGCTTTAGCAGCAACAATAACAAACCTTGTTGATAAAGGAGAACTTACATATTTTGATGTAGTAAGATTAACATCATATAATCCAGCCAAAATACTTGGAATAGATAGAGGAGAAATAAAAGAAGGAGCAATTGCAGACTTAACAATATTTGATCCAAATGTTGAATATGAATATAAAAAAGAAGATATAGTATCAAAATCTAAAAATACACCATTTATTGGTAAAAAATTAAAGGGAAGAGTAGCATATACAATAGTTAATGGAAATGTAGTATATGAATCAAAATAAATAATATAAGGAAGGAAAATAGAAAATGGAAAATGCAATAGATAAATTAATAGATAAAATAAAAGCAATGAACAATCCTACTGTAATAGGACTAGATCCAAGATATGATATGATACCAAAGTGCATTAAAGAGAAGTATGCTGAAAATATTTCAGGAGCATGTGATGCAATATTTGAATTTAACAAAAGTTTAATAGATGCTACATATGATATAATTCCAGCAGTAAAGCCACAAATAGCATTTTACGAAATGTTTGGACTAGAGGGAATTAGAACATTTAATGAAACGTGCAAATATGCTAAAGAAAAGGGTATGTATGTTATTGCAGATATAAAAAGAGGAGACATAGGAACAACTGCACAAGGTTATTCAAATGCTTTTATAGGTAAAACACCAATAGGTGAAATAGAATATTCAATATATGATGTAGATTTTGTTACTTTAAATCCATATATGGGAATTGATTCTATAAAACCTTTTATAGATGATTGTAAAAAATATGGTAAGGGAATGTTTGTATTAGTAAAAACATCAAATAAATCATCTGGAGATCTTCAAGATTTAAAATTAGAAAATGGAAAGACAATATATGAAACTGTAGCAGATTTAGTAAATGAATGGGGAAAAGATTCTATAGGAAGATATGGATATAGTGCAGTTTCTGCTGTAGTTGGTGCAACATATCCAAAACAAATAGAAGACTTGAGAAAAATAATGCCAGCTGGATTTTTCTTAATACCAGGTTATGGAGCACAAGGAGGAAAAGCAGAAGATATAGCATTAGGATTTGACAAAAATGGTATAGGAGGAATTGTAAATGCATCAAGAAGTTTGATGTGTGCATATAAATCAGATAGATGGAAGGACAAATATACTGAAGAGCAATTCGCAGAAGCAACAAGAGCAGAAGCAATAAGAATGAGGGACGAATTAAATAATGCAATACACAATAATTAATTATACAAAAAAAGTTACACTTAAATGTAACTTTTTTTTGTGTATAAAAAGAAAAATTTTTTATTAAGAGATTTCATTGTAATACCAATAGTTTGAATGCATTTTTCTCGCAAAAAAAATCATAAAAAATTTTATTAAAAATTGAAGAATCTGAATAAAATTATAAAATAAAAAGAGTTGAAAAAATACTAAAAATGTAGTATTATAGAAGCAAATTTAATTAAGGAGATAAAATAATGGAAAAAAGTTTTAGTGAAAGTTACAAAGAAGCGGGTGTTGATGTAACAGCAGGATACAAATCAGTGGAGTTAATCAAAAAAAGTGTACAAGAAACTTACAATAAATCTGTAATATCAGATTTAGGAGGATTTGGAGGTTTATTTGCTCCAAATTTAACAGGAATGAAAGAACCAGTATTAGTATCTGGAACTGATGGTGTTGGAACAAAATTAAAATTAGCATTCTTATTAAATAAACATGATACAATTGGTCAAGACTGTGTTGCTATGTGTGTAAATGATATAATTTGTTGTGGTGCAACACCAATGTTTTTCTTAGATTATTTAGCTTTAGGTAAAAATGTTCCAGAGGTTGTTGCAACAATAGTTAAAGGTGTTACAGATGGCTGTAAAAAAGCTGGGTGTGCATTAGTTGGAGGAGAAACAGCAGAAATGCCAGGTTTTTATCCAGAAGATGAATACGATTTAGCAGGTTTTAGTGTAGGAATAGTAGATAAAGAAAAAATAATAGATCCAAACAAAATTAATGTTGGAGATGCAATAATAGGAATTGCTTCCTCAGGAGTTCATTCAAATGGATTTTCATTAGTTAGAAAAATATTTGATGTAAATAAAGAAAATTTAAATGAATATAAAGAAGAATTAGGAATGACTTTAGGAGAATGTTTGCTTACTCCAACAAAAATATATGTAAAACCAGTAATGAAAGTGTTAGAACAAGTCGAAGTAAAAGGTATATCTCATGTTACAGGTGGTGGATTCTATGAGAACTTACCTAGAATGCTAAAAGATGGTGTATCAATTGAAATAAATAAAGAATCTTATCCAGTTCTTCCAATTTTCAAAATGATTATGGAAAAAGGAAATATACCAGAAAGAGATATGTATAATACTTTTAATATGGGAATAGGAATGGCTTTAATTGTTGATAACAAAGATATAGAAAAAACAATAGAAATATTAAAAGAAAATGGAGAACAAGCCTATGTTATAGGAAAAATAGTTGAAGGAAATAAAGAAGTTACAATAAAATAATTAACTTTGACTTGACAGAATATTAGCTTTATGATAATATATATGCGTTGACCGCATAAGGAGAGGTGGTCGAGTTGGTTTATGGCACCAGTCTTGAAAATTGGCGTAGGTTTGTAGCCTACCGTGGGTTCGAA
>CANQSV010000033.1 GCA_947626605.1 uncultured Clostridia bacterium | reverse complement strand
TTTTTTACTTCTTCCTTATGTTCTTCACTTGTTGATAAAAGTCTTTCATAGTAAAAACTATTTATTTGTCTTTCTAATTGTCTGACGCTCCAGTTAGATTTTATTGTTTCTTCTAAATAAAAATTTCTTTTAGCCTCATTATCTATATTCATTATTAAACGATTATGACTCCAGCTTAATTGGTTACACAGTGTGTAACCACCTTTATAAGTTAAATAAAATTTTTTCATTAATTTTAAGTTAGGCACACTATAACCTTCTCCAAATTCTCGTGTTAACTTTTCTGAAAAAGATTTTAATATTTTATTTTGAGAAGCTTCTAAATGATATTCTTCAATTAATTCATTAATCGTAGAGCCTATGGCATAATATAATTCTACCATTTCATAATTTATATTTTTAACAACATTTTGTTTTGTCTTTAAAATCAATGCGTTTATTCTATTATAATAATTTCCAAAAACTTCATTATTTTGTTTTATTATATCTGCCATAATATAATCATCATCTCCTCTTGAACTTAATTTACTAAACTCAAATCCTCATGTATTACTAAGCCTGATATTTCATCATAAAGCATTCCTTCTGGAATATCATTATATAAATATATCTTCTTATTCTTTATATCTTCTTATTCTTCATAAATTCCTCATATATTTCTATAAAGGTTGCACCACCAATATAGTTTTTCTTTCCGTTCTTATCAAAATTATATTGTTCCATCGACCATACAGGTATGCAAGACATAAATGTTTTGCAATGTCTGTATCGTAATAATATTTTTCTTATTCATATCATAAATTTGCTATAAATTCAATTATTTTCCAAATATTACTTAATTTACTATATAATAAAATTGCACTTTTGTCGTGTTACTTATCAAACATTTTATTATTTACCCTAATAATATTTTACTTAAATAACAAAAAAGCTATCATCTCTGATAGCTCATCATTCATTATTGTTTATAGGCAGTTTAGCTGATACTGCACCCCCCCAACAAAATAATAAACGTTTTTGTTCTTATTTGTACAAATTGGTGGGCAGGGATGGATTCGAACCATCGTACTCAAATGAGAACAGATTTACAGTCTGCCGCCTTTAACCACTCGGCCACCTACCCATATACGTAAATGGTGCGCCCTCTAGGATTCGAACCTAGGACCAACCGGTTATGAGCCGGTTGCTCTGACCAACTGAGCTAAGGGCGCTTATAATATATATTAAAGAGAAAACCACTAACATCTCTCAATGTCAGTGGTCCCTTGTTGCATGGAGCAGGTAGTGGGAATCGAACCCACGTAGCCAGCTTGGAAGGCTGGGGTTCTACCATTGAACTACACCTGCATTTCTCCTGACAAGTATAGATTATAAACTATCCTACATTCTTTGTCAAGAGTTTTTATTATTTTTTTATATTTTATTCGAATTCTATTGTTGCTGGTGGTTTAGTTGTATAATCGAACAATACTCTACTTACTCCATTTACTTCATTTACTATTCTATTTGCTACTTTTTCTATAACTTCATGTGGTATTCTTGCAACTTCTGCTGTCATAAAGTCTGTTGTTGTAACGGCTCTTAATGCTACTGCATAGTCGTATGTTCTTTCATCTCCCATGCATCCTACTGAACGCATATTAGTTAAGGCTGCAAAATATTGATTTATTTCTTTATCTAATCCTGCTTTTGCAATCTCTTCTCTAAATATAAAATCTGCATCTTGAACTATTTTTACTTTCTCTTCTGTTATATCTCCTATTATTCTAATTGCAAGTCCTGGTCCGGGGAATGGTTGTCTATATACTAAATTGTCTGGTAAGCCCATTTCCAAACCTAGCTTTCTTACTTCATCTTTGAATAATAAACGTAGTGGCTCTATAATTTTTTTGAAGTTAACAACACTAGGTAATCCCCCTACATTGTGATGACTTTTTATAACTGCTGATTTTGCTAATCCACTTTCAATTACATCTGGATATATTGTTCCTTGTACTAAGTAATCTACTGCTCCTATTTCTTTTGAAACATCTTCAAATACACGAATAAATTCTTCACCTATTATTTTTCTTTTTGCTTCTGGCTCTTCTACACCTTTTAGCTTTTCATAAAATCTGTCTTTTGCATTTATTCTAATAAAGTTTAAATCATATAAACCATTATTTCCAAAAACTGCTTCTACCTCGTCGCCTTCATTTTTTCTAAGAAGTCCATGATCTACAAAAACACAAGTTAATTGTTTTCCTATAGCCTTTGATAATAATACTGCTGCAACAGATGAATCTACTCCTCCTGAAAGAGCACATAGAACTTTTCCATCTTTTACTTCTTCTCTTATTTCTTTTACTGCCTTTTCAAAGAAAGTATCCATCTTCCAGTTGCCTTCACATTTACATACATTGAAAAGGAAGTTTGATAAAATCTTTGTTCCTTGTTCTGTATGTAAAACTTCTGGATGAAATTGAACCGCATACAATTTTTCATTTTCTGATTCCATTGCTGCAATTTTACAATTTTCTGTACTTGCAATTCCTTTGAATCCTTCTGGTAATTTAGTTATTTGATATGTATGACTCATCCAACAAATGCTTTTTGCTTGCATATCTTTAAATAATAAAGACTCTGTATTATATTCTATTTCTGTTCTTCCATATTCTCTTGTACTTGCTTTTTCAACAAGTCCATCTTTTAAGTAAGCTATTAATTGAGCTCCATAACAAATACCTAATACTGGAATTCCTAATTCTAATACTTGTTTATCACATATAGGAGCATCTTTTTGATATACTACATCTGGTCCCCCTGTAAAAATTATTCCTGTAGGCTTCATTTCTTTTAATTTTTCGATTGGTGTATCATATGATACTATTTCACAGTATATATTGTTTTCTCTAACTCTTCTTGCGATTAATTGATTATATTGTCCTCCAAAATCCATAACAATAATTTTTTCTTCATTAATCATTTAATTTTTATCTCCCCTTTTATAATGATTTTATCCTCCATTATTACATAACTGTTGCACATTATTTTATCACTATTTTCTTTATTTTTCAAGCAGTTAAGATAAATAGCATTTTTAGATATTATATTACATGGTCTTTTAGTATTTAACATTTTTTTGCTTCTTGTATGTGCGGGTCGTCGAGGACGCCGACCCCTACATACTCTACATTTCTAATACAGTATAATTTAACATCTCTATTTTTTAGAAAAATCCCATTTCTTTATTCTTTCTATTGCCTCTATTGTATTTTCTCTATTTCCAAATGCAGTTAATCTAAAATATCCTTCTCCACTTGGTCCAAATCCAACTCCTGGAGTACCTACTACACCTACTTCTTCTAATAATTTATCAAAGAACTCCCATGATTTTACTCCCTCTGGTAATTTGAGCCAAACATATGGTGCATTTACTCCTCCATATGTTTTTAATCCTATTGAATTCAATCCTTCAACAATTATTTTTGCGTTTTTTAAATAATATTGTATATTTTCTTTTATTTGTTTTTGTCCTTCTTCTGAATAAATTGCTTCTGCACCTTTTTGTGTTATGTAAGATACTCCATTAAATTTAGTGCATTGTCTTCTATTCCATAATTTATTTATTGATACTTCTTCTCCTTGTTTTGTATATCCTTTTAACTCCTTAGGAACTACTACGTATCCGCACCTTATTCCTGTAAATCCTGCTGTTTTTGAATAGCTCTTGAATTCTATTGCAACTTCTTTTGCTCCTTCTATTTCATATATACTGTGTGGAATTTCATTTTCAGTTATAAAAGCTTCATATGCTGCATCATATAAAATAATTGATTTATTTTCTTTTGCATAATCTACCCATTTTTTTAACTGATTTTTATTTAGTACTGTACCTGTTGGATTGTTTGGAAAGCATAAGTAAATTATATCTACTTTTTCTGATGGTAACTCTGGTTCAAAATTATTTTCTGCTGTACATGGCATATATACAATATTAGAGTATTTTCCATCTGATTCTTTATATAACCCACTTCTTCCAGCCATAACATTTGTATCTAAATATACTGGATATACTGGATCTGTTATTGCTACTCTATTTTCTGCTGAAAATATATCTCCTATATTTCCTGTATCACATTTTGCTCCATCTGATACAAATATTTCATCTTTTTCAATTGTTATACCTCTATTTTTATATTCACACTCTACAATCTTTTCTCTTAGAAAATCATAACCTTGTTCTGGTCCATAACCTTTAAAAGTTTCTTTTTTTCCCATTTCATCAACAGCTTGTTTCATTGCAGTTCTTACTTCATCAACAACAGGTAAAGTAACATCTCCTATTCCTAATTTTATAATTTTTTTATCTGGATTCTTTTGTTGATATTCACTTACTTTTTTTGCTATTGTTGAAAATAAGTAACTATCTTGTAAATTTAAAAAATTTTCATTTATATTAATCATAATATATACCATCCTTTCATGTATTGCATTGAGAAATATTGTTTCCTATACAATTTTTAATTTTAATCTCTTATTAATATTCTATGTTTCCCTCAAATACTGTAGTTGCTGGTCCTGTCATGTATATATGGTTATCATTATTCCATTCTATTTGCAAGTCTCCGCCTAGCAATTCTACTGTTGTTTGCTTTTCAATATATCCATTTATATTACATGCAACTGCAGATGCACAAGCTCCTGTTCCACAAGCTAATGTTTCTCCTGCTCCTCTTTCCCAAACTCTCATTTTAATTTTATTTTTATCTACTAGTTCTATAAATTCTATATTAGCTCTTTTAGGAAAATGTTTATCACATTCTAAAACAGGTCCGTATTTTTCTAAGTTAAAATCTTTCACATTATCTACTATTGTTATTGCATGTGGATTTCCCATAGATACACATGTAAATTTAAATTCTCTATCTAAAGCTGTTATCTTCAAGTTTTTAACAATATCTTCTTCTGATATTACTGGTATTTTTTCTGGAGCTAAAATTGGCTCTCCCATATCTACTCTTACAGTTGACACTTTCCCATTTTCAATATTTAACTTTAATATTTTTATTCCTGCCAAAGTTTCTATTGTAACTTCTTCTTTTTGTGTTAATCCTTTATCGTAAACAAATTTTCCAACACATCTAATACCATTTCCACACATCTCAGCTTCACTACCATCATAGTTAAACATTCTCATTTTAAAATCTGCTAATTCACTATCACATATAAGAATTAATCCATCTGAACCTATGCCAAAGTGTCTATCACTTACAAACTTGGCTAAAGCTGATGCATCTTCAATCTTTTGTCCAGTTTTTGAAGTAGTATCAATATAAACATAATCATTTCCTAACCCATGCATTTTAGTAAATTTAATCATAATAATTCCTCCTATTAAATAGGCATTTCTAATACCATATAATTATATAAGTATTTTATGCAGTTATTATATCACTATATATTTCATTTTCAATAAAAAAGTAAGAAGAATAATCTTATTATTATGATTATTCTTCGCTTTTAATTATATATTAATATCCTGGTTTTTCTAGTAATCTAAACATATTCTTTTTATATTCTTCAACTCCTGGTTGATTAAATGGATTTACTCCTAAAATATTTCCTGACATTGCACATGCAAGTTCAAAAAAGTATATTAAATGACCAATTGATTCCTCATCTAAGCGGTCTACATTTATAACAATGTTTGGAACTTCTCCTGAAACATGTGCTTGTATTGTTCCTTCCATAGCTTTTTTGTTTACATAGTCCAAAGTTTTTCCTGCTAAATAATTTAGTCCATCCAAATTGTCATTATCTTCTTTCATTGTTATATTACTATTTGGATTTTCAATATTTACAACTGTTTCGAAGAGATTTCTTCTACCATCTTGTATATATTGTCCCATTGAATGTAAATCTGTTGTAAAGTCTACACCTGCTGGAAATATTCCCTTTAAATTTTTTCCTTCACTTTCACCATATAATTGTTTCCACCATTCTGTAAAATAATGAAGTTTTGGTTCGTAATTGACTAGTATTTCTATATTTTTTTCTTGATTATATAATATATTTCTTGCTACAGCATATTTATAACAATCATTATATTTTAAATTCTTATCATCATATTTATCTTGAGCAATTGCTGCTCCTTTCATAAGTTTATCTATATCGCACCCTGCTACTGCTATTGGTAAAAGTCCTACTGCTGTAAGCACTGAATATCTTCCTCCAACATTATCCGGAACTACAAATGTTTCATACCCTTCATCTGTAGCCAATTTCTTTAATGCTCCTTTTTCTTTATCTGTTGTTACATATATTCTTTTTCTTGCCTCTTCTGCACCATATTTATTCTCTAAAAATTCTCTAAAAATTCTAAAAGCTATTGCAGGCTCTGTTGTAGTTCCTGATTTAGAAATTACATTAATTGAGATATCCTCGTCTTGAAGTAAATCTAACAAATCTGTAATATAATTAGGACTTAAATTATTTCCTGCATATAATACTCTTGTTCCTTTTCCTGTTCTCATATTATTAAAAGAATGTGTTAAAGCTTCTATAACAGCTCTTGCTCCTAAATATGAGCCCCCTATTCCTATAACTAATAATATTGAGGAATCTTTTTTTATCTTCTCCGCTGATTTTTTTATTCTTACAAATTCTTCTTTATCATAATTAGTTGGAAGTTTCAACCAACCTAAAAATTCCTTTTCATCATCTGTTTTTGAATGCAATTCATCATGAATTTTTCCTACTTTTTCTTGATATTCCATTATATCTTTTAATGAAATATTTGTATTTTCAAAGTTTACTTTTATACTTGTCATATTTTCAACTCCTTTTTCTATAGTATAATTGCTTATTAAGTTTTTTATCACAATTTTATATAATTATATATTAATTTAATTTTATAAACAATAGAAAAAAAGAAAAAACGAAAATTCCTACTATATAAAAAATGACAATACCTATGTCTATGTACTGTCATTTTTTCCTTTATTTATTAATCTTCATCACCATCTACGAAATCAAATTCATCTTTGAATTTTTCTTTGAAAATTTCAAATACTTTGTTTAGTGTTTCTTCATCATCAACACTTACATATGATTCCTCATCACTATCTTCAGAATCTTCTATTTTTAATATTACTACTTCTCCTTCATCTTCCTCTTCTGCTTCTTCGGCTGGCAATAATATAATGTACTCTTCATTATCTAATTCAACTAAATCTAAGAATTCGAATTTAACTTCTTTCCCTTCTTCATCATTCAAAATAATTATGTTATCTAGCTCTTCCTCGTTATTATCTAAATTCTCGTTATCCATTTTTATTTGCTCCTTTCAAATTTTTATAGTTAATTGTAATATTTACAATTTTAAAATCTTTCTATTTAGGACGATTTAAATACATTTCTAATATATATTGTGCAGAAATTGTATCCACTATTCCTCTTTTTTTATGCTTATTCACATCTAAAAAATTCATTGTTTTATGTGCTGCCACTGTTGTTAATCTTTCATCTATTTTATAAATTTTTATTTTTCCAAATTTACATTTTAATTTTTCAATAAATTTATTTGTAATTTCTACTCTAGTAGATTCTGTACCATCCATATTTACAGGATTTCCAATAACAATTGTATCTATTTCATATTCAGAAAAAATTTCTTCTAATCTTTTTAAAACCACTTTATCATTTCCATTTGAATGTATTGTTTCTAATCCTTGTGCAGTTATGTTTAAAGGGTCTGTTATCGCAATACCAACTCTACTATCGCCATAATCAATTGCTAATATTCTCATATTAATCATCTAATCCTATATAATTTTTTACCATTTTTTCTAACAATTCATCTCTTTCTATTTGTCTTATTAAATTTCTTGCATCATTATGACTTGTTATATACGTTGGATCTCCAGATAATATATATCCTACAATTTGATTTATTGGGTTATATCCTTTTTCTACTAAAGCTTGATAGACTTTTTTTAATATTTCTCTTGCCTTTATATTTTTGTCATGCTCAACTCTAAAATTCATAGTTTTATCCATGTCCATTGCAAATCACCCCTTTATATATTATTTATGTCACTCTCATTAGCATCAGCTGAATCTAAGTATTCCTCTAGTTTTTTAGTAACATTCTCTAAAGCTGTACCTTTATAGTATGTAGAAATTGCAAAGTTCAATTTAGGCTTTATATTTATAACTCTTGTTTTTCCGTCTTTTCGCTTTGTTTCATATTTTATAGCTTCTTTTTCAACTTGTTCTTTTAGTTCATCTACAAAATTTACAACACCTTCTAAATCAATTCCAGAAAATACTATTACAAATTTTGGTCCCATATACCTTACAAATATATATTGTGCTGATATATTTTCTTTTATTCTATCACTAATTTTACTAATAATTTCATTTCCTTCTTTTCGACCATATTTATCATTAATTTCTTCAATATTTATAATTTTAAACATTGCAACTGTTGATGTGATATATTTATCAATTATTTCTTTACCTTTTCCATATAGATATTCTGCAGTATACAAATTTGAAAATTTATCAACTCTAACTATATTTTCTATAACGTTTTGATATTCAACTGTTTTTAATACCGATATAATATTATCCTTTACTACTTCTAATATAGTTGTATCCATATCATCGAAAGCAGATATTATTCCACTTTCGATAATCCAATATCCAATATAAACATTATCTATATACAAAGGGAAAAATATTGCTGACTTTGCCCTTCCAAATTCCATTTTTTGATATGGCAAGCGTTCCCCTTCATTATTTACTGTAACATATTTAGGCATTGCAGTTGATATGCTATCCGCAAAGATTTCTTCTTCATGTAAATTTTTTAAAGTCTCCCAGTGTTTTTCTTCTACATTGGATGCTTTAATTGTATATTCAGTTCCATTAAATACAACTATTGTTGAATATTTTATATCATAATTTTCTATTAATATATCATTTATTTTTTGAATTTTATCATCTACTGTTGAATATTCGCTAATAGTACTCATAAAATCTTGTAAAACATTTAATCCAGTTATTTTATCATTTAAATTTCTAAAATCTTTTAGTTTCTTATTAATCCACATATTATATATTACTAAAGCTACTACTACAACTACCAATACTACTACGAATAATAACATCAATATGTTTGTCACGTTATTTCACCCCAATCAGTTGAACTTTAATATTTTCTTTTCATTTCATCTAGTGTAGAATTCATATTATTTGAAAATTTACTATTTGTATCATATATACTTCCCATTTTTCTTGGACGTGCACCCTTTTTAGATGAATATATTGCCATTGCAATTCTTCTTAATTCTTCTATAAAACCTTTTGAATATCCAGAAAGTGAAAGCTCACAAGTTACTAATGTTTCTAGGTACTTTGCACCTGTTGTTACATCTAAAGGTAAAGAATAATTTATTATCTTATCTTTATCAAATAATTTAGTCATGTAAGACATTGCTGGATCATTATAAGAAGATAAACCTCCTATAATTGCATTTTTACTTAAATTTTTTACTTTTTGCTCTTTATTTATTATTATTCTCGCCTTTTTATCTAAATCTATTCCCACACTCTTTAATTCTTTTAGGAAATATGTTAAAGGTTGTATTGTTAATATATCCATACTTTGTACTAAATATATTTCTTGGGCAGCAGCAAAATAATTAATTGGTGTATCAAAATCGCAGTCTAGCAATACTACACTACAACTTCTTATTAGTGTTGGTAATATTGCACTAACATCTGTTATGTCATTATTTGTTCCTGGTAAAGCTGTATATACACTTAGATTCCTATTTACACTTATTCCTTGTGCTATTCCATTTTTTAAATTATCAAAAGAAGAATATGCTACTTTCCTCAAATCTTCTTCATTTTTTGTAAATATATAGTATGAATTTTTATTTTTAGTTAAGTCTAAAATGGATGTTTTAACTCCCATATCTGCAAGAATCATAGCTATATTATTTACTAAAAATGATGTTCCATTTTTAGATGTTCCTATAAATGCTGCTAGTTTTTTATCTGGAGTAAGTAAATTAGAAAAATCAATTTCATCTACACTTATCTCTCTAGAATTATTTTCTTGTATAACAATATTTCTTGTTTTATCATTAATTTTTTCTGTTAATTTATTTTTACTACTGCCAAAAACATTATCATCATCTTCTTCATTTTCTTCTTCATCTAGAGCTAGTAGGTCATCGTCATCTTCTTTGCTTTCTTCTTCATCTAAATCTAGTAAATCATCATCTTCTTCTTCATTTTCTTCTTCATCTAAATCTAGTAAATCATCATCTTCTTCTTCATTTTCTTCTTCATCTAAATCTAGTAAATCATCGTCTTCTTCTTCGTTTTCTTCTTTATCTAAATCTAGTAAATCATCATCTTCTTTGTTTTCTTCTTCATCTAAATCTAGTAAGTCATCATCTTCTTCTTTGTTTTCTTCTTCATCTAAATCTAGTAAGTCATCATTATCTTCTTCGTTTTCTTCTTCATCTAAATCTAGTAAGTCATCATTATCTTCTTCGTTTTCTTCTTCATCTAAATCTAGTAAGTCATCATCATCTTCTTCGTTTTCTTCTTCATCTAAATCTAGTAAGTCATCATCATCTTCTTCGTTTTCTTCTTCATCTAAATCTA
>CANQSV010000032.1 GCA_947626605.1 uncultured Clostridia bacterium | reverse complement strand
AACTCAATTATATATGATTTAAATCACTTTTTCTATTTAATTTTTATTTTTGTTTCACATCAATTGTAATACAACAAAAACAAAATTTAACAAATACAGTAAAAAAACAATAATTTAATTTTTTATAGTATATGCAATACATATTATATTTATAATAAAAAAACATAAATTAAATAATTTTGGAGAAATTATTTAAGAGAAAATTCGATTAAATGGAGGATATTTGATTTATGTTTAAACCAGATAGTATATATTATGAAAAGAATATAACAAATTACGAGTTGGGAAAAGAATTAATGCAAAAATATAGTGACGTACCAAAGTTTGAAATTGAAAATCATAATAACATAGAAGAAATGAGAAAAAAAGAAAATAAAGAATTTACAAAAATGAAAAGAAATTTAATTATAGGAACACGAAAAACTCATAAATATGTGGAGAACCACAAAATATCAGATTATCTAGTTCCATATACATCATCACGGATGTATTGCAAGTTGCATGTATTGCTATTTAGTATGTAATTACAATAAATGTGCATATTTAAGATTATTTGTAAATAGAGAGCAGATGCTTGATAAAATAATAAAAACAATAGATAATTCAGATAGAGAATTGACTTTAGAAATTGGAAGTAATAGCGATTTAATTCTAGAAAATACAATTACTGAAAATTTGATTTGGACAATAGAAAATTTTAAAACAAATAAAAAAGGAAAGTTAACTTTTCCCACAAAATTTAGTATGGTAGATAGTATACTAGATTTAAATCATAATGGAAATTTTATAGTGAGAATGAGCGTAAACCCAGATGAGATAATAAGAAGAGTGGAATTTGGAACATCATCTTTGCAAAATAGAATAGAGGCAATAAATAAATTAGGAGAAGCGGGATATAAAGTAGGTATTATAATAGCACCTGTTATATTTGTAGATAATTGGAGAGAGATTTATTTAGAATTAATAAAAGAACTGGAATTTAAGTTAAGCCAAGAAGTAAAGAAAAATGTGTTTTTTGAAGTAATATTTATGACATATAGTTACGTGCACATCAAAATAAATGAAGAAGCATTCCCAAATGCAATGCAAATTTTTAATAAAGACTTAATGACAGGAAGAGGGAAAGGAAAGTACTGGTATAATGAGAAAACACGAAAAGAAGGAGAAGAATTTTTTAGTGAAAATTTAAACAAATACTTTTCTAACAATCAGATTGCATATATAGTATAAATTGTTTTTGGAAAAATTAAAAATAACTATTTAAACATTTATAAAAATTTGATATAATAACTTGCAATAGTCAAAAAATAAAAATCTTAAGGTTAATTTAATACTATATTGTTAGTAAAATTATAAAAATTAAAAAGGAGAGAAAGTATGGAAGAAAACAATTTAGAAAAAGAGAAAAATGTTGAGGAGAATGTTAATACAGATAACAATCAAAACAACTCAGAAGAAAGAATGGAAAATTTAGAAGAAACTCAACCAAAAAACAATGAATTAAAAGAACATAAATCTAACAAAAAAACAATCTGTATTTCAACTATTATAGGCATTTTAGCAGGATTCTTCTTGTTTTGGATACTAAGTTTTTTAGGTGTATTTAATATAGGAGGAAAAGTTATTGCAACAACAAATGGGAAAGCTATTAATGAAAACATGATTTGTGAAAATATGCCAATGTCATATAAAATTGAATACTTATTGGAATCAGTTGATAAGAGTATATTAAATCAAAAATATCAATTAACAGAAGAACAACAAAAAGAAATAGATGAACAAGTAGAACAATGTTTACAATTATATAATCAATATTATGGATATACAGAAGAACAATTTTTGAGTGCAAATGGGTTCGATAGTAAAGATACATTTAGAGATTATATGGAATTTGATTATAAAAGAAATTTGGCTTTTATTGATTACTTAAAAGAAACAATTTCTGAGGAAGAGGTTAATAAATATTATGAAGAAAATGTTTTTGGAGAAATAAATACAAAGCATATGCTTGTAAAAGTAACGGAAGACGTAAAAGACAAAGATGCTAAAAAAATGGCTGAAGAAATAATAAAAAAATTAAATAAAGGAAAAGATTTTGATAAAGTTGCAGAAGAATATGGTGATAAGATTACATTTGAAGAATTAGGATATAATGGATTTGATTCTAATTTAGTTGCGGAATATGTAGAAGCTAGCAAAAAGTTAGAAAATAATTCTTATTCAAAAGAACCAGTAAAAACCTCATATGGATATCACGTAATATATAAAATAGATCAAAAAGAAAAACCAAGCTTAGATGATGTAAGAGATAAAATATTAACAGTTTTAGGCGATGAAATGGAAGAAAAAGATGATACTATTAGATATAAAGCACTTATAAAATTAAGAGAAAACAATGGATTAAAATTTAGAGATAAGGATTATAAGCAACAATATGAGGAATATTGTAAAAATTACGGAGTTTAATTTTATTTTAAGATAAAAGATTTATTATAATTACAGATATAATAAATGGAGGTTAAGAATATGGACAGTGAAAATGAATTTAAATATAGTGCAGAAGAAACCAGAAGAAATATAAAAAGAGAAAGACCTGGATTTGGAAGAACAGTATTAATACCTTTTATTTCTGGTATACTAGGTGCAGGGCTTGTGGTAGGTTGTTGCTTTTTCGTTCCAGAAGTGAAGGAAAAAATTATTGGAACATCAAATAATATTGTGTTAGAAAAATCTGAAACAAAGCCAACAATTTCAACAAATACAGGAGATTTGAAAACAGTTGTTGATTTGGCAGATTATTCTGGAACTGCAGTAGCAGTATCTGAAAAAGCATTACCTTCCGTTGTTGGTATTAATGTAGTATATACAGTAAGTGCATTTGGTGGAAGAACAGCACAAGGAGAGGCAGAAGGTTCTGGAATTATAATTTCAGAAGATGGATATATTGTTACTAATAATCATGTTATCTCTGCAGAAAGTAGTTCATTATATTATACAATTGAAGGAGCAAAAGAAATTACAGTAAAATTGTATAATGACGATAATGAATATAAAGCAACAGTTGTAGGCACAGATGAATACACAGATATTGCAGTATTAAAAATAGATAAAACAGGACTAACTCCAGCAACACTTGGAAATTCTGATAATTTAAAAGTAGGAGAAACAGTTTTTGCCATAGGAAATCCAGTTGGAATGGAATATTCAGTAACTAGTGGAATCGTTAGTGCGAAAGATAGAGAAGTTGAAGTTGATGGAACAACATATACAGCAATACAAACCGATGCAGCAATTAATTCTGGAAATAGTGGAGGAGCATTGGTAAATGCAAATGGAGAAGTAATAGGAATAAATACATTAAAATTATCAGGAACAGGAATAGAGGGCATAGGTTTTGCAATTCCAATCTCATCTGCAACAGATATAATAAATCAGCTTATACAAAACAAAACAGTAAAAAGACCATATATAGGGATAGAAGGTTCAGCAATAGATTCTTATTCTGCAAAAAGATATAATTTGCCAGAAGGAATATATGTAGAATCTATTGAAAAAGATTCTCCAGCAGATAAAGCAGGATTAAAAGAAAAAGATATAATAACTAAAATAGAAGGAACAGAAGTAAAAACAGTTGATGAATTAAACAAAATAAAAAATAAACACAGTATAGGAGATAAAGTAGTTCTAACTGTTTACAGAAATGGAAAAGATCAAGAAATAAATCTTACATTAGCAGAAATGCCTGAACAAGATTAAATAAAGATTAAAAATATCAAAATCAAATAGAAGAGAAAAAATAGATTGTGAAGATTGAACCTACAAGATTAACATAAAAAGCGTAATTTTGTAGGTTCACTTTTTTTATATTGTAGAAAAATCTTGAGTTCGCCTTTTTTATTAGTATTAAAATATAACCTTTATTTTTACAAGAAAGTATGATATCATATAATTCATTAAGGAGAGATGTAAATGACGATGCAAGAAGTTTCAGATTATTTAAATAGCAAAATAGCAGAGAATGAAAATTTTATAAAAATAACATTCTATGAATTAAGAGTAAAATACAATTTATCTGACGAAGAAACACAATTCTTTTTAGAAATCACAAAGAATAAATTCGAGAACATGGGATATAAAGTGTATTTCACAAATGATGAGTATGAACTTAATAATATCAAATATACAGTTCAACAAAATGAATTAATGATAGCTATTAAATAAAATTTTCAATGTATTAAATACATAGCAATGTATGTTCATTAGAAAGGGGAAAATAGAATGTTTAAAATACATTCAGACTACATTCCAACAGGAGACCAACCACAAGCAATTGAATACTTAAGCAATGGAATTAAAGCTGGAAAAAAATTTCAAACATTATTAGGAGTAACAGGCTCACGGAAAAACTTTCACAATGGCAAATGTAATTGAAAAAGTACAAAAGCCAACGCTTGTTTTAGCACACAACAAGACCTTAGCGGGACAATTATATTCTGAATTTAAGGAGTTTTTCCCTGAAAATCGTGTTGAGTACTTTGTTTCATATTATGATTATTATCAACCAGAAGCATATATTCCACAATCAAACACATATATTGAAAAAGACGCATCAATAAATGATGAAATTGATAAACTAAGACATTCTGCTACAGCAGCTCTGTTTGAAACACGTGATGTAATAATAGTTGCATCAGTCTCTTGCATATATGGATTAGGAGATCCGATAGATTATGAAAATCTAACCTTATCTTTACGACCAGGAATGGAAAAAAGCAGAGATGAAATTTTAAGAAAATTGATAAATATGCAATATACAAGAAATGAAATGGATTTTAAAAGAGGAACTTTCAGAGCAAAAGGAGATATTATAGAAATTTATCCATCAGATACAAGTGAAAAAGCAATAAGAGTTGAGATGTGGGGAGACGAAATTGAAAAAATATCAGAAATAAGTCCATTAACAGGAAAAACAATAGGAATAAGAAATCATATAATGATATTTCCAAATTCGCATTATGTAACTACAAACGAGAAAATGGAACATGCTATTCAAACAATAGAAGAAGAATTAGAAGAAAGAATAAAATATTTTAAAAACAACAATAAATTAATTGAAGCTCAGAGAATTGAAGAAAGAACAAATTTCGATATAGAAATGATGAAAGAAACAGGCTTTTGTCAGGGAATAGAAAATTATTCAAGACACATAAGTGGAAGAGCTCCAGGAAGTTCCCCATTTACTCTGATAGATTATTTACCAGATGATTTTTTACTTTTAATAGATGAATCACATGCAACAGTTCCACAAGTAAGGGCAATGTATAATGGAGATAGAGCAAGAAAAGAATCTTTAGTTAATTATGGCTTTAGACTACCATCAGCATTTGATAATAGACCATTAAAGTTTGAAGAATTTGAGAATAAAATAAATCAATGCATATTTGTGAGTGCAACACCAGCTGAATATGAGGAAAAACATTCGAAAGAAAATGTTGTAGAACAAATAATAAGACCAACAGGGCTATTGGATCCCAAAATAGAGGTAAAACCAGTTGAAAATCAAATTGATGATTTGATAGAACAAATAAGAGTAAGAGCAGAAAAGAGAGAAAGAGTCTTGGTAACAACTCTTACAAAAAAAATGGCAGAGGATTTAACAGCATATTTGCAAGGAATAGATATAAAAGTCAAGTATATGCATTCAGATACTAAAGCTTTGGAAAGAATGAAGATAATTAGAGATTTAAGAATTGGTGAATTTGATGTATTAGTTGGAATAAACTTATTAAGAGAGGGATTAGATATTCCCGAAGTTTCATTAGTTGCTATTTTGGATGCTGATAAAGAAGGTTTCCTGCGTTCTGAAAGGTCTCTAATACAAACAATAGGAAGAGCTGCAAGAAATGCAGAGGGTAAAGTAATAATGTATGCAGATGAACTTACTGAATCCATGGAAAAAGCAATTAGAGAAACTAATAGAAGAAGAAGCATACAAGAAGAATATAATAAATCACATGGAATAACTCCTCAAACAATCAAAAAAGACGTAAGAGATACCATAAAAGCAACTATAATCGAAGATATTCAAACAGAATATGAAATTGATAAAAATGATGATATAAAAGATGTTATTAATAATCTAACAGAAGAAATGCTAAAACATGCAGAAAAAATGGAATTTGAAGAAGCAGCTAAATTAAGAGACAAAATAAAAGAATTAGAAAAGTTAGTCTAATAATAAATTTAGGGATAATCTTATTGACATAATTCGCTAAGTTTTATAAAATATAATTAAGAGAGTTTTTATAAGGAGAATAAAAAATGGATTGTTTATTTTGCAAAATAATTAATAAAGAAATACCTTCACAGATTGTATATGAAGATAATGATATATTGGCATTTAATGATATTGCCCCAAAAGCACCAGTACATGTGCTTATAATTCCTAAAAAGCATATAAGTTCACATGCTGAATTAGAAGAAACTGATGCAGAATTAATGGGCAAGATCCATATGGTAATAAATAAAATAGCTAGAGAAAAAGGTATTTTAGAAAGTGGATATAGAGTTGTAATAAATTGCGGAGAAGATGGTGGACAAGAAGTAAAACACTTACATTTTCATTTATTAGGTGGCAAAAAATTGGAAATAAATATGTAATAAGTTGATATATTTGGAGGCGCAGACGAATGAAAAAGAAAGGGAAAAAATTCAGCCTTTTTCTTAGTCTAATAATAATAATAGCTGTATGTGGGATTATTGGATTAATTGGATGGCTTGGATACGAAGGTTATGAAAAATATGAAACAGAAAAAACAGCTGAAGATATAGTAAATACTTTTGAGAATAATGTTGAAGAAAAATTAACAGAAGAAAAATTGCAAAAAGAAAATCAAGAAGAGAAGGCAAATGGTGGAGAAAAAACTAGAAGAAGATCAAAAAAAACTGATTACACAACAAGATATGATGATTGTGTTGTAATAGGAACAATTAGAATACCAGATATAAATATAAAATATCCTATTATGAACAAACAAACTGAAGAAGCAATGAAGATAGGAGTGGTATTTGTTTTTGGACCAGGAATAACGGGAGAACTTGGTGAATCAGGGGAGCCACAACTAAATGAAGTAGGAAATGCTGTTATATTAGGGCACAATTATAGAAACGGAACTCTTTTTGCTAAAATAGGTAAACTAAAAAAAGGAGCTTCTATTTTTATAAAAGATGCAAATGGAAGAGAAATAGAATATAAGGTACATAAAGTATCTGCAGCAAGTCCAGTAGATAATAGCTTTTACAATCAAAATACTAATGGAAAAAGAGAAATAACATTATCAACATGTAATAAGGATGGTAGTGCAAGGACAATAGTTCAAGCTATGGAAAAGTAAATTTGAGTGCTTTAAAGTGTAGAAAGGAGAGATATGAAATGCTTGAGAAAAAATATAGTAATATTTTAACAGTTGTACTAGTAATTTCTATAATAATTATATTAGCAATAATTGGAAAAATTGCATTTGATTTTTTGAGAAATAAAAAGATAAATGATAATGCAGAAGAAGCAATTGCAAATTTTGATAAATCAATAGAAGATGCTGATACTAGTAAGAATATAGATATTAATGGAATTGAGAGTAGTAACATGCAAATTGATTTAACAAATTTTACATATGGTGGTTATAACATGATGGGATATATAGAAATTCCAGCTATAAAAATAAAATATCCTGTACTTGAAACTGTAACAACTCATTCAATCGAAATTGCGGTAGCAATTAGAGCTGGTGTTGGACTTAATAAAGTAGGAAATACAGTAATAGTAGGACATAATTATAGAAATGGTGTATTCTTTTCTGATCTAGAAAAATTACAAATCGGAGATGATGTTTATATAACAGATAGGTCTGGTACAAAAATAAAATATGATATTTATAATATATTTTCTGCTAAACCAGAAGATGTAAGTTTTAATGAAAGAGATACACAAGGAAGAAGAGAAATAACACTATCAACTTGTGATGATAATGCTGCTATGAGAACAATAATATATGCTAAAGAGGAAGAAGAAGGAGAAAAAGGGGAAATATTAAAACCTCAAGATATAAATTTAAATAGTAATATGAGTAATTCTACTAATACTACAGAAAATAATATTTCATCCAATAATTCTATTACTAACAACCAATAATAAAAAAACAATTGAAATATGATAAAAATGAGATAAAATTTCTCATTTTTATTTTTTTAAAATTTTGACGATTTTTGTTGAATATATATTTTTTATATGATAGTATTTTAAAGAATAAATATTAAGGAGAAAATTATGAAACATGTTTTAAGTTGTGAACAATATACAAGAGAATCTTTGGAAGATTTATATAATATAGCAGATGATATAGTTAATAGTCCAGATAAATATAAGAATATTTTAGAAGATAAAATAATTGCTACTATGTTTTTTGAGCCAAGTACGAGAACAAGATTATCTTTTGAAACAGCAATATTAAAGCTAGGAGCAAAATTAATTTCAACAGAAAATGCAGCATCCAATTCATCATCTAGAAAAGGTGAAACTATTGAGGATACAATAAATGTTGTTCAACAATATGCAGATGCAATAGTAATGAGACATTCAGATGACCATGCTGCAGAAAAAGCAGCAAGAATTGCAAAAGTACCAATTTTAAATGCGGGAAGTGGAAAAGGTGAACATCCAACACAAGCTTTACTAGATGTATATACAATTAGAAAACATAAGGAAAAAATGGATGGATTAAAAGTTGCAATTTTAGGCGATTTAACATATGGAAGAACAATACATTCATTAATAAAATTGCTATCATTATATAATAATATTGAAATATATGGATTAAGCAAAAAAGAATTTCCTTTACCAGATAAATATGTAAAAATGCTAGCTGAAAAAAATGTAAAGTATACAGTATGTAGTTCTTTTGATGATATTCCAACAGATGTTGATGTTATGTATCATACAAGAATTCAATCAGAAAGATTTGAAGGCGATTTTGGCAAAGAAGAATTTATAATAAATAAAGAAATTTTAAATAAATTTTCAAAAGATACTCTAGTATTACATCCATTACCAAGGCTTGAAGAAATATCAACAGATATTGATGATGATCCAAGAGCATTATATTTTGAACAAGCAGCTAATGGTGTTCCAATTAGAATGAGTTTATTCTTAAAAGCATTTGAATTAAAATAGGAGAGGTTAATATATGTTAAAAGAAGAAACAAAAGAAATTTTTGAATATCAACAGAAAGAAGAAGTACAATATGATGCAGAGAAAGAAGAAAAAAATAAACATAAATTAAGTCTTTGGAAAAGAATAATAATAGTTTTGTTAATTTTGTTTATACTAGGTTTATCTACAATGGGATTCTTATTATATGGACCATATTCTGGTTTTAGAGATTGGCTAATAACAACAGCAATGACAACTTTAAGTCATCAATATTTTGCTACTTGGTTTTATAGTGATGAAACTATACAAGATGTATTGGCAAATAACAGAATTGTAGAACCAGATCAAGATACCAATGCTAATTTAATAAATTTTGAACAAAAATTAACATATGAAAACGAATATGAAGAACAGGTTTTAACTAAAGACCCAGAGCATGAGGATTATAAAATAATAGATATTGAAGGACCAGGATATTATGGATATTTAGTTGCAATTTATAATCCTAAAAAGTTAAATATATGTTACACAGAAAGACTAGGAGTTGCAGGACAGTTCTTAGTTACAATGGCAAAAGACAATAATGCACAGCTTGCAATTAATGGTGGAGGATTCTATGATCCAAACTATAGTAGTGCAGGAGGTATACCTCAAGGAACAGTTATACATAACGGAGAAGTAGTTTATGAAAGAAGATATACACGAACTGGTGGATTAATTGGTTTTGATAAAGACGGAAAATTAATATTAACTAGCAATACTTCTAGCAAAGCTGCATTAGATATGGGAATTCAAGAAGCAGTTACTTTTGGACCATTCTTAATAGTTAATGGAGAATCTTCAGCAGTATTAGGTAATGGTGGGTGGGGAACAGCACCAAGAACAGCAATAGGTCAAAGAGAAGATGGAATTGTATTATTACTAGTATTAAATGGAAGAACTATTAAATATCCAGGAGCAGATATGGATGATTTAATAGAAATTATGGAAAATTATGGAGCAATTAATGCGGCAAATCTAGATGGAGGAACATCAACAGCATTAGTAGTAGATGGAGAATTAATTAATGATCCAGTAGATGGAGATGGTAGACATCAAACAAGACAAATTGCTACTGGAATATATCTAGCTCAATAGTAAACTGAAAAATATTACAATAAATACAAAAATAACCTAATTGTTTTTTATCAAAATTAGAATAAAAAGGATATAAAAATAAATAATAAATATTCTTTTATTGCTAATAATAAATATGTGATAAAAATCAAGGAGGTTATTTTTATGGAAGGAAAACAAAAAATCAATTGCAATGTTGAAAGTTGTAAGTTTAATGATAGAAGAAAATGTGAATGCAATTTAGATCAAATAACAGTAGAACCAACATGTGATTGCCATACAGAATTGGCAGATGAATCATTATGTGGAAGTTATGAATATAGACAAGAACATGAATAAATAAATATCCCCCAGTATAACTGGGGGATTTTCATATCGGCCTATAAGGCCTTGTTACTAGCTTGCGCTGA
>CANQSV010000031.1 GCA_947626605.1 uncultured Clostridia bacterium | reverse complement strand
TATAGATCCTTTACAAGTTCATAGATATAGCTGAAATCTACCGCTTTGTCAATTTTTCTCAGCAGATGATCCTGCGGAACAAATTCGTCCACGCAGAAAAATTCTATCTGACTTCTGTTTTCTATTTCTTGCCTGAGCATTTTCTTCACCGCCTTTATCTATATTATACCACCTATATACGAAAAAGTCCAGCGTTCGGCTGGACTTTTTTGACAGGCTGAAGCAGATGCTTTCACAGTAGAAAGCATCTGCTTTTTGTCATGTTATGGACTCCAGCGGTATCTGCTCAGACTCCCACGAACTGTCAGCGTGTATGTTATCAGCTCCGCACCACGCTGTTTTGTTTCCATAAGCTGATTGCGGACAACATAGATATCGTCGTTTGTTATAAGCTCCTTTTTTATTGCATAGTCAATAAGCTTTTGTACATCATTGCAAATCATACTTTCGCCCCCTATTATTCGTCATAACCATTCGGATGATTCTTGTGCCAGTTCCAAGCACTTGCAATGATTTCTTCAAGGCTGTCGTGAACAGGCTTCCAGCCGAGAACGGATTTTGCTTTTTCGCTGGATGCGACAAGTCTTGCAGGGTCGCCTGCACGCCTTGAAGTTTCAGTTGCAGGAATCTATTGCGATATGTACCCTCCGAAAATGATACAATTTAATCTTTCACCCCCTGGGGGTGAAGGGGTCGAAAAAATTTCACCCCCTTGATAAAATTTAATTTTAGGGGGTGAAAAATTGGTATAGGGGGGTGAAAAATTAAATTTTAGGCTTCACCCCCTGCAAAATGCCGAATCTACGCTTGTTTTTCAAAATGTCAGAATTTCTGATTTCACCCCCTAATGACTTTCATGCTCGACACTGATAACCGTCCCGTCCACAAACTTGAAGTCTGCGGTTCCCTGACTGTGGATAGTTACTGATTCGAGCAGCAGTATCCAGATCTCATCTTCAAATTCTGTCACGGCATCAAGTGTTTTCAATCTTTTAAGAAACCGCTGCATATCCTTTTCTTTTTCCTGCTTTTCTGTGATTTCTGCCACAACATTATTTCTTCTCATCATTAACGAATCATATGCTCTTGTCAGCTTTGCATATTTTTTATCATACACAGCTTGATCCACAGCGAAGGATGCATTTTGCGTGATCAATTCCGCCATTTTCTCATCTGTTTCTTTCATTTTATCTGTAATTTCTGCAAGCTCCTGTTCAAGTGCTTCCGTTGCAAAGATCGTACCATTAATATCTTCATACGATGCAATAATTTCCGACTTGCAAAATATGAGCTTATTCAGCGCACGAATGAATAATTCTTTTATTTCAGTTTCAGACAAAGTTGGTGTAGTGCATTTTTTACCCTGAAATTTGTGATTGCATTGCCATATCACTTTGCGATATTTATCGTTGGAATGCCACACCTTTGAACCGTAATAACCGCTGCAGTCTGCACAGATGAGTTTCCCAGAAAAGATGCTCACATTGCTCCTGCTGCCGCTTTTCCGCTGCTTTATTTGCCGCTGCACCAATTCAAAAACTTCCGGTTTAATAATAGCTTCATGGTCGCCACGAACATAATATTGCGGCACTTGCCCTTCGTTTTTGATTTTCTTCTTCGTCAGGTAATCGGGTGTGAAAACTTTCTGTAATAAAGCATCGCCTTTGTATTTTTCATTTTGCAGAATACTTCGAATAACACCGCCGGTCCATTTTACTTTGCCGCCCGGTGTGGGAATTTCGTCTGCTGTAAGACCTTTCGCAATCTGATAGGGCGATTTGCCTTTTAGAAATTCAGCATAAATTCTGCGGACGATTTTAGCTTGTTCCGGATCAACAACAAGCTCTCCGTCCTTTCCCTTATCATAGCCTAAAAACCGCTTGAACGGAACAGAAACCTTGCCTTCTTCAAATCGCCTGCGCTGTCCCCATGTGCAGTTTTCAGAAATGGAACGTGACTCCTCTTGGGCGATCGATGACATAATTGTGAACAGTTCATATAGCAACAGATGATCCACAGCCAAATTCGACACAATTGTATATCATTCAAAAACGGCTGTATCCTGTCATAAGGTACAGCCGTCATCATGTTTCTGTTTAGGAACAATATTTACAGTAAAAATATTTGACTTGACATATTTTTATTTTAGCAGTATAATAAATATAGAGAAAAAGTTGATAAAAAGTTGATAATTATGCTGTAAAATAAAAAAGGGGTGACAGTATGTACAAAATTCTGGTAGCAGATGACGAAAAAGATGTAGTCAGCTTATTGAAAGATTATTTTGAAATGAATGACTATCTTGTAATTACAGCGTATTCCGGTGTGGAAGCAATTGAAAAAGTTGCCCAAAATCCAGATATTATACTGCTCGATGTCAATATGCCTGACGGTGACGGATTATCTGTATGCCGTAAAATCCGTGACAATGTTTCATGTCCGATTTTGTTTTTGACTGCAAGGATTGAGGACAGCGATAAAATTTCAGGTTTTGCATCAGGCGGTGATGATTACATTATAAAACCGTTTTCCATTGATGAACTCGGTGCGAGAGTAGCTGCACATATCCGGCGTGACCACAGGATAAAAGCTCAGGCAAATGTGCGGTATTTCGGGAATTTGACAATTGATTACACCGGGAAAACTGTTGCGGTTGACGGAACAATTCTTGACATTGCAAAAAAGGAATTTCAAATCATCGAATTACTTTCCGTCAATTGCGGTCATGTTTTCGATAAAGAACGTATCTATGAAAAAATATGGGGCTATGATTCAGAAGGCGACAGTGCGGTGATTGCTGAACATATCCGTCGCATCCGTGCAAAATTAGCGAAATTCGGCGAAGAATACCACATAGAAACAGTCTGGGGAATGGGTTACAAATGGAGAAAATGAAATTATTCTGTTCCCTGAAATGGGCACTGATGAAATATGTTCCGCTATGCGCAATTTTATCCATAGCCGGCACGGCAGTTATTGGCTTCGGAACAAATGAACTGCAGGAGCGGTACAGCGACACATACGGCAATTTTTCGGAAAATATTACCTATGTCATCAAAGAAAGCCAAGAAAACAATACATTTGAACTGGAACAATCACATAGCCATCTTGTCCCGTTCAATGCCAATACAAAAATGCTGCATATCAGCTACTGGATAATCAGCTACGCACAATATATTTTGATACCGTTGTGGATATTGGTATGTGTATATATACCGGGAATAATTTTTTACAAAAGAGAACTGAAAAAACCGATCACGATTTTACTCGATGCTTCGCAGAAAATTGCAGATAATCAGCTTGATTTCAAGATTGAATACCATAAAAAAGATGAACTCGGCACATTGTGTAATGCGTTTGAAGAAATGCGATGTCAATTAGATAAAAATAACCGTGAAATGTGGCGTTCTTTAGAGGAGCGAAAACGCCTTAATTCAGCATTTTCACACGATTTGCGAACGCCTTTGACCGTGCTGAAAGGCTATGCGGAATTTCTTGAAAAATACGTTCCTGACAGTAAAATTTCCGAAGAAAAAATGCTGTCTGTTCTTGCAATGATGAATGGGCAAATTATCCGGCTTGAACATTACACGCAAAAGATGAATGCAGTGCAGAAACTGGAAGATATTACCCCTGATATACGGGAATTTCTAGCAGAAAAATTGCTTTCAATGCTTGACGAAACGGGCAATTTCATTTGCGGTGATAAGTTCAAAATCAATTATTTTTCAGATGAAGAAACAGTTTTTATTGACACAGAACTTGTGATGCAGGTCTATGAAAATTTAGTTTCAAATGCTGTGAGATATGCAGAAAATTCCGTTTCAGTGGATGTCAATATTGCTGAAAATGTCCTGAAAATAACCGTTTACGATGATGGAAAAGGTTTTTCTGATGATGCATTGAAAGATGCTGTACAGCCGTTTTACAGGGACGAAAAAGAGCCGGACAAGCTGCATTTCGGACTTGGTTTATATATTTGCAAAATGATTTGCGAAAAATGCGGAGGTAGGCTTACAGTGGAAAATCACAAAAATGGCGGTAAAGTTACAGCTGAATTTGTATGCAAAAAAATTTCAGAAAGTAGATAAAAAGTTGAAAAATATGATCTATCATAGTAGCATAGTCCGAAAGGCTATGCTAATTTTTTTGAAAGGATCCTGTATTATGGTGAACAAAATTGAAATCAGTCATGTTGACAAATTTTACGGCAGAAAAAAGGCTCTGAAAGATGTGACACTCACGATCAATCAGGGAATGTTCGGCTTGTTGGGGCGTAACGGTGCAGGAAAAACAACGCTGATGAAATGCCTTGCAACGCTCCACACAATTCAAAATGGCAGTATCAAAATCTGCGGTATTCCAATCAAAAATTCAAAAGAGATACGCAGTATTACTGGCTATCTTCCACAGGATTTTTCAATGTATCCGACTATGACAGTACAGGAAAGCCTTGATTATCTTGGTTTGCTTTCGGAAATGGAAAATTCCCTCCGCAAAAAGCGTGTGGAGATGTTGTTGAAGCGTGTAAATCTCACAGAACATCGGAACAAAAAAGTAAAAGCATTATCGGGCGGAATGAAACGTCGTCTTGGTATTGCGCAGGCACTCCTGCACGACCCAAAAGTGCTGATCGTTGACGAACCTACAGCAGGACTTGACCCCGAAGAAAGAATACGTTTCCGCAATTTGCTTTGTGAAGTTGCAGAGGAACGAATTGTGATTCTATCTACGCATATTGTCGGCGATATTGAGGCGACCTGTGAAGATATTGCAATTATGAACAACGGAAAAATTTTATGGCAAGGTACAGTTTCAAATCTACTCGAAAATGCGTATGGGAAGGTTTTCACGGTAAATGTGGATAAAAAGTATCTTGCTGAAATCAAAAAGCAATTCATTGTGACAGGAATGCTCGTGCAGAATGAATATGCAACAGTGCGGATCATTTCGGAAAATCAGCCTGAAATCGGTGCAAATCTGACTGGACCTAATCTTGAAGATGCGTATATGTACTGCCTCTACAGCAATGGCTGTGATATTTCGGGAGGTGTGTGAAATGCTGTTTTTCAAAGAGTGCAAAAAAATAATATTTTCGCTGATTTTCGTGATTTATTGTATAGTCCTGTTTGGATTTTATTTCACGCAATTTGCAAATGACTGCGAATTCCCTCTTGAAAAACCGCATGAGGGACAAGCGGATTACGGAACAATTGCAAAAGAAGTCCCTGAAATTATGATGCCGTCTGCAATTGAGGGACTTGTCAGCGAATATCTTTCAGGGGAATTTTCAGCATATCCTTATGGTTTTTATAAATGCGTAAAACTGAAAGAAAAAGATAAGAAAATACTTGCGGAAATTATCACGGAATTATCAGGGATTTCCACCGAAATACTCGAAAATTTTGATAATTATGAACCAAGCGGTTATATTATGGGAGATGACGGAAGTCTTGTTTATACAGACGGAAATATCCCTGAAATCAATATTCCGCCAACGCTTACTTACGATGATTTTCGGGAACTGATGAGGAAAGCAGACAAAATAATTGGAGGCGGTTCAAAATACAGCGATGACAATATTGTCGGTAATTTTTCACGGATTCCGAAAACGTATGAAGATGCACTTGCGGAATATGAACAATTCTGCAAAGAGGATAAAATTACAGGAGCTTATGCAAGGCTGTTTTGCGATTATATGGGAATTGACCTGTCGATTTTACCTGTATTTGTAGCTGTATTTCTTGCGGAACGTGATAAAAAATCAAGAATGGAACAGCTTGTTTATTCAAGAAAAATATCATCTGCAAGACTGATTTTTACAAGATATATTTCACTTGTATTTACAATGTTGATACCCGTATTGATTACCGCACTGCTTGCATATACAAAAATAAAAAGCATTTATCCGGACAACGAACTTGATAAATTTGCGATACTGAAAACGGCTGTTTATTGGCTGATTCCTAATATTATGGTATCTTCTGCGGTAGGAATGTTTGTCACTGAAATCACGTCAGGATTGATTGCAATTTTTGTGCAAGGTGCATGGTGGTTTGCAAGTATTTTTGCATCATCTGAACTTACGGGAAGTATCAGAAATTTCAATTTTGTTATGCGTCACAATTCGCTTTTGGGATATGATATTTTCCAAAATGAACGGCATATAATTGTATTCAATCGGCTGTTTTTTGCAGTAATTTCTGTACTTGTAATTTTGTTGACTGCTGTTATTTTTGAAATGAAAAGGAGAGGTGTTTTCAATGTCAAATTATTTGAAAATCGCAGCCGTAAATCTGAAACATAACACAGCATTGCATTTATTACTTGCGATTGTGATTGCATTGCTAACACCCATTATTTTCGGAATATCTTCACTCAATGCACAGGAATCCGCTCAACCTCTTGAAATGTTTTTGTCATTGACGGGAATCGTGTTGCTTACGCCGATTTTCCTACCTGAACAAAACGAAAATATCCGTGACCTTGTGCGTTCAAAGCGTATTGACCATATTGCAATATGTTTCATTAGATTGGTATATTCTGTTATATTTCTTGCTTGTATTTTCGGTATATTTACAATAATAATGCATTATTGTGAGAGCAATGTTACAATACAGCATTTTACAGGCGGATTTGCAAGCGGAATTTTTCTCGGTGCATTGGGATTTTCTTTTGCGGGAATCACCGGAAACAGCATCATCGGCTATATGGTTTCCATGATGTATTATATTTGTAATTTTATGCTGAAAGAGGATTTGCAGCACTGGTATCTTTTCTCAATGTCATTCGGAAATTTCGAGGGAAAATATTGGCTTTCCGGCAGTGCAGCGGCAATATTTCTTATAACATTTGTAATCATCAGGAAATGCCGGAAATAAATCAATTTTATCTTTTATGTTATCAGCACTGAGCAATAAAGCTTGGTGCTGTTTTTTATTTATATAAAAATTACATCTTTTGTATTAAATATTTAACATTCAGTACATTATCAAAATTCATAAAATTTAATGTTTAGTTTTGTTCAAATCAGCACTAAATTATAAATTTTTTGTAAATAATTCCGAAAATCTTTGTCCATAACTAAAATTCCTCGGTAGTAAGGTGGAGGGGTATTTTATTCCGCTCACAATTTCACTGCCTTACGTCTCCTTAAAGGAAGATTAAAGTTATTTTATCACAAAATCAATTTTTGATTTAATATTTAATTATTATATTCAATAGGAATTATAATGTTAATATAAACAAAATTAGGTGGTTAATTTTGTAAAAAACGCTGATTTTTCAAATTTTCTGAAAATATTTTTGAAAATAAGGTTACAAAAGCATGATTTTTTCGGGATTTATATAGGGGAATATTTTCGGCACGTCTTTTTTTACCTCCATTCATCAAAGATCACAAATATTTCTGTTGAAAACTGTTCAAAACATAAATTTTCTGCTCAATGCTTTACGATTGGCGAATTTTTTTAGTTATATATTTATGAGGGACAAAATCGTGTTGCATAATTTGCGACAGAACCCACACCGAATGTCTGACACTTAATTCACTCGTTAGCATAGACGAAATTCAACAGAAGATTTTGTACAAAACTCTGATTTTTCAAATTTTCTGAAAAAATTTTTGAAAAACAGGTTGAAAAAGTGCGATTTTTTCGGTTGTAATATAGGACAACACCATTAAGCTAAGGAAAAGAAATGAACAAAATGTAAACTTTGCAGAAAACCACTTGACAAAACGAAGAAAATCTGCGGTTTCATTGCCTGCGGCAATGAAACCAATTGAAATAGGTGTATGATTTTTCACTATTTCAAGGAGGTTTTCTAAATGAGTTATGTCGGGAAATTACGGAAGAAGTTATTCGATGTTATTGATGCAATATGCGCTCAGCGTGAGAAGTATTTTGCTTCATCGGGAAAGGATTTCACACGCAAAGGTAAATTCATGCCGCAGGATATTTTCAAGTCGATCCTGCTCATGGAAAACAAATCTCTGTCTCACGAATTGCTGCCATATTTCGAGTATAAGAAGGATACGCCAACACCCTCCGCTTTTGTACAGGCTCGTGCGAAAATCAAGCCCGAAGGCTTTGAAGCGGTCTTTAACGGATTTGTTTCAGAAACAACTGACAATAACGCAAAATATCTGCATAAAGTCTATCGTATCTTTGCTGTTGACGGTTCGGATTCCCATGTGCCGGATAATCCTGATGATCCTGATTCTTATTTTCCAAATTCAAATGACAGATCGTATAATCTGTTTCATATTGATGCGATGTACGATCTTCTCCGGCGCACATATACTGATGTTGTTATCAAGAAAAAACGTACAGCTAATGAAAGAGCAGCGTTTATTGACATGGTAGAAAAGCATCGTAACGATGAAACTCCAATTATTTTTACTGCTGATCGTGGTTATGAAAGCTATAATGATATGGCTCATGTTACTGAATGTGGACACAAATTCGTGATCCGTGTGAAGGATATTGACAGTCAAGGAATTATTTCTGATCTTGGATTGCCGGACACTTTTTTCGACAAGTGCATGACCTTAAAGCTGACCCGCAGAGCTACAAATGAGATTAAAGAAATGAAGAGGAACGATGTCTGTATCCGCCATATTATGGGCGAATTTGATTACCTTCCGAAAAATTATGACCGCCAAGCTCCGGCTCAGTTTTATGAGCTTCCTGTAAGAATTGTGCGATTCAAAGTAAAAAATACAACCGAAGTTATTATGACTAATCTGCCTCAGGAAGAATTTTCCGCTGCTGAGATCAAGAAGATTTACGGTATGCGCTGGGGCATAGAAACGTCATTCAGAGATTTGAAACATACGATCGGTCTGAATTATTATCACGCAAAAAAGTCTGACAGCATTCTTCAGGAAATATACTCTCGAATGGTGATGTACAATTTCTCCCAACTGGTAACAAACAGTGCTAAGATCAAACGACCAAAATCAAAAAGGGGCAGGAAATTTGCATACAAGATCAACTTTTCTCAGTCCGTGCAAATATGCCGGGAATTTCTGAGAAATAAGATCAAATGCAGAGATGTGATAGAGCTGATCGAAAAGTATATTCTCCCCATACGAAGCGGAAAAGATCACCCGAGAACTAATTCTCCACGACGTGAAATATATTTCAATTTCCGCTTAGCTTGATCTGCATGAACCGATATTTTTTTAGGCAGTTATACTGACTGTCAGCTTTGCTGCTCCCTTTTGCATATCGAAGTGTTATTGTTTTGTCAAGTGCTTTTTTGCAAAGTTTACATTTTGTTCATTTCTTTTCCTTAGCTTAATGGTGTTGTAATATAGGAGGATATTTTTAGGCACGTCTTTTCGGTGATGAAAAATGCTAAATTGTAAACTTTTTGTAAACATTTGCAAAAAATCTTTGTCCAAAACCAAAATTCCTCGGTAGTAAGGTGGAGGGGTATTTCATTACGACTACAGTTTCAATCCGAAATGTTCTCCTAAACAAATTCCTGACAGATTGGCGGTGATGAATAGAGCAACACCAAATTGCTCGGATAAGTTTAAGCATAGTCAGCGAAAGAAAGATATATCGCTGACAGAAAGGATCTGATACAAAATGAATTTAACGAACCAGTGGGCAAATCCCACACCCCTCCGTCCCGACGGGACAAATTTACTTCCGTTCCCTGTGAACGCTCTGCCGTCTGTTTTGCGTGATATGGCACAAGCAATCTCTGTCACTACGTCAACGGACGCTGCAATGGCAGGAACGGCAATACTCTCAGCGGTGAGCTATTGCTTTTCGGGAGTGTACCGAATGTCGGGTAAGCGTGACCACACTGAACCGCTTTTGCTTGATACCCTGACAATAGCCGAGCCAAGTTTCAAGAAATCGCCCGTAATCTCAATGGTGAAGCGACCGTTCATTCAGTTTGCACATGACTGGAACGAGAACAACAAGCAGGATATTTTCCAATCTCATGCTGAACATAAACTCCTGTTGGAAAAGCTCGATGCTCTCGAAAAGAAGAAAGATGCTACTGCCGATGAAATTGCCAAACTCCAGACCGAAATCAGCAATAAATCGACAATCAATTTCAGGCGAATTGTTGTGGACGATATTACGCCCGAATCACTTGTGAATCAGCTCGATGTAAATGGCACGCTCCTGATGATCTCGGACGAAGCAGGAATGCTCGGAAATTTCAGCGGACGTTACAGCAACAATATTCCGAACCTCGACTTGCTGCTGAAATCGTGGAACGGCGAAATGTATATCAGTGACCGTGCAAACCGTGACAGCATTGTTCTGAAAAAGCCCTATATGAGCATCTGCCTTGCGTGTCAGCCCTATGTTTTTGATAGCATAATAAACAATTCTGCTTTCAGGGGCAGTGGACTGATTGCACGTTTCCTGTATTGCTTTCCTGCGAGCAATATTGGAACAAGGAAGTATGACACACAAGCTATCCCCGAAGTCGTATCTGATAGCTATAATAAGCTGATATATAAGCTCCTCAACACGAAATTCAATTACCACGATGAAAGTGAGCAATATCTGCATTTTGAGGGCAAGGCATACGGTGAATTCGTTGACTATTACAATAACTTCATCGGGCCGCATCTCGTCACGGATATGGCGTTCTGCAAGGATTGGGGCGGCAAATATCATGGGGAACTGCTCCGGCTGTGCGGCATCATTCATTGCGTTAAGTGTGCACTGGACAATGTGAATCCTGTTGACGTAAAAGTAACTCTTGATACGTTCTGCAATGCCGTTGATATTGGGGAGTATTTTCGTGAACAAGCTATCTATGCTTACAGTCTCGGTGACACCGATTTTGCCACAGTCAAGGCTGAACGTGTGCTGAATAAAATTCACTCGAAACACATTCAGCAAATCAGGCAAAATGAACTGTACAAAATTTGCCGATGCACACTTTTCAAGAACGCTGCCGATTTTGACGAAACAATGGAAACGCTCGAAGAATATGGCTATGTCCAACGTGAAACGATTCCGACAGTAAACGGCTGTAATCGTTCGGGAATAATGGTGTATGTCAATCCCCATATTCATACACAATAAACATTTTAGACATTTTAGAGTCTATTGTGCTTAAAATGCTTAAAGTTCATAAAACAAGAAAGAGCAATTTAATACTATTCTGAAACTCTGATTTTAAAAAATGTAGTGCGGATTTTTGAATAAATACGCCCACATTTTTGGCTGCTCCGTCAGCCGATAACCTCGTAGAGCCCCAATAGCATTTTTGATAGTCCGATTAGGCTGTCAAAAGTGCTTTGGGGTTACTGGCGGCACACCGCAGTAATTTCGGTGCTTCGCACCGTTTGGTTTGCCGATATTCTTATCGCTGCAAGCCAATTCGTCCGTCAGGACTTTGCGTCAGCAATTCCCTCATCAGAGGGTTCAGATACACATAAAAAAGGAG
>CANQSV010000030.1 GCA_947626605.1 uncultured Clostridia bacterium | reverse complement strand
GCTGCTATAAAACTCATTGCAGGACACATTATTCCAACTGTTGCACATATAATTGCAGTTTCAAATAAAACTGGATGAGTTGTTTTCATATCAAATACTTTTGAAGCAAATTTGAATGATAATGGCTGTCCTACAAATATTTCTAAGCTATAAGCTAAACAAAATTCAACTAAAATTATAGCCCATATTGGTAGCATTTGACCACACATCATAACTCCGCCTTGTTTATTTATTGCAGATATTACACTTGTTTCTTCATTAATAGCCATCAAAGTATTCCCATTAACAACATATAAGCTAAAGAAAACATATGCATGCACTGTTATTATAACTGTAATTAAAGCAAACATTAACTTTTGAAATTTGTTTTGTGGCATTTTTTCTTTTCTCCTTTCTAAAAAAAGCAAAAACACACATAGTTACTATTTGCAACAAATCTAACTATATCGCTTTATAAAAAGTTCCGTAATCAGATTTATGTGCTTAAGCACTACATGTGTCATCTTTTTTTAATATTTTTATATCTAATATTTTAGCAAAATCATTTTATTTTGTCAAAGCTCCTGATAAATAAATTACTCTTTTATTTTAAAATCTTCCACTTACTAATGTACATCTACCATTTGAATTTGAGAATGTTGCTTTTAAAAATCCACCTTCATTGTTAACCCATTCGTATACAGTAGTTGTTGAATTTTTTTCAATCATATTACCTTCTGCTCCTCCAAGTTTTTCCTTAACTTGGTCATATGTTATCGTATCTCCAGCTTTTAGTACAGTACTAATTTCACTGTATTTTGAGAAATCTACATTATCATCTTTTAAATAATCTTCTTTAACTTCAACTGCTAAGCTATAAATTCCTCCCTCTTCCTTAGCTGTAGCAATTAAACTAGCATTATCAGATAATTTCCAAGTATATTTAGTATCTTTATCTACTTTTTCGTTAGTAGATTCTACTCCTACTTTTTCGTTAATGTCTTCTACTTTACTTGTTAATTCTATATCCTTAATATATTCAAATGCTTTCGAAATTTCTTCTGGCACTTTTTTTTCTGCTCCATTATTTTGACTTTCTTGTTTTGTTCCACATCCTGCTAGACTTACCATACCTAAAACTAAGCATAATACAACCAAAAATATTTGTAATAATTGTTTTCTTTTCATTTTCTCTCCTCCCTTTGAAAAGTATTATAGCATTAATAAAAAATATATTCTATATTTTTTTAAATTTTTTATTTTTTTATTATTTTCCTACTTGTTCATCGTCTATTTTTGCCTGTCTCAATGCATTTCTTAGTCCAGGCACTTTACAATTATGTATTACTAAGCCATTTTGTACGGCTTGCATAAAATATTTAAACTCAAGCAGTTTATATCTATATTCTTGTTTATTATATATATATATTTCTGTCCCTCTTTTCGTAAGAACTGCTATACAATTTATACAATGTTTAATGTTATCTATTTCTTTATAACAATCAACCATACGAATCCTTCCATCATTGCCATAGTCAAAATCTTTTGGTGGAAATAATGCTGCTAATATGCTTTCATGATGCCATTTTCTATCTATATATCCCATATCAGGATTATCATGTATATCTATATTTTCTAAAACAAATCTTACTCTTTCTCCAAAATCTTCAATAAACCCCATATCATATTTTAATAGATATAAGTAATCATCTGCATAATAGTTTTCGTCATCTATATATCCTAATTTTCTATCCATTTGTTCTTGTTCTAATCTACTTATTACAGGTGGCTCATCATTTTCAAGTGATCTTCCAAAATTTGGAGTAAATGAATGAGACTGTATATTATATACATCATCTTGTAAATCAATTATATATGGTTTTCTGTTTTTTTCCTTAGGATAAATAATGTTGTATACATGTGGACAATTTCTTCTTCTATCTTCTAAATCTTTTATTGTTATTATTTCTATTCCCACATTTCGTAAAATATATTCCATTGCATATGACATTGTCTTACAAATTCCTACCCATTTTTCCATGCAATCATTTATTTCTGTTTCATTTATTGGTCGATTATATATTTCTTGCCTTTTCTTCCCATTTCCAAAAGGTATGAACTCAATATCAAAAGAAAATTTCTTTCCTAAGTCTAAATAAACATATCTAATAATTTCTTCTTCTGATAATTCTGGATTTTGTTTTATATATTCTTTTAAATTTTCAATATACATTTGTAAAGTACTAATAATCATCAATCCCCTTATGTTAGTAAATTCTGTCATCTTCTACTAAAAAATAACTAGATAAAATTAATTTTTATCTAGTTATTTTAACATATATTGGCTATTTTATCAATATTTTATCAATTAATCTTTTTTTGTTTTCTCATTATTAACCTATCACATGCAGCAATTACTGCTGGTAATAGTACTAATATAAGTATTGTTGAACATATAGTTCCTTCTGATATTGTTTTACATATTTTAGCTGTTATTGCGGTAGCAAAATGTCCTACTATTAAAGTTGCAATGATTAGAATTGATGCAGATGTTAGTATCGTATGAATTGACTTATTATAAGAATTTATTACCGCTTCTTTAATATTCATACTCTTTCTACTTTCTATATAGTAAGATGTATACAATATTGCATAATCGATTGTTGCTCCCATTAGTATGCTTTGAACAATTAGAATTGCTATGAAATATACTCCTGATCCTGATAAAGCTAAAATTCCCATTGTCATAAATACAGCACATTGTATTGTAAGTACAAGAATAACTGGTGCTATTATAGATTTAAAAGTAATTGCTACTACTATAAATATTAGTAACATAGTAAGTACTGTTATAAAATTTAATTCATCATTAAATGTTTGACTCATTTCATATGCCATTGGTGAATTTCCTATTACATATACCTTTTCTATGTCTTTGTTCATTTTGTCCTTGATTTCTTGAACAAATTCAAAGGTTTCTTCTCCTTCTAAATCGAATTTTGTATTTATAACTATTCTTGAATAATCATTTCCTATTAGCATTTCTTTTGAATCATTTATAGTATCTTTTGCTGCTATTATATCTTCTCTCATATCATCTTCTATAAATTCTTCAAATCGATTGTCAGTTAAAATTTCATCATTTAAATAGTTTATAAATTTCTCAATAGTCATAGTCCATTCATCATCATAATTATTAGAACTGCCATAGTAAATATATAATAAAGAAATCATTTTATCATCTAAATAATCTGTTAATTTATTTAGAATTGCTAATAATTCATCCTTTGTATATTTTCTTTTAGCTATACTTGCATCCATTATATTACTTATTACATTTATTTTCGTTGTTGAATCTTCATCAAACTCTTTTGAATATTCAGCATCTTTCATAACATCATTTATTAAAAAGTCTATAAACTCTTTTAATGATATTGTTTGATTAGAGTTTATATATTTTGAATTATATAATCCATATAGTAGATTTAAGCTTCCTTCATCTATTCCTAATAATTTACTTAGTTCTTTTGCATTATACTTTTCGTTATTTATAGCTCCATTCATAACTGACTGAACTAGTTTTAAACTCTTTATAGTATTTGCATCTAAATTTTTAGATAATGTATCATCATTTTTATGTTTTAATACAAAATCAACAAATTCTTTAGGTTTTAATTTTAAGGTTACATTTTTGGCTTTATATAAAGCATATATATTTTTACTGCTTGTTTTATCTACTCCAATAAACTTTGATAATTCTTCATATGTATATGTTTTATTTTTTATTGCACTTTCCATTATATTTGAAAGCAATTTTAGTTTTTCTATTGTTTCTTTATTGATATTACTTTGTATACTATCATTCTCACTATTTGCTAGTATTAATTTTACAAATTCATTTGGTGTACTCTTCCAATTCTTTGTATTGTCTTTTACTAAATCTATTAGTGCATATAAATTATACATCTGCTCTTTATCTATATTTAACATTGCTGATAATTCTGTTGCTGTATATTCTTTGTTGCTTGATATACTATCATCTATTACTAACTTTAATAGTTTTAAATTGTTCAATTTTTCCGGATCTATCTTTAGGGCTGGCTCATCTATACTACTATCATTTTGTGCTTTTGAAAAATTATTAATTATCAAATTTACAAATTCTTGTGGTGACATTGTATAGTTATCTGGCATTCCTAAAAATAAGTATATGTTTCCAACTAATCCAGGACTTACTTTATCAAAAATGCTAGACAATGTTTTTTTATCCATCTTTGTAGTATTTATATTGTTATTATTTTGTGCAAATACTGATAATTTTTCAATACTACTTAAATCTACATCTTTTAAATAATTTGTATTATCACTTATATAGTTTACATTATTTATAAATTCTGCTATTCCAAGTGTTGTGTTGCTTTCAGTATTTTTATATTTAAAAAATAATAATTGAGTTACAGATTTTTCATCTATTCCTAAAAGTTCTGCTAATTCCTTTGCATTCTTATTTTTCTCTATTATATTTTTGTTACTAAATGTGTTTAGCATTTTTATACTACTTACTGTATCTTTATCAAACATTTTTTTATATTGACTATCATTTAATACATCTTCTATCACAAATTTTGAAAATTCTGCCAAAGACATTTTAGTTTCTACCTTATTTACACTTATATAATATGTATACAAGGATTCCATTAGTTTTCTATCGATTCCAAATAGGTCTGCCATTTCTTTACTTGTCATTTTTTTCTGAATAGTTGAAATATTAGTAAACTTTGATAGTTCATTTAAACTTTCTTTTGCACTTTTATTCATTTTTTTAGAATATTTTTCATTAGTTAAAACATCTTTATTCATGAATTTTATAAAATCATTCAAGCTTATTTTTATATTATTATTTTTAGAATTATAATAAACTAAAATATCATCTACTTTGCTTTTATCTATTTCTAATATTTTTGAAATTTCACTAGAATTTCTTTTTTTATTAATCAATTCTTCATTTGTGAAATTTTCTAGCCTATCAATATTTCTTTTTTCTTCATCATCTAATTTATCACTTAAATCTTTGTCTGTATAAACTTTATCCTTAATAAATTTTGTAAAATCACTAAAAGTCATTTTATTATTTTCATCTGGATTATAATAATGATAATATACTATTTGTAGTAAATAATCCTCAATTTCCACATCTGAACCTAAGTCTTTTAATTTGTCATTTAATTCATCAAATTTTAATTCTTGATTTATAGTATTTCCATAAGCTAAAACTTCTTTTACTTTATCCTTTTCTTCAATATCTTTTAAGTATTTTGAAACCTTTTCTTCGTCTTCATTTTTATATATTACAGCAATTTGGTTGTTTTCTTTAAATACTTGAGATATATTATCTGATTCTGAATCTGTATATAAGATTCCTAAATTTCCTCTTTGTAAAAAGCTTACTATAAATACTATTATAAAAACTGGTACAGCAATATATCTCAATTTAAAGCTTATTTTTCCAACTTTGTCTAGTTTAATATTTGGGCTTTTCTTCTTTGTTTTTTCTATTAATTTATCAAACATCAATATTAATGCTGGTAGTACAAAGAAAATGCATATTAAACTGAATAAAACTCCTTTTGCTAATACAAATCCTAAGTCTCTACCTATTTTAAAACTCATAAATACTAGTGCCATAAGACCTACAATTGTTGTTACAGAACTACTTGATATTGATTTAAATGCATTATATAGAGCTTTCTTCATAGCTACAATCTTATTATCTTCTTTTTCTCTTTCTTGTCTGTATCTATTAATCAACATGATAGAATAATCCATTGATAATGCCATTTGCAATATTGCAGATATTGAACTTGTAATGTTAGACACACTACTGAAAATTATATTTGTACCACTATTTAATAATACTGCCATCAGTATAGTAAATAGGAATAAAAAAGCTTCAACATAAGATTCACTCATTATTATTAAAATAACAAGAGCACATCCTACTGCTAAAACTACTATCCATGTTGGTAATACTGGAGTATTTCTTTGTGCAATAGCTCCACTTGTATTAATATCATAATCCTTATATTTTTCAGTTATTTCTTCGAAAACTTGTGTAGCTAATTTAGAATCTTCCACATCATCTACATTTACTACGTAAAGAGTATAATCATCTTTGTTATAATCTTCATTTTTTTCATAATCAACTGAGCTTACTCCATCAACCTTCTCTAACTCATTGCGTATTTTTTCTTTCTTTTCTTCTGTTAAACCTTTAAACATCAAATTAAAAGAACTCTCTTTATCTTCGAATTCTTTTTCCATAATATCCATACCTATTCTTGTTTCTGAAGTACTTGGTAAGTATTTTGAAATATCATAATTGATATTTACATTTCTAGATACAATAGCGGATATCACTGTTAATATCAAAAATACACATAATATGAAATACCTTTTGTCAACAATAAAATCTGTAAATTTTTTCACTTTTCTCCCTCCGTATATTAAAAATCGTCTAGCATTTATAATACCACATTTTTGCACTCATTTCTAGGATAAATGCTAATAAATTGTCAAAATTTTGACATTCTGCTATAATTTGTATAAATATTTTTACTCTTCTGTAAATAATTATATATATATGATAGAATTATTTTATTAGTAATTTTTAATACAAAAAATCAACGGAGGTTTTTATGAAAGTACAAGGTTTAAACTCATCTTCAAGAAAAACAAGAAATTTAATAAAGGAAACTTTTGCAGAGTTAATGAACGAAAAGAAAGAATTAAGTAAAATTACTGTTACTGAATTAGTAAAAAGAGCAGATATTACTAGAGGAACTTTTTATACTCATTATGATGATATTTATGATGTTGCTAATGATTATCAATTAGAAACAATTGATTTATTAGTTAGCGATGATAATATTTTATATAATAAAGATGATGTATTGAGTTATTTTTCTGATATAATAAATTGTTTGAAAGAAAACGAAAAAACTTATAAGATGTTTTTGTCTTCTACTGAGCCATTATTTTTTTTAGATAAATTAAAAAAGCTTGCTAGTCAAAAAATATTATTTGCCTTACAAAACGAAGATTTACAAAATGATTATTTGGAATTAGATGTATCTTTTTTCATTAACGGAATTATGACAGAGTTACTAAAATATTTTAGAGATGAAAGTGATTACAATTTGGATGAATTACACGAAAATATGATTAAATGGTTTAATAGAATATTTTGATATATTATCAAAATATTCTATTCTTCTTTCCATTGATATTCTTTTAAATCTACTTTATTTTCTACTACTTTTATCCCATCTTTTTCTAGTTTTAATTTCTGTATATTAGCTCCTCCAAATACAAAGGCTTCTGCAAGTTCTCCTTTAATATTTAAAACTTTATAGCATGGATATTTATTTTCATCTGGATTTTTATGTAATATATTGCCTACAACTCTAGCTAAACCTTTATTTCCTATATGTTCTGCTACTTGCTTATAAGTTACCACTTTTCCTTTTGGTATAGTTGTTAGATAGTTATATACTTTTTGAGCAAGCTCATTACTTTCTAATCCACATTTATTATTAGTTGTTGTAAGATTATAACTATTATCTATTAATTTAAAAATGGTATCGGTTTCCATGCTATTATCCAATTTTATTGTTATCCAACTTTTCTTATTCATATGATATCCCGGAAATACTTTAATTTTATCAATTATTTTTTCAATATTTTCTTTTTGATATCTTAAATTAATTGCTTCCACTATATTGTCTGAATCAATTTCTAATTTTCTCTCAGATATTTTTGCTAGAAGCCCATACCATTTTTTATTTTGTTTATTTCTCCAGATAGCATTATCATCAAATTTTTTCCATAAAAATTCTAATTCATCATTATATTTATCTTTTATATATTTTATTATATCCTTTGCTTGTTTTGTTTTAAAAACATTAGGAACTGTGCATTCCTCAATTATTTTTTGTAATTCATTATTATATTCTTCTCTAACTTTTCCTACAAATTCTCCATTTGATTCTTCTATATCAACCATTATATATTCTTCATTATTAGCAAGGTCAATTAATTTTGATTCTTGAATATTATCTGAAATTACTATTACTATTAGAAATTGATTATTTAGTATGCTCTTTTTTAATACATATTGCTCTTTTTCTTTTATAAACCCAATTTCTAATAATTTACTATATTTAATTGATTTATTTTCAAAATATTTTTCTAAATTTCTCAATGATAAACCTCTATTCTAATAAACGATTTTACTTATGTTTTTTACATAAAATTACAGATTATTATATTGTTCATCTGTAACAGGTTCACACCATTCATTTGATGTATTTTCTCCTGATACTTCTACTGCTATATGACTAAACCATGAATCTTTTTTTGCTCCATGCCAATGTTTTACATTTGCAGGAATTACAACAATATCTCCTTCTTTAAGACTTTGAGCTGTTTTTCCTTCTTCTTGATACCAACCTTCTCCTTCAACACAAATTAAAACTTGACCTCCACCTGCTGTAGCATGATGAATATGCCAATTATTCCTACATCCTGGCTCAAATGTTACATTTGCAAATCCTATTCCGTTTTCAGTTTTAGCAAGTTGTTTTAAATATGAATTTCCTATAAAGAATTTTGCATAATTTACATTTGGCTCCCCCATTCCAAAAGCTCCGCCATGAATTTCTTGTTTTTCCATAAATAATATTCTCCTTTCTTATATCCAATTTTTAATAAATTCTTATAATAATTTTATTATACTTTCATAAACCATTTCATATATTGAAAAGAACTTGAATGGAACTTCTGCATTTTTCATAGCTTCTTTTTGTTTTTCAGTAGCACAAGTATATGGATATATTCCATACATTAATGGAAAAAATGAAAAAATAAATTTGTCTTTTTCTTCCTCATTCATATTCTTAAAGAATTTATCCAAAAGCTTTTTTATTGATTTTAATGTTTCTCCATAACTTTTCTTAAAATCAACTAATTGTTCCATACGACTATTTTCTTCCATATCGTATAAGTTCATTGAAAGTAGTTTTAATAGCTGTTCTCTCTTTTCAATACTTAAAGCAATTTGTTTTGCAAATTCTTGTTTTTCTAATTTGTCATTTTTAACATATATATCTTCTAAATCTTTTAGTAATCTTTCATATTCTCTTTTTAAAAGAGCTAAAAATATTTCTTCTTTTGTTTGAAAATAGTTATATATAGAAGGTCTTGAAAAAGATGTTTTTTCACTTATGTCTTTAAGTGTTATTTCTTTAAAACTTTTTATTTGATATAATTCTTCACAAGCATTTATAATTTCATTTTTTCTTTCATCTGCTGATTTAAATTCCATTTTTCACTCTCTTCTTTCTTTTAAATACTCTTGATAATATTAACTGTGTTCATTGTATTTGGAAATCCTATATAAGGCAAACATTGTAGCATAGCCCCTAATAATTTTTCTTTTGAATTTCCTACCTTTATATTTCCAAGCACATGTGCTTTTATTTGAGTGTCTGATCTTATTGTTGTTAATCCAACTAATACAAGTAATTCTCTTGTTTTTATATCTAATCCTTTTCTTGTATAAAAATCTCCAAAACCGAATTCTGTTAAATATTTTGGTATTTCTGGAACATCAGGATATTTTTCTTTTATTTCATCTCCATATATTGGATTTTGAATATCAAATCCTTTTTCATATCTTGTTGCATCTGTTACTGTTCCAGTATTTTCTAATGGCAATTTGATTTCTCTTGATTTAAAAACTTCATTCATTGTACTAACTGCATTTAATGTTCTTGGAAAACCTATAAATGGTGCTAGTTGATACATTGCTTCTCTTATTTCAATTGGTGTAGCTCCTACATTTAATGCTGCATTTATGTGTGCTGATAATTGTGGTAATGTTTGTAATACTGCTAAAATTGTTATTGTTATTAACTCTCTTTCTTTCATATCTAGCTCGTCGCTACTATGAAATACATCTCCAAATATAAATCTTCTTAGTATTTCCATTAGTTCATAGTCTGTTTCTGTGTTGGCATCTGGCAAATCTCCAAATAGTTTGTTAAAGACTTCTTTGCTTTCTTCAAAACGATTCATTTTTCTTTCTCCTTTCTCTGACACTTTGTCAGTATTATGATATACTCTTTCTGACACAATGTCAATATTTTTTGAAGAAAAAGAAAATTGTAGATAGATTTAAACTCATAGATATAAAGTGTAAAGTATAAATATCTGCGTCGTTGACACTAAATAAAGAAGGTGTCATAAAAAAATGAACTATACTTCAAAAAGTATAGTTCAAAATAAGAACTCCTTTTTCCTTTTTTATTAAATTTTTTTAATTTTTAATAGAATTCATTAAATCAATATATTCAGTTAAATCTTGTTCTTTTGTTCTTATCTCTTCTCCTGTTGGATTTTCGACTTCTTTTTTTCTATAAACAACCTTTCCATTATTTACTGCAATTGTAAATGGTAAATATATTCTTTTTTCTCCTACATTGTGGTCTTCTCCATTCTGATCTTTCACAACATAATCTTTTAATTCGTTTTTTAGTACTTCTAGCAATTCGTAATATTTATCCTTTTCTTCTTTAGTTTTTACTAATTGATCATCTTTGAATTCCCATAGATTATTATATTCATCCATCTTTACGTAATATACTGTTTTTGTATTGGTTTTAAATGCTGCTTCTATCAAACTTTCTACTTCTTGTCTACACCAAGGGCACCAATTTGCTCCAAAATAAATAATTCCTTTTTTATTTTTTATTATTTTTATTGCCTCTGTTGGATTTATATATTTTATTGGATTATTTTCTGGTATATATACTTTTTTTGGTTTAGTATCGTTTAAACTTTCATATTCTTGTTTGAAAGTAAGCGCGTCTTTATTGACTTTACTTATTTCATAATATATTACATATGCAATTAAAATCATTACGATTACAATGACAATTTTTAAAATTGTTTTCACTTTTATTTTCAACTTTATATTATGCCCCCTGTAAACTAAATACTATTTTATTCCTTTCCTTTTGCCCATAATCCATTAGGACAATCTGATTCGGCCCCATGTTTGCCACACCACATATAGAAACATTTTTCAAGCACTCCGGATACAATTACCAGATGCATACCAGCCACATGTCTGACAGGAAATATCCAATTCAGACACGTAATGAGTATCGGAATCACCAGAAGGTACAGCTTCACGACAGAGACAACAAAGACCACCAAACAAATCTCGGTTTGGAGCTCCTGTTACAAGAGTACCATTTTTTACAGCAAAACTCTCTATTTTATGGTATGGATATACTTTTTTTGCTTCTGAAATTTGCACATTTGTATCTTTCTATAATTTAATTAATTATATAATCCCTGAAATTCATTAAGAATAAATAATAAATTTAATAAAAATTTTGAGTTAAAAACTAATCCAAAGATTTTAACTTTACTTTTTAGAAAATTAAATGTTACCTTATTATTATCACTCTTGTTTTTTCATGTCAATATTTCTTCTAAATTTTACAAATTTGTAACAGGAACGTAATATTTTTGTAATAAAAATTGCCTTTGGGTAGTTGTTTTGATATGTGTATTTTTGTGACATTTCACAGACTTTTCGTTTCATTATCAAGTATACCAAAATTTGACAGTAACTATAAAATATGCTATAATTTTGCTAATATCTTATAAGGAGGACGTCTTAATGAGAATAGTAGGTGAAAAATATACTTTACCTCCATCAGACGAAATGCGTCAGGGTAAACTGTTTGAAAAACTTAAAAGTGATTTAAAAGACCAAAACTTTTCTGAAAAAGACGTTGTTCAGAATCTTCAACATTTTGAAGATTCCGAAAAAAAGAATAATTAAAAATAGAAAGCTGAGATTTTATAAATCTCGGCTTTCTTAAGTTTCGTAAAATTTTATTTTTAACTTTTTAAAACTTCCACAATGGGTAAATTTTTTGGATTAGAAAACTTAATATATAAAGAAAATTTATCTATATTGTCATTAAAATCAATTCTCAAATTGCCTTTTTCATCTTTAATAAGATTAAACAAACTATTCAAATATTTACAACGAACTGCTTCACCTTCCATAGCTTCTGGATTATTATTTTTAATACGTTCATAATAACAATCTTCATAAACATCTGGAATAATGAATTTTAGATAAGTATCTAGATGTTTGATTAAGACATCTTCATCTTCTCTTTTTTCAGTAGGCTTCAAGCCTTTATTTCCTAATTCTAGTGAACAAATATATGCTACCATTCCTATATTTTGGATTATGGTTTTTTCATTACGAAGATTACATATTGTTTTGTCATCTTCTCTAAAACCACTATCTCGAAAAAATTGTTCAAATTTTCCCTCATTAATGTATATAGCAGCATAAGCACAAGTAGGATATAAATGTACAATTTTTGTAAACCCTAGTTTTTTGTCAAATGGTTCTATATTTATTCCTATTGTCGAAATATCATTGATTTTTTGTGAAATATTTTTGTGTGCTCCAGTATTATCATATATATTATTTTTTATATCTTCAAAAGATGCAAAAGAAAATTGATTAAAATTACGTCCTCTAAAGAATCTTATTTCCCATATGCTATCAACAACTGTCCATTGTTTTGATCTTTTCCCAATAAATAGCAAATTAAACATATGATAATATTCTATACACAAATCTTTTTCTTCATCTATTTTTTTTATATTAGATTTGCTATAAATGATATCACTATACATATTGTTCCTTAAATGTAGAAATTGCGTCATTATTGTGAAATGACAACAAGAGCCTCTTTTTTTCTTTAGCGCCTGTATCAAATTAATATCACATGAGGAATCAAAGTCTTCGTCCTTTGTACTTACTGGAGTAATTAGGTTTAGAATGTTATATTCTATTAACCGTGCTTTTTCTATATTGTTTTTAAGCTTCTTTTTATGAATTTCCTTTTTTATTTTATTAGATATTTCTTCTAAAAATAGTAAATCACTATATGAGAAAGAGCCATTTTTTTCTGCTGTTATATATTCAAAGTCTTGACCTTTTTCTAACAGATAGTCTACTTTCTTGTTGAATTTTTTTATCTCTTCTTCTATTTTTTCAGGAGATTCATGCATCATACTTGGTACAGTTAATTCGATACAAGGCTTTTTGTCTTGAATTAAATTTTCTTTAATTTCTTTTTTTATTGATGTTAAGTCATTAAGCATTTCCATTTTTCTATATCCTTTTTATATGTTAATAAACACATCCCTCCTAATACATATATTAGCACTATTATACTATATTTTAGTGTTTTTTTCAAGTTTTGTGGGAATCATGAAAATAAAGCTGATTTCTTTTATAGAACTTTTTTAGATATCTACATTGCTTTCTATGAAATCATATTTACGAACATAGTCTTTTGTTTCTTTATCAACCATGTAAACTTCAGAACGATTTTTCTTTAAGAATTCGATAATTTGATAAACATCAATCCATATTTCATTTGGACTATCAACTTGAGACTCATCAAAAATAAGTTGCATACCAAAATGTAAATGAGGGACATTAATATTATTAACATTTTCTTTTATACTATATCCAGTCATACCAAGATAACCAATAACATCACCAGCTTTTACAGTCATACCCTCTTTTAGTCCTTCACTATATGGATGATTTTTTCTTAAATGTGCATAATAATAATATCTTTTTGTATCAAAACTTCTAATTCCAATTCTCCAACCACCATATTGATTCCAACCCAAATTTTCAACTATGCCTGACTCAACTGCAACGATTGGTGTACCAATGCTTCCGAGTAAATCATTGCCAAGATGTGTTCGTTTGAACCCATATGAACGAGAATTTCCGAAATCATCATAATGACTAAATGAATAGTTTTTTGCAATTGGAAGAAATGCTTTTATTCCATACTTTTCAGTAAAACATTTTGTTCCATCTTCTTTTAAAGTTTCTATTGAGTAATTTCCAATGAACTCACTTAATACTGCTGAATATGCTTCATAATAATAGTTGTAAGTTTTTGAATTTTGAGTTAGCTCTTCAATTGTTTGACCTTCTTTTAGTTTTGAAACCAAATTGTTTAAATCTTTTTGTTTAAAACTTTTAAAATTCCCACCATTTTGAGA
>CANQSV010000029.1 GCA_947626605.1 uncultured Clostridia bacterium | reverse complement strand
TTAGAAAGACAAATAAATAGTTTTTACTATGAAAGACTTTTATCAACAAGTGAAGAACATAAGGAAGAAGTAAAAAACGAAATAAATCTTTTAGAGAAAAAAGAAAAAGTGCAAGATTTCATTAAGGATCCATATGTTTTAGAATTTTTAGATATTAAAGATAGAAGATTTTTAGAGAAAGATTTAGAGTCTAATTTGCTTGAACATATATCTGAATTTTTATTAGAATTAGGTAGGGGATTTTCTTTTGTTGCAAGACAAAAAAGGATTGATGTAGATGGCGACAATTTTTATATTGATTTAGTATTTTACAATTATGTGCTAAAATGTTTCGTTTTAATTGATTTAAAACTGGACAAACTAACGCATCAAGATATCGGACAAATGGATTTTTATGTTAGGTACTACGACAATGAGATAAAAACAGAAGATGATAATCCGACAATAGGAATAATATTATGCTCGGATAAAAAAGATACAATAGTAAAATATTCTGTTCTTAACGATAATAAGAATTTATTTGCTTCAAAATATCAATTATACTTACCAACTGAAGAAGAATTAGCAAGAGAGATAGAAAAGCAAAAGGAAGAATTTGAAGAGAAGGAATAATAGTAGTTCTACACTGTGGAATCAGAAAAGAGGAATAATGAAAGAATTAACAATTGAACTAAATCAAGATTATAAACAATTTAAAAATATATTGCCGAATACATTTGTTTGGGAGGAAGACGACTTATTTTCGAATAAAATTAATGAAATATTTTATGATTTTGCAGTTAAAAGACATGATGAAAAAGCACGTCTTGGAATGTTAAATGGAGGATTTAATATTGAAGAAATTTATAAAGGTAAAATATATTCAAAAGAAAAAATATGTGAAGGAATAGAAATACCTAAAATAAAAAATAAAAAGGATTTTTGGAATAAAGCAAAAGAATTACCTAAAGAAAAGTTTGAAGCTTTTGAACCACTATTTAAGCGAATTAATCAATTATTAGAAATTAATTAAATTAATAAAAATATTGCAAAATTCCAAAAAATGTGTTACATTAAAAACATAGTTAATAGCAAAAAAATGACATTTGTATATACAAATCTCGTAATCTATTGCTATAATTCATTTTGAAACGGATAATAAGGTGCTTTTGCAAGTGATGTTTTTCGCATACGTCCCTTGCTAAGGCACCAAAATAGAAAAGTATTAATAAAAAAATCAGCCCGCAATGCAGGCTGATTTTTCTTACTGATGAATACACAATACGTAGCCATCACGGCTATGAGGGCGTTTAACTACCTCAATTACGAAAAAACCAGAGGGGATTGCCATAGAGTGAATCCGAACCTCTTTTACGTTGCCCTTGGGATATACTAACACTGGCTGAAGATACCCTTGGGCTGTCAGGTCGAGAAACGCTGACTTTCGATCTTGGATCATTTTGGCGTCCTCTGCAGCTGTAAAAAGCTGGCTAATCACATCATACATTCTCATAAGATTTACCTCCCTGAAATTAAAGTTTTTGGCGTAAATGCGACGGTGAAAACAGGTAGGCGTTTGCAAATGTTTTCACTAAATACATTATACCATGTTTTATGTAAATTTGCAAAATGTTGCAATTTTTCTGAGTAATTCTTTTTAATAAGTAAAGTAGTGCGAGGTGATTTTAAATTCAAAATCACAGTGAGTGAATTTAACTTAATGAAACATTTAAGTAGTTGTTAGTAGAGTTAAAGAATTTGTATTGTAAAAATAAAAAACATAGAATATAATATATGTAAATCACGAAAAAGTGAAAAATTATAAAAGGAATGATATGTATGAAAAAAGCAATAATTATAATTAGTGTCGTACTAGCAGTTGTTTTAATAGTATCAGGTGCAATAGGAATAGTAATTTATCAAAAAAATAAAAAAGAAGAAGAAGACAAGCCAGAAGAAGTATTAGAAGAATATATATCTTTGATTTCTAATAAAGAATATGAAAAAATGTATGAACTATTAGATAGTGAAAGTAAAGAAAAAATAAGTCAAGAAGACTTTATAACAAGAAACAAGAACATATATGAAGGAATAGAAGCAAATAATATAAATGTAGAACTAAAAGAAGTTGCAAAAGAAGAAAGCACAACTAAAATACCATATAATATAAGTATGGATACTGTAGCTGGAAAAGTAGAGTTCGAAAATCAAATGGAATTAGTAAAAGAAGACAAAAAATATCATATAAAATGGTCATCAAAATTAATATTTCCAAATTTGGAAGATACTGATAAAGTAAGAGTAAATATTTTAGAGTCTGAAAGAGGTAATATCTACGATAGAAATGATATTATGATAGGTGGAAAGGGAATAGTTTCATCAGTAGGGCTAGTTCCAGGAAAGATGAATGAAGAGAATGAGAAAGATATAGAAAAAATCGCTAGTTTATTAGGAGTTTCAAAAGAATCAATTCAAAATAAATTATCAGCTTCATATGTAAATGAGGATACTTTTGTTCCAATTAAGCAAATAAATAGTAAAGATACAGAATTAGAAAATAAATTATTAGAAATAAAAGGAATAAAAATTACTAATGAAGAATCTAGAGTTTATCCATATGGAGAAGCAACTTCACATTTGCTTGGTTATGTTCAAAATATTACAGCTGAGGATTTAGAAAAGAATAAGGATAAAGGATATACATCAACTAGCATTATTGGAAGATCTGGAATAGAAAAGATTTATGAAGATAAATTAAGAGGAAGAGATGGTGCTGAAATATATATAACAGACGAAGATGGTCTAAGAAAAGAAACTATACAAAAAAAAGAATTGGTAAACGGAGAAGACATAAAACTTACAATAGATATAAACTTACAAAAGAAAGTTTATGAACAATTCAAAGAAGATAAAAGTGCACAAGTTGTAATGGATTATGAAACAGGAGAATTATTAGCATTGGTAAGTACGCCAACATTTGATTCTAATGATTTTGTACTTGGAATGTCAGATATAAAATGGAAAGAATTGCAAAATGATGAAAACAAGCCATTGTATAATCGTTATCAAGCAACATGGGCACCAGGTTCATCATTTAAACCATTAATTGCGGGAATTGGATTAACTACTAATAAAATAAATCCAGAAGAGAATTTTGGCAATGTGGGTCAAGAGTGGCAAAAAGATAGTAGTTGGGGAAATTATAAAGTAACAACAATGACTGCTTATGGAGATAATGTAAACTTAAAAAATGCTCTAATTCATTCAGATAATATATATTTTGCTAAAGCAGCATTAAATATTGGTAGTGAAATATTAGAAGAACAATTAAAGAAAATTGGCTTCCAAAAAGATTTAGATTTTAATTTAGGAGCAAAAAGTTCACAATATAGTAATAGTGAAAGCATTGAAACTGAAATACAACTTGCAGATACAGGATATGGTCAAGGTCAAGTTTTAGTTAATCCAATACATATGGCATCAATTTATTCAGCTTTTATGAATAAAGGAAATATGATAACTCCATATATAGAATATAAAGAAAATGCCAAAGCAACAATCTTAGTAGAAAATGCTTTTTCAGAAGATGCATGTAAAAGAATAAATGAAGCATTAATTCAAGTAGTAGAACAAGGTACAGCAACAGCAGCTAAAATACCAGGCTTAACTATTGCTGGGAAAACTGGAACAGCAGAAATTAAAGCTTCAAAAGATGACAAAAAAGGAACAGAAATTGGATGGTTTAATTCATATATTATAAATGGAAAGAATAAAATATTAATGATTAGTATGGTGGAAGATGTAAAGGATAGAGATGGAAGTCATTATGCAGCAGAGAAAGTAAAGAATGTATATGAAAGTATAAAATAATATAGTGAATTAGATTTGTAATTAAATATATAGATGCAAATTAAAAGATTATAAGAAAAATATTTACAAAAATATAAAAAATGATTATAATCTATAATGTGAAATATAAAGATGAATTTATTATTAATCTAACAAAAATAAAAGGGAGTAGTTGCATCTATAAAAGTGTATTTTTTAGATGTTTATGTAATTCGTCAGCACGTGTAAAAACCGGGTTACATACTTAGAAAACAAGACTTTTATTGCATTTGCTATGCAATGAAAGTCTTTCGTTGCGTATACATAATAAAAATTCAGAAAGGAGAAAAATAAAAAATGAAATTTTATTTGGAAAGCAAAGATGAAGTCTTAAAAGAAGTTAAGGCAACAGAAAATGGATTAACAGAACAAGAAGCAAAAAAAAGACAAGAGGCAAATGGAAAAAATAAACTTAAAGAAGCAGAAAAAGAAGGAATAATAAAGAAAATTATAAGTTCACTAATGGATCCAATGATTATAATGTTGTTAGTGGCAGCAGGAATTTCAGCTGTAACAGCAATAATACAAAACGAAACTTTCACAGATGTATTTATAATACTTTTTGTTGTAGCAATTAATACAATATTAGGATTGATTCAGGAAAGTAAAGCAGAAAGTGCAATCGATTCTTTAATGGAAATGACAGCTGCAACTTCTAAAGTATTAAGAGATGGAAAATTAACACAAGTAAAGAGTGAAGATTTAGTTGTAGGTGATGTAATTGTATTAGAAGCCGGAGATGCAATACCAGCAGATTGTAGAATTTTGGAAAGCTACAGTATGAAAGTAGAAGAAGCAGCTATTACTGGTGAATCAGTTCCAGTAAATAAAATAATGGATATAATAATGCTACAAGAAAACTCATTAGATATAGCTTTAGGTGATAGAACAAACATGTTGTATAGTGGTAGTACAGTAGTTTATGGACGTGGTAAAGCAGTTGTTACTAGTATAGGAATGGATACAGAAATGGGAAAAATAGCAAGTGCATTATCTACTGAAGAAAAAGAACAAACACCACTTCAAAAGAAAATGGCAGAATTATCAAAAGTATTAACTAAAATAGTTATTGCAATATGTGTTTTTGTATTTGTTTTCGGAATAATTAGAAGTGGAACATTTACAGGAAAAGTAGTATTAGATACATTCTTAATAGCAATAGCTTTAGCAGTAGCAGCAATTCCAGAAGGATTGCCTGCAGTTGTAACAATAGTGTTATCTATAGGTGTAACAGCTATGGCAAAAAGACAGGCTCTAATGAGAAAATTAACAGCAGTAGAAACTTTAGGTTGTACACAAATTATATGTTCAGATAAAACAGGAACATTAACACAAAATAAAATGACAGTAGTAGATCAATACACACCAGATAAAATGTTAATAGCAAAAGCAATGGCACTTTGTTCAGATGCAGAAATCGAAAAAGGTGATAAAGAATCAAAGGGAGAGCCAACAGAAGCAGCTTTAGTTAATTTTGCTAATAGTTTGAATTTACCAAAATATGAATTAGTTAAAGAATACCCTCGTATAGGTGAAGCACCATTTGATTCAGAAAGAAAAATGATGTCAACAGTACATAAATCAGAAAAAGAAGGAATTATTCAATACACAAAAGGTGCTTGTGAAATGCTTATAGAGAAATGTACAGCATACCTAAAAGGAAATGAAGTCGTTCCTATGACAGAAGAATTTAAACAAGAAATTAAAGTACAAATAAAAAACTTTGCAGATAAAGCATATCGTACTTTAGGTGCAGCATATAAAAAATACGATAAAGAACCAAAAGATTTTGAAATAGATACCTTAGAAAATGATTTGATTTTTATTGGTTTTGTTGGAATGATAGATCCATGTAGACCAGAAGTGTATGAAGCAATAAAAGAATGTAGAACAGCAGGAATTCGTCCAGTAATGATTACAGGTGATCATAAAGATACAGCAGTGGCAATAGGAAAAGACTTAGGAATTGTAACAGATGCAAGTCAAGCAATGACAGGTCAAGATATAGAGAATTTGTCAGATGAAGAATTAGTAGAAGCAGTAAAAAGATGTTCTATATTTGCACGTGTGCAACCAGAACATAAAACTCGTATTGTAAATGCTTTTAAGAGTCAAAACTTAATTACAGCTATGACTGGAGATGGAGTAAACGATGCTCCTTCAATTAAAGCAGCAGATATTGGTGTAAGTATGGGAATAACAGGAACAGATGTAACAAAAGGAGCTTCAGATATGGTATTGGCTGATGATAATTTTGCAACAATAGTTAATGCTGTAGAAGAAGGTCGTAAAATATATGATAATATTAGAAAAGTACTACAATTCCAACTTTCAACAAACATGGCAGAAGTAATAGCAGTATTTTCAGCATCTGTGTTAGGAATAACAGTATTGAGTCCAGCACACTTATTATGGATAAATATGGTTACAGATAGTGCTCCAGGTTTAGCTTTAGGAATGGAAAAGGCAGAAGGTAATTTAATGAAAAGAAAACCACGTTCATCAAAAGAAGGAGTTTTCTCTGGTGGAGCTGGTATAGATATGATATTACAAGGTTTATTTATGGGATTTATTGTTATAGCATCATTCTTTGTAGGTCAGTATATAGAACTTGGACATATGGGAATTTTCGAGTCAATAGATGGTATGACAATGGCATTTTTAACGGCAAACTTTGTTGAATTATTCCATGCAGTTTGTATGAGATCTCAAAGAGGCTCAATATTTACCATGAAAACATTTAACTGGTGGTTATTTGGAGCATTTATATTAACAACTATACTAACAATATGTGTTATATATATACCATTCTTAACTCATTTGTTCGAATTATCAACTATAAGCATATTTGAATTTGCAGTAGCATTTGGTTTAGCTTTCTTAGTAGTACCAGTATTAGAGATTATTAAATTTATTCAAAGAAAAACAGCAAAAGCATAAAGTATAAAGTTTGAAAAAATAAATGAACGAAAAAGTTCATTTATTTTTTTGACTTTTGAAATGTGATATAGTATAATTTGGCTAAATACTAAAGAAGTATAATAAAATATACTTTAATAAACAAAGGAGAGGTAAAAATGGACCATGAACTAAGTTTATATAAAATAGAAGAATTATTTGCAAGAACTCCAGAACCTTATAGAAAAAATGCTATAAAAATAGGAGCATCAATTATTGAAGATAATAGTTTGGATGAAAATCAAAAGGAGGTATCAATCAAGCAATTAATTTTTAAGGTTGCAAGTATTTCTTCAAAAATAGCTGTAATACAAAAAAACTTAGGAGTTATTTGGGCAGAAAAAGAAAAAATAGAAGCAAGTCAGCAGGATAAAATTGGAAACTTTTTATTAGAAGCTGAGACCAGAATGGATGAAATAGTAACTAATTTAGATGTTGAAAAAGCAAGTGAGTTACAACAGGAAACAGAATTGCGAAAAGAATATATCTTAAAATTAAAAATTATGGCTCAATCAAAAAATAAAGGAAGAAGAAAAACGGATAAAAAAACAAGAGAAGAAGTACAAACACAAGAAAAAAGACAGTTGAAGGCACCAACAGCTAAAAGTAGAGCAAGGAAATTTGTACAAAGTGGTAAACTTAAAAATTTATTTAAAAGACTAGGAATAACAACTCTAGCAGGACTAATGACTGTATATATAGGAACTGGAATTGTTCATGAGCATCAATACAAAAAGAAATTTGGACAACTAAGAGAGTCATATACAACAGAAGAAAACTTAATAAATAGCATGGATAGATTAGAACTTAGAGATACATATAGAATACTATCAAATAAAGATTTAACTCCAGCAGAAGATTTTGATGAATACTTATTATATGTTGATGATTTAGCAAAACTTATGAATCAATATGAAGAATTATCAAAAGGAAATAGTGGCAAAATTATTAAAGCAAAACAAGAAAGATTGGAGTATCATAAAAGTGCACAGCAAATATTAGAAAGAGAAGAAGAAATTAGAAATTATTTGCAAAACCTTATAAAAGCAAAAATAGTAGATGCAATAAACACAGCATATAGGGATAAAAATGAAAATATACATACTACAATGGATGATGTAAAATTAGGATATCATTATGAAAATGAAGTAGATACAATCAATGATTCTTATTTATATATCACATATAAAACAAATAAATGGGAGGAATATACAAATAGAGAGTCTACATTTAGTTTGGGAAATCCTTTAGAAGGTAAATCAGGAAGGATGGATGGAGAACTTGGTGAAATTGTAGAAGCATATAGAAAATTATCAAGAAAAGATTTATCAGAAGATGAATTATTAAACTTATATAAAATAGTAACAGTTTTTGTTAGTGATAGGAAACTTATAGTAAATCCAAAAACAGGAAAGATAAATATAGAAGAGGTAAAAAATCAAGATACTGCAGAAGAATACTTTGAAAATAAAGAGCAAGAGTTTGAAAAACAACAAAATAATCCAGATCAGGGAACAATTAGCGAAGGATCAATAGATGCTCAGCAAATGAGTAGAAGAGTGGGTGATGATGAAGGACGTTAGAAAAAAGGGGTAAAAAATGAAAATTGTATATGGAACAGGAAATAAGGCAAAATTAGAACAAGTAAAAAGCTATTTTGAAATAAATAAAATAGATATAGAAATATTATCAATAAAAGATATAGGATTTTCAGAAGATATTATTGAGGATGGAAAAACTTTTGAAGAAAATTCTATGATAAAAGCTGAAACAATAAGGAATTTTTGTATTAAAAATAATATAGAAGCGATAGTTGTAACAGATGATGCTGGACTATGTGTGGATGCATTAAATGGAGCTCCAGGTATATATAGTGCGAGATATGCAGGAGATCATGCTCCACAAGAAGAAGTTTTAAAAAAACTATTAAATAATTTAAAGGATGTACCAAAAGAAAAGAGAACAGCAAAATTTGTATGTGTATTGTCAGCAATACTTCCAAATGGAGAAAAGATAGTTTCAAAAGGAGTATCAGAAGGATATATTGCAGAACAAGCAGGTCCCTTAGGAAAACTTACATATGGTCCTGTTTTTATACCAAAAGGAACAAATAAAGTTATGAATGAAATGTCAGAAGAAGAAGTGGCAAAATTTCATAGTCATAGACAAGTAGCATTAACGAATTTAATAACAAAATTAAAAGAAATATATAAATTTTAATTTGAAAAATATAGGTCATGCACTTTTAGCTTTTTAAAACATATAATTTAAGTATGTGAAAAGCGGAGGTGCATTTATAATGTTTGTTTCTTTAGCAGGATTATTTACTTTTCTAAAATCAGCAATTTTTGTAGTTGGATATATACAAAGCAGTAAGTTGTTTCCAGAGCCTTTATCACCAGAAGAAGAAAAACAATGTTTAGAAAGAATGGCAAATGGAGATGAAGAAGCACGAAATATTTTAATAGAAAGAAATTTAAGATTAGTAGCACATATTAGTAAGAAATATTTAAGTACAAATATAGACCAAGATGATTTAATATCAATAGGAACTATTGGATTAATAAAAGGAATTAATAGCTTTAATCAATCTAAGAATATAAAACTTGCAACATATACAGCAAGATGTATAGAAAATGAAATATTAATGTACATACGTTCAACAAAGAAAAACAAAGCAGAAGTATATTTGAATGAGCCTATAGGAAAAGATAGCGAGGATAATGAAGTAACATTAATAGATGTACTAGAGAACAATGAAAGAAGCATTGAAGAAGAAATAGATATTAAGTTAAAAATAAAGAGATTATATGAAAAAATGAAAGAAGTTTTAAAAGAAAGAGAAAGGAAAATATTAGAATTAAGATTTGGTTTAGATGGATACAAACCAAAAACTCAAAGTGATATAGCATATATGATGGGAATTAGCAGAAGTTATGTATCAAGGATAGAAACAAAAGCAATAGGAAAATTAAGCAAAGAGTTTAAAGAATAAAAAGCAATGTTGGCAGTGCTGCTAGCATTGTTTTTTTTGTAATTATATCTTATAATATAATAAGAAATGGAAGTGGTAATTGAATGGATTTAATAATTATTATATTAGTATTTTATTTTATATATAAAAAATTCATTGGTGGAAATAGTAATTTAGCTATGTTCAATAAAGTAGCAATGAAACAAGGATTTTCTAATATAAGAAGTCTTACTTCAATATCAACTAAATATAATCTTATTTCAGCTGATGCAAAAGGTGAAAATTTTTTATTTGCAATAAAAATTGGATCATCAGAAATTAGTAATAATGATATAATTGCTATATATGAAAGAGCAAAAAAAATTCATATTCACAATGTTATTTTAGTTACAGATTATATTAATAATAGTAATATTATTAAGAAATTAAGTTCTTATAATATAGAAGTTTGGGATAGAAATAAGATGTTATTATTACTTCGTGATGTTACAGAAATTACTAGTACTACAGTAAATACACAATCAAATAATATTTTACATACTAGTAATGCAAGTGATGATAAATGTGAAATTGAACCTTCTTTTGACCCAATCAGGGATGGAAATTCTGCAAAGCATTCTATATTACAAAGTTTATTTAATAAACCAGATAAACTATAGTTATGCATAATATAAAATCTTAAAATGCTATAATATATAGATTGATAAAACAATATTTATGTGATATAGTAATTAAATAAAATGAATTAAGGAGCTTTTATGATAGATTTAGAAGAGAATAAGAGAAAATTAGAAGAAATTAAAAGAAGAATAGATAGCATTGGAGATTATCTTTGACATATCAAAAATAGAATATAGACTTAATGAATTAGAAAAGCAAACAATGGTAGAAGGTTTCTGGAATGATAATAAAATATCAGGAAAGGTTTTGCAAGAAATAAAGACATTAAAAGGAAAACACACAAGATTTAATACAATAAGTTTAGAGATAAATAATTTATTAGAAGTAAATGAGCTTTTATTAAATGAACTTGATGAAGAAATGGCAGATGAACTTATAAACAATACAGTGAATATAGAAAAAGAATTAGAAAAACTGGAGATGGAATTACTCTTGTCTGGAAAATATGACAAAAATAATGCAATAATTACTTTGCATCCAGGTGCAGGAGGTACGGAATCCCAAGACTGGGTAGAAATGCTTTATAGAATGTATTCTAGATGGGCAGTTGCAAATGGATATAAAGTAAAAGAATTAGACTATTTAGAAGGTGAAGAAGCAGGTATAAAAAGTGTTACAGCTTTAATTGAGGGTGAAAATGCTTATGGATATTTAAAAGGAGAGATGGGAGTACATAGGTTAGTAAGAATTTCCCCTTTCGATTCAGGAGGAAGAAGACATACTTCTTTTGCATCTTTAGAGGTTTTGCCTGAAATAACAGATGACATAGAAATAGATATTAATACAGAAGATTTAAGAATTGATACATATCGTGCATCAGGTGCTGGTGGACAGCATATAAATAAAACAGATTCAGCAGTTAGAATAACGCATATACCAACAGGAATTGTAGTATCATGCCAAACAGAAAGGTCACAGACACAAAACAAAGAAACGGCAATGAAAATGCTAAAATCTAAACTCCTTAACTTAAAAGAAAAAGAACAAAAAGAAAAAATAGAGGATCTAAAAGGTGTTCAAATGGATATTGCATGGGGGAGTCAAATAAGATCATATGTATTTTGTCCATATACAATGGTAAAAGATCATAGAACAGGTTATGAAGTAGGTAATGTAGAAGCAGTTATGAATGGAGATTTAAATGGTTTCATAGAAGCATATCTTAAAAGCAATTAATAAATTCACAAAAAAAGAGAAAATAAAATATACTATAATATACTAATATTTAAATTAATATTAGTAAAAATAACACAAGGAAGAGGTGCCGTAAAATGGGCATAGTTGTACAAAAATTTGGAGGAACTTCTGTAGCAAATACGGAAAAGTTATTTATGGTATGCAATCATATAATTGCTGAAAAAGAAAAAGGAAATAAAGTAGTAGTTGTTGTTTCTGCACAAGGAAAAACAACAGATGATTTAATAAGACAAGAAAAGGAAATCAACGAAAAAGCTAGTTTAAGAGAGCATGATGTATTAGTCTCTGTTGGAGAACAAATAACAATTGCTAAACTTAGTATGTGCCTTGAAAAATTAGGTCATAATGCTATATCGCTTACAGGATGGCAAGTTCCAATTTTTACAAATAATATACATGGAGAAGCATTAATTGATTATATAGATATAGAAAGAATTGAAAGAGAATTAAACAATGGAAATATAGTTATTGTAGCAGGTTTCCAAGGAATAGATGAAAAAAATGATATAACTACTCTAGGTAGGGGTGGTTCAGATACAACAGGAGTAGCACTAGCTGTTGCACTAAGAGCAGACAAGTGCGATATATATACAGATGTTGATGGTGTATATACATCAGATCCTAATAAGGTGGATAAAACCAAAAGAATAAAGAGTATATCTTATGATGAAATGCTAGAACTTGCAAGTGCAGGAGCAAAAGTACTTCATAATAGATGTGTGGAAATTGCTAAAAAACACTGTTTACCAATATCAGTGCGTTCAACTTTTAAGCCAGAGGATGAAGGAACTAGGATAATTAACAAAACAGAATATTTAGAAGGCTCTACTGTAACAGGTGTAACTAAACAAAGTAATAATTCTAAAATTGCTGTAATAGGTAAAAATAATCAGATAGGAAGGCTATATAAAGTTTTCAAATTATTAGCTAATAATAATATAAATATAGATATGATAGCACAAGCGGCAGGAGAAGATATTATAAAATCAGTTTCATTTTCTATACAAGATAAAGATTTAAATAAAGCATTAGAGGTCTTAGAGAATAATAAAGAAGAGTTACAGATACATGAAGTAAAGCATTATAGTAATTTAGCAAAAGTGTCAATTGTGGGACTAGGTATGATGAATAATCCAGGAGTTGCAGCGAAAATGTTTGAAACATTGTATGATGAGAATATAGAAATAAAAATGGTAAGCACATCAGAAATAAAAGTTTCTGTTCTAGTTGAAGAAGAACAATCAGAAAAAGCAGTAAGTTCAATTCATAAACAGTTTATAATCTGATTTGACATAATACTCAAAAAGTGCTAAAATTTACACGTATTAAAATATTTTGGAGGTAAAATATGAAAGCTTTAATCAGTGTATCAGATAAAACAGGAATTGTAGAATTTGCACGAGAACTAGAAGCACAAGGAGTAGAAATTATATCAACAGGAGGAACTTACAAAAAATTAAAAGAAGAGGGAGTAAATGCAATTGAAATATCAGAACTTACAGGTTTCCCAGAATGTTTGGACGGTAGAGTAAAAACATTACATCCGATAGTTCATGCAGGAATACTTGCAATGAGAAGTAATGAAAATCATATGAAACAACTAAAGGATTTAAATATAGATACTATAGACTTTGTTGTTGTTAATTTATATCCTTTCAAACAAACAATATTAAAAGAAGGAGTAACAAGAGCAGAAGCAGTTGAAAACATAGATATTGGTGGACCAACAATGCTAAGAAGTGCTGCTAAGAATTATCAAGATGTTTCAGTTATAACAGATCCAAAAGATTATGAGGTAGTTTTGAAAGAGTTAAAAGAAAACGGAAAGGTATCTTTAGATACAAAATTCTATTTAATGCAAAAAGTTTTTGAACATACTTCAAACTATGATACAATGATTTCAAAATATATTAAAGATCAAAGAAATGATGATTCATTCCCAGAAGAATTATCATTAACATATGAAAAAGTACAGGAAATGAGATATGGAGAAAATCCACATCAAAAAGGATGTTTATATAAAGAAATTGGAAAATGTAAAGGTTCACTTACAACAGCAGAACAATTAAATGGTAAAGAATTATCTTTTAATAATATAAATGATACAAATGGAGCTTTAGAACTTTTAAAAGAATTTGAAGAACCAACTGTAGTAGCTTGCAAGCATGGAAATCCATGTGGTGTTGGTAGCAGTGAAAATATATATGATGCATGGAAAAAAGCTTTTGAAGCAGATAAAACTTCTATATTTGGTGGTATCGTAGTACTAAACAGAGAAGTTACAAAACAAATAGCAGAAGAAATGTCAAAAATTTTCTTAGAAGTTATAGTAGCACCTTCTTATGAAAAAGAAGCTTTAGAAATATTAAAAACTAAAAAGAATTTAAGAGTTTTATTACTTCCAGATATAACAGTAAAACAACCAGAAAATGCATATGATATTAAGAAAATAAATGGTGGAATAATAGTTCAAACGATAGATTCTAAATTATTAGATGAATATGAAGTGGTAACAAATAGAAAACCTACAGATAAAGAATTAGATGATATGTTATTTACTTGGAAAATAGTAAAATATGTTAAATCTAATGGTATTGCATTAGGAAAAAATAAACAATCAATAGGAATAGGACCAGGACAAGTAAATAGAATTTGGGCAACAAAACAATCAGTAGAGCATGCAGAAGAATTAATAGAAAAAGGAGTTACAAATGGTGCTGTATTAGCTTCAGATGCATTCTTCCCATTTGATGATTGTGTTGAAGAAGCACATAGAGCAGGTATAACAGCAATTATTCAACCTGGTGGATCTTTAAGAGATCAAGATTCAATAGATAAATGTAATGAATATGGAATAGCAATGATATTTACAAAAATGAGACATTTTAGACATTAAAAAAAGTTCCCTCTAAGAGAGGGAACTTTTCAGACTGTTGACAAACCCCAGATTTTTTTCTGGGGTTTTCACATAAAAGTATTAAAATGGTGATATTAAAATTTA
>CANQSV010000028.1 GCA_947626605.1 uncultured Clostridia bacterium | reverse complement strand
ATGTGGTTCTACATAGGCTAAATTAGTATGTTTAATTATTCTTAAAGTTCCATTAATTATTTTAGGAGTAGTTTTACTAAAGGTACAAGCCCATTCAATTTTAGATAATAGTTCTTCACTTATTTTAATTTCCTTTTTGATTATAGTAATCATCACACACCATCCTTTCGTTCAAAATAAAAGGCATTAAAAAAATCAACCTTTTACAGTTGATTTATCAATACTTTCGTCTGGTGCGACGATTTTACTTGATGGAGCTACTGGGCGGAATCGAACCGCCGACCTACAGGTTACGAATCTGTTGCTCTACCAACTGAGCTACAGTAGCGTATTTAATTTATTCTAATATTCTTGTAAGGTTACGAATCTGTTGCTACTTCGTTCGCTTTGCTCTCTACGTATACTGACGCTGTAACTCGCTAATTCGCTCGAACAGCCTCAGCATCTACCAACTGAGCTACAGTAGCGTATTTAATTTATTCTAATATTCTTGTAAGGTTACGAATCTGTTGCTACTTCGTTCGGCACAAAATTAACATTTCTACAATTTTTTATTAGCGGGTCGCCGGGGACGTCGACCCCTACATTTCTTACATTTCTATATTCGCATTTACTAGCATCATTATTTGCACTGAGCTACAGTAGCGTAAATATTAGTGAATAATTAATAATGAATGCTGAATAGTGAATAATTTATTCATTATTAATTATTCACTATTCACTGCAATGCTTGCATTGCACATTAGTCTCCCAAGCATATTCCTATTCTTCTTGCTGTTTTTACTAGGTCATGATCCATTGTTACTTTTCTTAAATTACTTTCTTTTGTGTTTCCTGATACTGCACCAATTTCTTTATTCTCTCCTACTACATCTTCTAATGATACTGAATCTAATTTGCCATCTTTTAATACTGTTAATATTCCAAATTTTCCTTCTATTGCAAATTGCATTGCTTGTGCACCATATTTTGTAGATAAAACTCTATCAAATGCTGTTGGAGTTCCTCCTCTTTGCATATATCCTAGTGTTGTATTTCTTGCTTCTAATCCTGTTAATTCTTCTAATTCTTTTGCTACTCTTGAGCCTATTCCACCAAGTTTTGTATTGTCTACACCTTTTCCATTGTCTCTTGTGTTTTCTATTGTAAGTGTTCCACCTTTTGGTGTTGCTCCTTCTGCAACAACTACTACACTAAATCTTTTTCCTCTTTTTATTCTTTTATTTATCTTTTCTACTGCTTTGTTTATATCATATGGAATTTCTGGTATAAGTGCAACATCAGCACCTCCAGCAATAGCTGATTCTAATGCTATCCATCCAGCATATCTTCCCATTACTTCTAATACCATTATTCTGTGATGTGTTTCACCTGTTGTATGCAATCTATCTAATGCTTCTGCAGCAACTGAAACTGCTGTATTATATCCAAAAGTTATATCTGTACATGCTACATCATTGTCTATAGTTTTTGGAATTCCTATTACATTTAGACCTCTTACAGAAAAATCTCTTGCAGATTTTTGTGTTCCGTCTCCTCCTAATGTGAAAATGCAATCAAATTCATTTCTTTTTACATTTTCTATACATTGTTCTGATAAATCTTTATATACTACTTCTCCATTTTCTTCTACTTTATAGTTAAATACATTGGCATTCGTTGATGATCCTATTATTGAACCTCCTGTATGAAGAATTCCAGATGAAATTTTTTGACCATCTAATCTTATAAAATTATTATTTAATAGTCCTCTGTATCCATCTATAAATCCATAACATTCAATACCATTTTCCTCAGCAGTTTTTACTATTCCTCTTATAACTGCATTAAACCCTGAAACATCGCCACCGTTAGCTAATATTGCTACCTTTCTTACCATTATATTCATCCTTTCTTCTTTTGAATATCACTATTAGTATTATAACAATTTTTCTAATAATTACAATATTTTTTTATTATTTTTATCACTATTATTTATAATTTAACACAGTTATATTTTATTTTCAATAAAAAGCGAATCTTAGATTTAGTTTTATAATTCAACTAAAAATCTAAGATTCTATATTTTTATATTATTAATAATTATCTAATCCACCATATAAATTATATAAATTAGTGTAACCTTTTTTTATTAAAATTTCTATTGCTTTCATACTTCTTATTCCTGATTTACAATATGCTATAATTTTTTTCTTTTTATCTGGGATTATATTGGTAACTGTTTTTTCTAATTCATATAAAGGAATCAAAATAGCTCCATTTAAATGACCTTCATTATATTCTTGTATACTCCTTACATCTAATAAAATAATATCTTTATCATCTCTCATCATTTTTGCTAATTTGGTATAGTCTATATTTATATATCCATCTACTGTTCTATTATTTAATCCTAAAAGTTTTCCACAATTTATATTTTTACTGAATTTTTTCCACATAAATTTTCTCATTTTTGCACCTTCTTCTTTCTTTATGCGTGTTACAAAAATATTACATCAGTATGATAATGAGCTTTTTCCCCACATAATATTATACTCTTAATATTACAAAAAATTGAATGTTTTTCCTGTTTTTTGTCCTTTTGTTGCAATTTTATTACAAAGCAGTGACGTCAAAATTTCAATTTTGTTTCATAAGCAATAATATTATGTTATCTTTTTCTCATAATTAGTTAACAATATTTCTACTGTTTTTTATGTGGATATTGTGGATAACTTTGTTAATAACCTTTTTTAAAGACTTTTTTTGTTAAAGTTATCCACAAAAAATAATTATATATTGTTTACGTTAATCATCTCTTTTAAAAGTAAAAAAATTATGTGCATCAAACCTTTGTTTTTCACATAATTTTTTTATATAAAATTTACTATACTCTTTTTAATATTTATTTGATATATGTATATTTTCTATTTTCTTTGATAACTCTCTTACAGCTATATTCTGGATTTTAGCTATGTCTTCATTAGAAAGTTCTTTTTTCTTTATAACTATGCTTACACTATCTGCATTCACAAAAACAATACAATCTTCAAACCCTTTCGTTTTTATCAAATTTTCAGCTATCATTATAGAATTTTTTGTTTTATTTATTTCGTTTATCTTATCACTTGCTTCGTTTCTTTGTTCTGCAGAACAATTGCTATTCTCCAAAATTTTCTGATAAGTTTCTATCGTTTGTGAATACATGTTTTCCCTCTCTAATCTAGAAGATATAAAATATTCATCTGTTGATGGTTCCGCATTAGTTTCAATATTTTCCGCTTCTTTTTCATTATTATTCTTTGCATTCTCTTTATTAGCTACTTCTTCTTCTTTTTTCTTTAACTCATCCTCTTCAACAGAACTATCATTCTTCGAAATATCTTTACTATCAACCAAAGTCGCATCTCCAATATCTGCAACCTTATCAGCTTCACTACTAGCTTCTTTTGTTTTTTGATATTTTGATAAATAACTAACATATCCAACTACAACCAAAACTAAACTTATCGTTAGAATTGAATACTCTTTAACACCCTTTATTAAATTTTCCTTAGAGAAATTATTTTTTCCATGTTTACCTCTATATCCTCTTTTAGGTATTAATTTATTGTTCTCCCTATAAATCATATGCTTAACCTCCTATAATAAAAATTTTTAATCAGCACTTAACTCAAAAACTTGAACCTTATGACTAGACAATCCTGTTACTGCACAAACAGCTTGTATAATATTGTTTTTTATCTCAACATTATTTGCCCCCTTTGCCATTACAATTGCTCCCTCTATTTTAGGAAAAAGAACTGATTCTGTAATAATATCATTATTACTATCTAAAACTACCTCTTTAGTAGAATCACTTTCAGATATGTGTCTTGAACCACCTTCAGAATCATCTTCCTTAGTAGAACTACTTTTGTTACTTTCATTATAGATAGGAACTATTTGACTTGTTTGTGAGTAAGTAACAAGAACTTTTACATCTCCTACTCCTTGCATTTTAGACAATATTTCTTCTAGTTCTTTTTCTAAGTTTGTTTCTACTTCCATATTACTAACTTCTACTGAATTAGTATTTATTTTACTATCTACAAAAGTTTTATAACTACTAGATGATTTACTATCCTTTCCACTTTTGGAATCACTTTTTATTATTTTATTAATCATTATTACTGTTATTACTAATAAAACGATAAAAGTAACCATATTCTCTATCTTTCTCTTATTTTTTACACCTTTTGATTTTTTTTCATCTTTACTCACTAAAGCCAAACTATCCGCTTCTGCTTCATTACTTTTTTTACTTCTACTTTTCCCAATAAAGAAATTCTTGTATTTTGAAAAAATATCTTTAATTTTGCTCACCCCTTTCATTTATCACTTACCATTAATCAGGATATCTTTAGTTTGCACACCATACTCTTCACTAAGATATTTTTTTAGTTTGTCAGCATTAGGTATTTGTTGTTTTATTTTCTCTTCTTCCTTTTTAGTAGAACCTATATTTATCTCATTAACCACAACTCTTTTTATCTTATTATTATCTTTCCTTTTTTCTTCTTTTTCATTATCTTGTTTTACACTCATATCAATATCCATTTTAGTTACACTCCCATAATTATAATCATTTGTAGATATATCCAAATAAATGTAATTAACTTCATATCCTTTCTGTTCTAGTTTTTCTTTTATATCTTCATTCAACTTTTGCCTATAAACTTCTTCTATTTTGTATTCACTCGCCTCTTCAAAATTTTTATTTAATTCTTCATATGTATCATTTTTTTTATAATACCCTTCATAATCATCTACAGCAAATGATACTTCTTTATCTGAAAATTTCATTATAATAGGTGAAATTATACTAAACATTATATATACTCCTATAACCATTTTTATATACTTCTTGTTATTACTATCTGGAACTAACATTTCAATTATTGTTCCAATAATTACTGCTATTATTATACCCTCTGCCCAATTTTTTAACCAACTAATCACGTTAAACTCCTTTTATATCATCTATACATTAATCCTGTATTAGATATTTTAATAACAAGTGTTACTCCAACAATAAACATCACAACAACAGAAAACATTATAGCTAATAATATTTTAAAAGAATCTCCAATTTGTGATAATACACTTAGAATTTTTTCATCTGCAATTGGTTGGCAAATAGCACTTGCCAAATTATATGTAACTGTAAGAACAATTAATTTAATTAAAGGCGATAGACAGATTGATAAAATAACAATTATTCCAACTATTCCAGTTGCATTTTTTAATATACTTCCACATCCTAATACAGTATCTGTTGCATCACCTAATATTTTCCCCACAACTGGAACCAATGTTGAAACAGCACTTTTAGTAGTCTTAGCTGTTACACCATCTACATTACTAGTTAGAGTTCCTTCTAGTGATAAAACACTTACAAATAGAGTTAATACAACACCCAAACCCCAAATAACACTTGATTTCAAAAATTTTGATACTTTATCTATTTTTACCCTACTTGATATGTTTGATACAATTCCTATTGATACACTAATTAATACTATTGGAATTATTAAATTTGTAATTATATTCCCTATAAAAACTATCATTAACAATAAGATTGGCTGTACCATTGTTGCAGATATTGCACTTCCTGTTACAGTCATTAATGCAATTAATATTGGTAATAGCATGTACGAAAACTCTACAAGCTTTTTTATACTATTGTTCATTAATACAATAATATCCGAAAAATTAGATACTACCATTGCTATTATTAGTATATATTGAACATAATAAACAATTTCTCCAACACTCTTATTTTCTAATCCATCAGTTATTGTCTTTAATATGCTATGTATTAATATTATTGCCAAAATCCCACCAAAACTCGCTATCACATTTCTTATTTCTTCAGCAAATAAACTTAATACTCTTCTATAAATTGTACTATTGTCTACTTTCCCTTGAACTGCATTTGTCATAACTTCACTTATATTTATATCTTCAAATACTTCAGATGAATACTTGTCTGATTGTTCTATAAAATCATGTATTCCTAATGCTTCTATTTGAGATTTTATTATTTTCTCCTCATCAGTAGCATAAGAATATTCAAAATTACTTATACAAATTACAAAAACAAATAATATTTTTAAAACTCTTCTTATGTTTTTCATTTTAATATCCACCTTCTTAAGAATATATACATTTATGGAAGGATTATTAAAATTGTTTCTAATAATTTTGATAAAATTGGTATTGATATAGCCATTATTAGCACACTACCTCCAAGTTCAATTTTTTTAGCAATAGCTACTTCTCCTGCATCTTTACACATACTCCCTGCAAATTCAGTAAGTATTGCAATCCCAGTTATTTTCAAAAGGATTAATAAAAAGCTATTACTTATATTAGATTTTTCAGCTAAATTTTTTAATAAATCTATTATTCCTGTTAGTTTGTCCAAGGTTAAATATAAAATCAATATTCCTGCTATTAAAGATATATAAATTGAAAATTCTGGTTTATATTGTTTTAATATAATAGTTATTATTAAAGAAATTAGACCTATTCCTATAATTTTAATAATATCCATTTATAATTACATTCCTTCCTTTTTTAATAAATCTAATTCAACCAAATATCTGTAATCATTCTTCACCATAAAATCTTTATAAATCGAATAAAGTTCTAACAGTATTAAACAATACGCTTATTTCTTTTATTACCATTGTTAAAACTATTACCAAACCTGCAAGAGTTGTCATCATTGCTTGATCTTCTCTTCCTGCTCTTACTAAAACTTGATGTAATACTGCTACTAATATTCCTATAGCAGCTATTTTGAATAATAAATCGATATCCATATTCTCTCCTTGAAAATATTAATTTATAATAGTAATATAACTATTCCAAAACCTGTTACTATTCCTACCTTTTTGAATAGTTCTTCATTTTTTACACATTCTTCTCCGTGCTTTTGCAATTTGCGTATCTAAGAAATTGGTTGTTAAATCTATTTGACTAAGTTGTCCTTCGATATCTGTTTTTCCTAGCAATTTATTTAAAATCTTTAATACTCGTATATCTTCTTCTAACATATATGTATCTGCATCTTCCAAAGCCTTTGTCCATGAAATATCTGCTGGGTTGTTTTTTAGATATTCACTTGCTAAAGTAAAAACTTCTTTTACATTTGTTTCTAAATTTTTAGATACTTCTAAGAAAACTTCTTGTATTGGTTGTCTTTCATATTTGATTTTTGTTTTAAATGCATTTAATGCATTTTTCATTTCTTTTAATTCTATGTATCTATTTTTATATTGTTTTGAAACTTGTACTCCTAAATTTATTGTTAAGCCAAACACAATTGTTAGTATTATCCATTTTATTAATATCAATTACATTACCTTCCTTATTCAAATTCAGTTACATGTTCTACAGTTTCATCATTTATAAAATATATTTCTTTTATTTTTCCTTTTTCTCTCTCATCTAAGAAGATTATTCTTTCTATATATTTTCTATCTAATAATATTCTTATATTCTCATTGTTTTTTATATCTTTTATATTATTACCATGCATTGAAAAAATTCCTTTTACACCACTTTTTACCATATACTCTATAGCTTCATAATCTTCTTTTTTTCCTATTTCATCTGCTACTATTACTTTAGGCGACATTGTTCTTATCATTATTCTCATTCCTATACTTTTTGGAATATTAACAAGTACATCTGTTCTCATTCCTATATTATTTTGATTTTCTCCTCTATATGTTGCTGATATTTCGCCTCTTTCATCTATTACTCCTACAGTTAATCCTTTAAATCCAACACTTTCTATTCCATTACTTATCTGTCTAACTATATCTTTTATTAAAGTAGTTTTTCCTGCTCCTGGAGGTGAAACTATTACTGTGTTATATATAGAATTATTATTTAAGTTAACTATATATTTTAATGCATTTATAGCTACTCCTTTTATTTGCTTAGCTATTCTAAAATTTAAACTTGATATTTCTTTTATGTTTTTTACTTTTTCATTTTCAAAGATACATGTTCCTACTAATCCTACTCTATGCCCTCCTGGTATAGTTATGTATCCTTCACAAATTTCATCTTGAAAAGAATAAATTGAATTACTACAAATTTTTTCCAATATAGCATTTATTTCATTCTTCGTTGTTATATATTCTAATATTTCTTCTTTTACCCCAAAGTTTAAAACTATTGGTTTGTTTACACGAATTCTAATTTCTTCTAAATTTTTTAGATTGAATATATGTTCTTCTATTTTTCTTCTCATTTCTGTTGGAAAATATTTTAAATAATCAAATTTATATTTTACTTCTGTATTCTTGCATTGCTCATATTCAATTTTACTATTCATCATTTTTATCACCTTTTCTTTCGTTTTCAATCTTGTCCCTATAAAGAAGCGGATTAGAAACTTCTAATAAAAAAAACAAAAGGAACATATATTAATATATATGCTCCTTTTATTTTTTTATGATAGAATTTTTATAATTTATTCTTCCCAGTTATGATAAACTTCTGAAACATCATCTAAATCTTCTAGTCTATCAATCATTCTTTGCATTTTTTCAGCTCCCGCTTCATCTAATGAAACATAAGTAGTTGGAACCATTTGAACTGATGCTTCTAAGAATTCTAAACCATTTTTCTCTAATTCTTCTCTAACCTTTGAAAAATCTTCTGGTGCTGTAACTACTTCATAAACTTCTTCTTCAACATTAAAGTCTTCTGCTCCTGCATCTATTGCAAGTAACATTAATTCTTCTTCATCCATTTTTGAATTTTCTTTTTCTATAACAATTACACCTTTTTTGTTAAACATATAAGATACACAACCAGATGTTCCTAAATTTCCTCCTGATTTATCAAATACATGTCTTACATCAGCTGCTGTTCTATTTTTATTATCTGTAGTTGCATTAACAATAACTGCAACACCACATGGTCCATATCCTTCATATACCATTTCTTCATAGTTTTCTGCATTACCTGCACCTGAAGCTTTTTTAATTGCATTATTTATTGTATCATTAGGCATATTTGCTGCCTTACATTTTGCTATAATATCTTTTAATTTTGAGTTTCCGGAAGGGTCTGGACCACCTTGTTTAACTGCTACCATTAGTTCTCTTCCTAATTTAGTAAAAACTTTTCCTCTTGCAGCATCTGCTTTTCCTTTTTTTGCTGCAATATTGTGCCATTTGCTATGTCCTGACATATCTTCTCCTCCTCTTCAAATTTCTCTTTAAAAATTTAATTTTAATAAAAACATTTATATTATAACACAAGTTAACTTTTTTGTGTAGTGTTTATAGAGATTTAATGAATTTTTCAGTATTTCATTCTCAATATTACTAGTAATAGGCTACCTTTTTCTTGCCTTTTCTGCATTTTTTTGATATATTTATTCTATTATAAAAAAGGAGTTTGTTATGGGACAAGATTTTTTTGTTGGTACATATTCTAGAAGCGGAGTTTATAAGCTCAATTTTGATAATGGTATTTTTAGCCCAGTTTGCCACAATGATAGTTTTGATAACTGTTCTTGGTTATATAAAAATAATGATATAATTTATAGCATTGTTGAATACTCTGATAATCCTATGTATAAAGATGGTTACTTAGTAGCAAGAAATTTAAACTTGTTGCCTATTAGTTCTTCTTTTCTTCATGGTAAAGGTCCTTGTCACGTTGTAGTAGATAATACTAGAAATCTGCTTTTCATTGCAAATTACGGTAATGGATCTATTGATGTATTTAGTTTAAATTCTGATGGAACTATTAATAACTCTGTTTATTACAAAGAATTTAGTAAACAATCTCGTATTCATTTTCTTAAGTTTTCTTCTGATAACCATTTCTTATTTGCTATTGACTTAGGAACAGATACTATATTTGCTTTTGAGATTATGTTTGATGGAAGCAATTTAGAACTAAAATATTTTTCTAAATATTCTTTTCCAGCTAATTCTGGTCCAAGACATTTAGAATTACTAGATAATTCTCTTTTTGTTATTACTGAAAAATCTTGTGAATTGTATCAGTTGTCTTTCTCTGATAAACTTGGCTTTAAATTTATTAATTGTGTTTCTCTTTTACCAGATAATATTACAAGAGAACAAAATTATTCTGGATGTTCTATAAAGATTAGTAATGATAAAAAATTCATTTATACTACAATAAGAGTTCATAATAGTATTAGTGTTTTTGATGTTTCTGATTTAAAATTAATACAGAATATATCTTGTAATGGAAAAATTCCTAGAGATATCAATTTTGATAATTCTGAATACTACTTATTTTGTGCTAATCAAGAATCTTCAAATATTAGTATCTTTGAAAGAAATAAAAAAACAGGATGCTTAACCTATTACAGTTCATATCCTATTAATTCTCCTGCTTGTATTACAAAAGCTGATATGTAAAACAAAACATATCAGCTTCTTAATTTCTATTACTATTTATTTATCTCTACTCCATTAACATATAGCTTATATCCATTTAAATCAATATTACTATATGTTGTATCACTATCTTCTAACTTTGATATATAGCAATCCCCTGTTAATTTTAGTTTTGATGTATTATCTAATTTTAAAGTTATACTTTTAGCTGAATTATCTCCATTGATTGTTCCTTCATAAAAAGAATTATCTTTCATTGTCATGTCCAATGTTGATATTTCGTCTACAACTATATTACCTTTTGTTTCCTGTTGTTCCATTACTAATACAACATCTCCACCATTATTACCTGTTTCTCCCCAAGAATCTTTTTGTATTCTTAAGAAATTACCTGTTGCATCATTATTTGTAATTGTATTGTTTTTTAAATTTATAGTTGATGCTGTATTTGTTACATAAAAAGAATCACCTTTATTAGTTATAATTTTACTATTATTAGAGGTAAATTCTGATTTTCCCTCTGCTGCATCTCCACTCATAGATTGATATAAAAATATATTTTTATAAGTAGTTGATTGTCCATTTAACTTTGTATTACTATCTGTTAAATTACAATTATTTATTGTTACACTATTTTTTCCTTCTATAACAATTCCTTCTGATGTTTCTGCAATTAAATTAGCGTCATTTACTGTTACATTTGCTGTTGAGTAAATCGTTGGAGAACCTTGACCTCTAGTTGTATAGTTTCCTCCATCTACAGTAACATTTCCGCCACCTCTGTCTGTTCTAATTGCTGCACTTGAAATTCCTTCTGTAATAACAGTTAAATTTGATGCATTCATTGTTCCTCCACCTGTTGTCATTATTCCACCTGAATTATCTTTTTTTGTAGTAATATTTGAATCACTAATTGTAACAATTGTTCCATCACCAGATGTATTATTTGTTGTAGCTTGTCCTCCATAGCTAAATATTCCATTTGCTCCGGTTGCATCTGTATTTACTGTTACATTTTTAATAGTTAAATTTGCTCCACTTTTGGCTAATATTGCTGAGTTTATTCCATAAAAGCTAGTATTATCACCTCCATCAGAATCTCCTGTTTTGTTAACTGATGAATTTTCAAGTGATACTTGTATATTTCCTGTTGCTAATATTGCATTTTCATTTGCAGTTTCTGAAGAAAATGTTTCGTTTTCTATATTGCTAGTTTCTGTAATTTCTTTAGAAGCGGAATATTCAACAGAATTGTTATCCATTTGTGGTTGCATATCTCCATCTGGCTTTGCAGGTGGTTCTCCCATATTTTCTCCTGGAGGTGGTTGCATTTCGCCATTTGGATTTGTCTCTGAAGGCTTTGAATCCTTAGTAATAGATTTATTATAAATAAAAAATCCTGCTGTTGTAATAATTGCTCCTATTAAAATTCCAATAAACAAAAACTTTATCTTATCTTTCATTTCAATCTCCTTTCATTTGTATTTTTATAGATAATACTAATATACTATTAAATTTAACTTAAATTTTATACATATGCAATAACTCTTGCAATTTTTAATGAAATAAAAGTGATAATGCACCAATTTACATTATCACTTTTTTTGACTATATAAAGATCTTCATATATAGTTGAACCATATTGTTCAAAAATTAGATTAATCCATATTATATTTTATACATTATATATTTTTTTATGCAAAAAAGAATAGGATCTCTCCTATTCTTAAATTGAACCTCATATATTTTCATATATGAGTAGTACCACCTACTGTGGTAAAATATCTTTCTACTATAATTATACACTATATCTTATTATACAGTCAATAAATGTGTAATAATTTTTAAATTTTTATATCTAAATTTTTTAATATTCTTTTTTCAAGTCTATTCATAAAATCAACTGTTACTTTCCCTACTTTATACATCATTCTTGCTTTGTCTATATATGTAATCTGTTCTGCTTTTGCTTTTGAAGGTAATTTGTTCAATTTTCCCATTTCTATATCTGCTTGTGTTATTTTCTCGTGAGTCTGATATAATTGTTTTGAACTTGAAATAGGAACAACAACAACTGTATGACTTGCAACATTATTACTGGAATTCTGAACTACAATACCCATGTGAGTATTACTTAATTCTTTTCCTATATTTTGTCCAAATTCTATTAAATAAATGTCTCCTCTTCTTGGTTGTATTGGATGTTGTCTTTTATTTTTCTTTTTGTCAAGTTTTTCTGCTTTATCTTGTAAGTCTAATTTTCTTATAAACCAATCAAAAAAATTTTTAAAATATAATTTTTGTAAATATGGTGTTACCTTATTTATTACATAATTTATCATGCAGTCACCTCTTTCTGAGTATTATTATAGAACATTTGTTTATATATGTCAAATGTTTTATACATATTTTTATTTCAATCTTTGTACATTATATATTGGGCTATGCCCATTTTGGGGCTATAATTTAAAAATACTATAAAATAACATCTCTACAAAAAACGGGAGACCACTGGTCTCCCGTATGTTTTAACATCTCTATTTTATATCTTTTAAATAATTATATTTGCGATATGCGTATATTCCATATACTGTTGCAATTATAACTATTACCATTATTCCTCTTCCCAATCCTGTTTGTGGTAATATTGTTGGTGATACTGTGTTGTCTTTCTTTCCTGTTGTTGTATTCTTTGATGAACTTGATGAACTACCTGTGCTTGGTTTATTGTCATCATCATCATCTTTGCTTACACCTTGTACTGATCCATTTGTATTTGAGTTGTTGTTATTTTTATCTTTATTTGTATCTTCTGCCTTTATATTTGTAATTTTTACTGTAACACTTTTCTCAGATTCATCTTCTGCAACTAAATTTACTATTTCTGTTGTATTTTTAGAATATTTCTTTGTTAATGTCTTTCCATCACTAGATAAAGTCCAGCCACTTACATTTTTTACTTTCTTGTTTGTTTTTATTGTTGCTGTAACATTTCCAGTAGTTGAAGTTGATGGATTGTAACTTACTGTAGCAGTTAATTCTGTTTTTTGTGTATCTTCTTTATTTGTATTATCATTATTATCTGTATCAGAATCTACATTATCAAAATGCTTTTTATATTCATCAAAAGTTGTTGCTGTATCATACATTCCGTCATACAATGTATATCCATATACAGTTTTATATCCTTCACCTGAATATCTAAGATAAATTATATATAATCCATCCTGTCTTTTTCCGAGCTCTCTTACACTAAGGCATCCACTCTCTCCGTAACTTGTTGATTCATCACAAGTCGAATATCCCGTCGTTGGTATTTCTAATTTTGAATTATTTATTTCATTATATATACTAGAAATATTGGCATCTTTATTGTTTTCTATATTTTCTTTATATTTTAACCATTCTTCAACTATTTTCTTATCATTTACTTTCACAAAGTTATATTCAATTTTATTTAGATACCCATAATAGGTAGTCCACATTAATTTAGAAGTTCTATATACATATAAAGGTTTAAAAATATAACTACTAAAGCTATATATATCGTCTTCGTGACTTTTAAAAAAAATAGGATTACCACCATCCACCAAACTTGGTACTGTTTCAGGTGAAAGCGTTAAATCTACATTTACTTTTATAGCATTTTCACTAGTTTCATCAGTTTTCTTAATCCATATTATAGCCTTATTAGTTTTAGCCATCGTTTCAGTAAATTTTCCCTCAGCACCTTTTAATTCAATTCTAGCAGTTGTTGGTGTATAGTCTGAAATATTTACCCAATCCTTCTCTTCTGGAGCACTTCCACTTTGAGTTGTTAAAGAATATACATACTCTCCTGTTTCATCTAAATTTAAGCCTTTTAAATTAAAAATGATAGTTCCATCTGAGCCTGGAAATTCTTTTGTGTATGTTATTGAACTTTCACTATCTGCTGCTTGTACAAATGTTGGAAATAATAGCAGAATTGCTACTAAAAGAATAAAAACAAATATTGATTTTCTTGACATCTTTTGCATCTTTTCTCCCCTTTTCATCCGTAATTTTTTTCTGAAAATATTATAAAAAAAAAAAAATACCTGTCAATATCTTTCAAAATTTGTCATGTAAATGTAATATATATTCAAAAGTAAAACATTATAATTTTGAAAAAAGCGCATTGAACTTATTTCTAGATTCAAAGTGAAATTTTTAAATCGTCCAGACGCATGGACGATTTAAAATAAATCTTATTTTTTTGTTTCTTCTTCATTTTCATTTATAACTTTTTCTACTTGCGCAATTAATTCTTCTTTATCTGGCATATAATATGTATAGTTTGATGCAAATAAATTGTTATTAATTCCTCCTAAACTATATTCAGCAACTACATTATCCTTTTTTGCACATAATATTATTCCAATAGGCTTATTGTCATCTGTATCATTAACTTCTGTTTCATAATAATTAAGATACATATTCATTTGTCCCATATTTTCTGGTTTTAATTTTCCCATT
>CANQSV010000027.1 GCA_947626605.1 uncultured Clostridia bacterium | reverse complement strand
ATTATATCATATCAAAATAAAATAGGGAACTATAACTCTATATACAAGCTCTTCCTTGTTCCAATCATTATATCATATCAAAATAAAATAGGGAACTATAACGTTGGATCTGGCATAATTCACTACCTCCTAATTATATCATATCAAAATAAAATAGGGAACTATAACCAATACCATTGTCAAGTGCTACTGAGAATGATTATATCATATAAAAATAAAATAGGGAACTATAACGTTGCTGTTAATGTTAATGAAGTTAACTGGATTATATCATATCAAAATAGAATAGGGAACTATAACATACAATGTCTTGCTATGCTAGATTAGTTAATTATATCATATCAAAATAAAATAGGAACTATAACAAATCTTTTGACGATATAAAAATGCCAGACATAACAAAAGAATTAAAACAAGGCATTAGGATTAATCCTAAAGACTTTGAAGTAGATACTAATCAATATGTAAATTATAGTGCTATAAAAGGAAAGATACTAGCAAAAAGCCAAGTTAATATGAATAGAAATATTCCAAATGAAATAGCAGAAGCCAGTTATAATGCTTTTGTAAGAGCAATGAGAGATGAGGGAGTAAACATAGAAGTAAAAGCAGATGAAGGAATTATATTCAAAAAGGTTCAAAAATCTGCTGATCAATATTATCAACAGACAGGAAAGCCAGCATTTGGATATTAAAAGATATAAATATTTTTTGTTTTAAATATATATCTTTTATTCTTCAATGATTCTTTAGCATTTCATTATAACTTTCTTCTATTTTTCTATTAAGCTCTTCTGTTTCTCTCATTTGCCTTTGACCTTCAGTTTCTGTAAAACAAATTTTTAAAATATATGCACCTATAACAACTGCTAAAACAAGTAAGAATAAAAACATTCTTATATTAGTTTTCTTTTGTATTATAGCTCTTTGTGTTTTAGCACCGCAATTAGGACATACTTTAGCTTGTGTACTGATTTCTTTGCCACATTCTTTACAATTAATCAATGCCATAAAAATACCCCCTTATTTATGGTGATTATACATTACTATACAAAATAATTCAAGAAGGAACAGGATAAAAGGAGAGATGAGATAGGTATGTAGAAAATCTTATAACAGTAGAGGAAAAGATTTAAGCAAATTCTTAAAAGACGAAGGATATGATGTAGAATGGTATGATTTATCTTATGACAGTGGGAGAAATGCGAAGGGATATATGCATTATAATCCTGTTGCACAAAAATATAAGATAATGCTACATACCAAATATCTTACACAAGAAGAATTTAAAGAATTTTTTAGTACGATAAAGCCATTAAAACAATATACAGTAAAATTCCTAAATCCATTTTCAGGTAGTATAACAACAGCTAATTGCTATAGAATTATATCATATCAAAATAAAATAGGGAACTATAACCATAAACACCCTAACACCATACTTTACTCTATTATATCATACAAAACTAAAATAACAAGTTTATAGCTAAATACTAGCTTTTTACAGGAAAAGATGATAGAATGTCAATAAGTTTAAAATTGGGAATACTATGAATTTATTTGCATTATGAAAATGGTATATTAAGGGAAAAAGAATGCTTGAAAGTTTATTTAAAGTATTAGAATATAATAAGTGGTAAATGCAGAAGGGGTAGAAAGATATGAGAAAGTTTTTTAGATTTATTGCTATAGTAGTGATTGGAATTTCACTAACTATATTTGCTTTTAGTAAATCAGTAGTTGATGTTGTTTTTGATGAGAATACAGTAAAAAAAGAAATAGAAGCTGCTGGAATATATGAAGGACTTAATAATGAATTAAAAACAAGTTTAAAGCAAGAGCTTAAGGAAGAAATTAATGAAGATCCAGAACTAAAAGATAAATTTGATGAAATGATAGAAAGCGTATTTACTGAAGATGTTTTAAAAAATGAGATTGACGATATTTTAGAACAGGCATATAGCAATAGCACAACAGTAGAATTCGATGCAAATATTTTGATAGATGGATATACTAGAAATTTGGAAAATTACTTAAAAGAAAATAACATTGAATTACCACAAGAAGTTAAAGCTGAAATAGAAGAATGGAAAAAAGAAAATTCATCAGAGAAAACAAATATAATGGAAAAGGATGAAGACATAAACAATTTATATGACATTAAAGACCTTATTAATACAGCAATTAAAGGAATTTTGATAGGAATTATTGTATTTTGGGTAATAGCTATATTATTATCTAAAGAAAAACTAAAAATTATATACAAACCATTAATTTTATCAGGTACATTTTTACTATTAATTAGAGTAGGAATCACAAGTTTTGTTAATGAATTAGCAACTTCTGCAAGAGAAGAATTTATTACAGATGTAGGTGAAGGTATGGAATATGTGGGAAACTTTATTGATACAATGAAAACCACTGTATTTGCTAATATAGACAAATTCGCTATTGGATTTCTAGCAATAGGAATAGGCATACTTGTAGTAAAAATAGTAATGAATAAAAGAAAGCAAGAAACTATAAATTTAAATGAAGATAATGAACAAAATGAAAACGAGTTGTTGTAGAGCAACTCGTTTTAGCTATTTATAAGGTAGCAGTAAAAAATTAACTACAAACTATATCTTTTTTCTACCAATATACTTAATAAAACCAGAATAATGTGGCTCTAGTCCTCCTAAATCAAGACAATATTCCTGAGATATACTAATAGTTTCAAAATCGCTAAAAATGGATTCAATTTCTTGTTTAGTAAAGAAACTAACATAAGTATCGTTTAGAGTATTATGAAAAATGTTATTTTTTAAATTCTCAAATTCAGAAGAGTTAGTGCATTTAACAAACTTAGGATCTTCAGTAGAAAAAACGTATATATACACTAAACCATTAGGCTTCAAGCCTTCTTTAATGTTATTAATAATTTGAAAACAATCATCCTTATGGAAAAAATGCAAAACAAAACGCGAAGTAATTAAATCATATTTATTCTTTTCAATATTGAAAGTTCTAATATCACTATGAAATAAATTTAACTTTGAACAATTCTTTTTACATATTTCAAGACATTTTTCAGAATAATCTACGCCAGTAACATTGAAACCTAATTCTGCTAAAGGAATAGCATTGCGACCTTGTCCGATACCAAGGTCTAAAACATCTTTGCCTTCAAGCAGGTTAATATATCTTCTTAGTTCTGGATCAAATTTAGCAGGGAAGATTGGAAAATCTCCTTTATACTTTTTATCATAATTTACAGGGTTACCTATCATAAAAACCTCCGGGGGGATTATATAACAAATGAGTGAAATTGACAAGACTTTAAGAAATATATGGCGATTAGTGGCTTTTTAGAGTCTTTTCTGATATAATAAAAGCAGTTTTTATAAATAGAAAAAGGAGAAAAGCTACATGATAAGTAAAATAGAGAGAATTACAGATAAAACAAGAGCATTAGTAAATAAATTTTTTATTGATAATTGGTATTCTACGAATATGAGTATAAGAGGAGAAATTATTGATGGAACAAAGTTAGATGGATTTTTAATACAAGAAGACAATAGAATAATTGGTCTAGTGACATATATATTTTTTTATGACATTTGTGAAATTGTTTCTTTAGATAGTAAAAAAGAGAATATTGGTATAGGAACAGCGCTTCTAAAAGAAATAGAAAATGTAGCAATAGCTAATAAATGTACCAAAATGAGATTAATAACTACAAATGATAATTTAAGAGCATTACAGTTTTATCAGAAAAGAGGTTATTTCTTAACAAAATTATACTTAAATGCTATGGATGAAGTTAGAAAAGTAAAACCAAATGTGCCTTTAGTAGGAGAAAATGGTATTCCTTTAAGAGATGAAATTGAACTGGAAAAGGAGCTATAGGTGGTAAGTAAATAATTTTTGATATATGATTGGAATATAAATTTAATTTGTTAAATATTGTAAATAGATGTAAACTTTTGTCTAAAATATTGAGAATAAAGGAATATGATATAATTTTTAAAGAGGTGAAAAAAATGAATATAACGAAAATAAAAGTTATTAATTTTAAGTCATTAAAAGATTTTGAATTTGAACCATATAGTGGAATGAATATATTAGTCGGAAATAATAATGAAGGAAAATCAACAATATTTGAAGCAATCCATCTAGCTTTAACAGGATTTTATAGAGGAAAATATATAAGAAATTCTTTTACACAAGATATATTTAATAAAGATGTTATTAATGAATATATTTTAAATATCAATTCAGATAAAACTACACCTTTACCCAAATTAAGCATTGAAATATTTTTAGATGATGCACCAGAACTATTAGGAACAAATAATTCTGACAAAGAAGATAAAGCTGCAATTAATTTTACTATTGAATTTGATTCTAGCTTTGATAAAGAGTATGAAACCTTTGTTGAAAAAGGCAATATTACTACTTTACCTATAGAATATTATAAAGTTTCATGGCACTGTTCAGCAAACGATGATAATGAAATGACAACAAAATCAATACCTGTTAAATCAGTTCTTATAGATACATCTGATTCAAATTTAAGAAATAGTTCAGATACATGCATTTCAAAAATAATAAAAGAAAAATTGGAAGAAGATGAAATTATAGATATTTCTCAAACATATAGAATGGTTAGAGATGAATTTATAAATAGTCCAACTATAGTGGAAATTAATCAAAGGTTAAGCACAGAAAATCATTTGATGGGCAATTCAATACAAATGGATGTAGAAATGTTAAACAAAAATGAATGGGAAAAGGCTATAATTACGAAAATAAATTCTACTCCATTTGAGAATGTTGGTAAAGGAGAGCAATCAACATTAAAGATAGAATTATCTTTAACAAATCAAAAGGCGGAAAAAGCAGGAATAATATTGCTAGAAGAACCTGAAAATCATTTAACTTATTCAAAATTAAATAGATTATTGAGTGATGTAGAAAAAGTTAGTGGAAGTAAGCAAATTTTTGTAACAACGCACAGTAGTTTTGTAGCCAATAAGTTGGGATTAAGAAAATTAATATTATTGGAAAAACGAAACACAATGAGATTTGATGATTTAAGTGAAAGCACACAAGATTTCTTTATGAAAAAGCCTGGCTATGATACATTAAGATTTTTACTGTGTTCAAAAGCAATTTTAGTTGAAGGTGATGCTGATGAACTAATTGTGCAAAGAGCATATTTGGATAAATATGGTAAATTACCAATAGAAGATGAAATAGATGTGATATCTGTAGGAACTACTTTTCTAAGATTTCTTGAAATAGCTGAGAAATTAGAAAAACAAACAATTATATTAACAGATAATGATGGGGATATAGATGCATTAAAAAGAAAATATGAAAATTATATAGGAGATAATTCAAAAGAATATATATGTGTTTATTATGATGATAAAACACATATAAGCCAAGGCAGTTTGAAAGCTAAAAATGGAGGAAAGTTCAATTATGATACCTTAGAACCATGTATATTAAGAGCGAATTCATTAGAACTTATTAATGAAATTTTAGGTAGAAGCTATAATTCAGATGATGAATTAATAAAATATATGGTTGGAAATAAAACTGATTGTGCAATGAAAATATTTAAATCAGATAAAAAGATTAAATATCCAGAATATATTAAGAAAGCGATAGATGATTATGAAGAATAAACTAATAATAGCTGGTGCAGGAACGGGAAAGACAACATATTTAATTGATAGAGCTTTAGAAATAAAAGAAAAAGTACTAATAACGACATTTACGATAAACTGTAAGAGTGAAATAATTGAGAAAATCATTAAAAAAAAAGGATATGTACCTAATAACATAGTGGTTCAAACATGGTTTTCGATGTTGCTACAACATGGAATAAAGCCATATAAAAATTCTTTAAAAATAAGTAGAGTAAAAGGTGTTTTTATGTCACAAGGAAGATCGGGAGTAAGGCATGTTGGAAGAAGAGGACCAGTATATTGGGGAGAGCAAGAAGATTTTTATAAGCATTATTTTGATAGTAATAATAACATATATACTGATAAAATTTCAAAATTAGTTATAAGAATTGATGATAAGACAGAAGGGAAGGTTATAAATAGACTTACTACAATCTATAAAAACATATTTATAGATGAGGTACAAGATATGGCAGGGTATGATTTAGAATTTATAAAAAGATTAATGAATTCGAATTCAAATGTTATTTTAGTTGGAGATCCAAGGCAGACAGTTTATAAAACTCATTATGATCAAAAATATAAAAAATATTCTGACGGAAATATAGAAGATTTTATTAGAGAAGAATGCAAAAGCATAAAGTGTGTTATAGATAATACAACGCTTAATAAATGTTATAGATGCCATAAAGACATAATTATTTTTGTTAATAACTTTTATAAAGAATATACTCCAATGGAATATACAGAAATAGAAAAAAAAGAACATCAGGGTATTTTTGTAATAAGGAAAAGTCAAATTGAGGAATATATAAAAAAATATAAACCAGTTCAAATAATTTATAATACAAAAACAAAAAGTTGTGACCTTTCTAAAACAATTACAATGGGTAAATCCAAAGGAGCAACATATAATAGGGTGTTACTATATCCTACAGGAGAGTTTAAAAATTATATTCTAAATGGTCAATCCAATATAAAGGGTGAAACAAAAAATAAATTATATGTTGGAATGACAAGACCAATAAACAGTTTAACATTTGTAATAGATGAAGAAGAGAATGCTTTTGGATTAAAAAATGGATTATATGATAAGAAGACAGTAAATGATACAGGACATACTAAATTATAAAGATATAGAATTCGACTTTATACTAGAAAAAGACGATTTAAAAGTAATACCTAAAAATGATTATAAAAAAATTACGAAAATATCTAGAGAAGAATTAAATAATGAGTATATAAAGATAATTATTTAGAAAAAACTATCTAGTAGGACAGAGCTTTGAAATGTATCAGAGAATCGTTAGGATTTCTAAATAAAAAATATAACTACTCCTATTTTCTGAACTTTTTAGACACAAAACAATACTTTATATATTTAAATAGTCAAGAAACAATATCAAAAGTATCTATATATTGAAAAAAATAATTTTAATATGAATAGTGAGGCTGAAATTGAATTGAAATTTGATTCGTTCAGCATTAAAACTTCTAAATTGTATTAATATCTTTGATAGATATTTTTTATAACTTAAATTCTTATACCGAAAAATTTTTCCTTAAAATATTTGATAAATATTGTGCATAAAAAGTAACACTATCGTCTAACAAGAGGAACGTTTCTTTTGTCTTAATTTTTTTACAAAACGTTCCTCTGTATTTTTGCAAATTTTACTATTAATACAATACTTGTAGAAAAGTCACGACAGGCGAGAGAAAATTCATAAAAATAGGACATTTTGTTGAGAAAAATACAAATTTGTGGTATAAATACAATAAGATTTTAGGAGAATATTGTTATATAGCAAATAAAAAATTTTTAGAACAGATTGGAAAGTATTTTTATTATACCAATATCAATATATTAGAAAAAAATTTTAATATTATGTTGAAAAATATAGAAAATTCAAGATAGCTGTGGAAATTAAAATAAGGGGGATATAAATGGATAATAGAACAGAACAAGAAAGAAATGAAGTACATAAAGCAATATGGGCTATTGCAGATGATTTAAGAGGTGCAGTTGATGGTTGGGATTTTAAGCAATATATTTTAGGAATAATGTTTTATAGATATATATCAGAAAATATAACAAATTATATAAATGAGGGTGAAAAAAAAGCAGGAGATAAAGATTTTGATTATACTAAATTATCTGACAATGAAGCAGAATCAGTAAGAACTGAATTGGTGAATGAAAAGGGCTTTTTTATTTTACCTTCAGAACTATTTTGTAATGTATGCAAAGATGCAAAAAATCACAAAGAAGATTTAAATGAAATACTTGAAAAAGTATTTAGAAATATAGAAAATTCAGCAAAGGGTGCAGAAAGTGAAGATGATTTTTCTGGACTTTTTGATGATATAGATGTTAATAGTAACAAATTAGGTGCAACAGTAGGAAAAAGAAATGAAAGACTAACAAAGATATTAGATGGGATAAATAGCTTGAATTTAGGAAATTATCAAACAAATTCTATTGATGCTTTTGGAGATGCTTATGAGTTTTTAATGACTATGTATGCTTCTAATGCAGGAAAATCTGGAGGAGAGTTCTATACGCCACAAGAAGTTAGTGAATTATTAACAAGACTTGCAGTTGTTGGAAGAACATCTGTAAATAAAGTATATGATCCTGCATGTGGCTCTGGTTCATTATTGCTAAAAGCTGCAAAAATTTTAGGTAAAGAAAATGTAAGAAATGGATTTTATGGACAAGAAATAAATTTAACTACATATAACCTTTGTAGAATCAATATGTTTTTACATGATATAGGGTATGATAAATTTGATATAGCTTGTGAAGATACGCTAATTTCCCCACAACATTGGGATGATGAACCTTTTGAAGTTATAGTTTCAAATCCACCATATTCAATTAAATGGGCAGGAGATGACAACGCAGTTTTAATAAATGACCCTAGATATTCTCCAGCAGGAGTATTAGCACCAAAATCAAAAGCAGATTTTGCATTTATCATGCACAGTTTATCTTGGCTTGCAACTAATGGAACAGCTTCAATAGTTTGCTTCCCAGGAATTTTATATAGAGGTGGAGCAGAACAAAAAATAAGAAGATATTTAATAGATAATAACTTTGTAGATACTATTATTCAATTACCAGAAAATCTATTTTTTGGAACAAGTATTGCTACTTGTATAATGGTTTTAAAGAAAAGTAAAAAAGACAATAGCACATTATTTATTGATGCATCAAAAGAATGCGTTAAAGTAACAAATAACAATAAATTATCAGATGACAACATAGATAATATATTAAAAATATTTACAGATAGAGAAGATATTGAACATATTACAAAATTAGTTTCAAATAAAGAAATAGCCGAAAATGATTATAACTTATCTGTTTCAACTTATGTAGAAAAAGAAGATACAAGAGAAGAAGTTGACATTGTAGAATTAAATAAACAAATAGATGAAATAGTTGAAAGAGAAAATAAACTTCGTGAAGAAATAGATAAAATTATAAAAGAAATTGAGGTGTAATATGGGAAAAATAGATGAGTTAATAGAAAAGATGTGTCCGAATGGTGTTGAATATAAAAAAATAGATGATGTATTTTATAAATTTAATGGAATGACTGGAGTAAGTAATAAGTGGAAAAAAACAGGAAATTGTCAATTTATAGATTATATGAATGCTTATAAAAATTTAAAAATTGATGTAAAACGATTAGAAAATGCTACTATAAAGAAAATGGAACAAAGCAAATTAAAGAAAGGAGACATTTTGCTTACAAGTGCATCAGAGACACCAGATGAATGCGCTATATCATCAGTTATTGAAGATGAAATTGTAGATAATATTTTTTTAGATGATCATTTATTTGGAATTAGATTAAAAGACGAATATATAAATAATATAAATACTACTTTTGTTAATTATTATATGCATACAAAAGAATTTAGAAAAAATGTCTTTAAAGCTGTTAGAGGTGTAACAAGATTTTATATATCTGTTGATACATTTATGAATACAGAAATTCCTGTACCTCCGTTGGAGGTACAATGCGAAATTGTCCGCGTGTTGGATGATTTCACATTACTTTCAGCAGAGCTTTCAGCAGAGCTGAAAGCTAGACAAAAACAATATGAATATTATAGAGATAAACTATTGCCTTTTGATAAAATGCTTGAAAGTACTGATACTCTAGCACACACACACGGATACTTTAATAGACAAGAAATAAAATGTTATAAATTAGGTGAAATTGCTAAAAATGTATTTTCAGGAAAAAATAAAGAAAGAGTAAATAATGGAGAATATCCTGTTTATGGTTCAACAGGTATTATTTCTTCAACCAATAATGCTGTTTATAATAAAACACAAATTCTTATTGCAAGGGTGGGAGCTAATGCAGGTTATGTATATATTGCAACTGATAAATATGATGTTTCTGATAATGCATTGATTGTAGATTTAGATGATAATGTTAATATAAAATATATTTATTATCAATTAGCAAATATGAATTTGAATCAATTTGCTAAAGGTGGTGGACAGCCATTAATTACTGCGGGGCAAATGAAAGAAATTATAATACCAGTTCCACCAGTATCTATTCAAGAACGAATAGTAAATATTTTAGATAGGTTTGAAAAACTATGCAACGACATTTCAGAGGGACTTCCTGCTGAAATAGAAGCAAGGCAAAAACAATATGAATATTACAGAGATAAATTATTAACTTTTAAAGAATTAAAAATAAATTAAAGGGGCAAAAAATGAACAAGTATAATGTAGTAATGGAAATGAATACTTCAACTGTTGTAACTGAATATGAACCAATGCAAAGAAAATCAGATAGTTATCAAAGCGAACAAGCATTAGAAAATGAATTTATAAGAATGCTTGGAGAGCAGGGATATGATTATTTAGAGATTCATAATTCAGAAACTTTAGTTAGTAATCTTCGTAAACAATTAGAATTACTTAATGACTATAATTTTACTGATAATGAATGGGATGTTTTCTTTCATAACAATATTGCTAATAGTAATGATGGAATTGTAGAGAAAACTAGAAAAATACAAGAAGATTATATACAAGTTCTAAAAAAAGATGACGGAACAAGTAAAAATATATTTCTAATTGATAAAAATAATATTCATAACAATAGATTACAAGTTATAAATCAATATGTTGAAAATAACGGAAATTATGATAATAGATATGATGTTACAATTTTAGTAAATGGACTTCCTTTAGTTCATATTGAATTAAAAAGGAGAGGCGTTGCTTTAAAAGAGGCTTTTAATCAAATAAACAGATACCAAAAAGATAGTTTTTGGGCTGGAAGTGGATTATATGAGTATGTTCAAATATTTGTAATATCAAATGGAACAAGTACAAAATATTATTCAAATACTACAAGAGAAAGTCACATAAAAGAACAAAATGGAACAAGAAATAAGAGTAAAAAGACAAGCAATAGTTTTGAATTTACTTCTTTTTGGGCAGATGCTAATAATAAAGTTATTCCAGATTTAGTCGACTTTACAAGAACATTTTTTGCAAAACATACGATTTTGAATATATTAACAAAATACTGCGTTTTTACATCTGAAAACTTGTTATTAGTAATGCGTCCTTATCAAATAGTTGCAACAGAAAGAATTATAAATAGAATTGAAGTTGCAAACAATTATAAAAAAATGGGAACTATTGAAGCTGGTGGATATATTTGGCATACAACAGGTTCTGGGAAAACCTTAACATCCTTCAAAACAGCACAACTTGCAACTAATTTAGAATTTATAGATAAAGTTTTATTTGTAGTAGATAGAAAAGATTTAGATTATCAAACAATGAAAGAATATGATAGATTTGAAAAAGGTGCTGCAAATGGAAATAGAAATACAAAGGTATTACAAAAACAATTGGAAGATGAAACATCAAGAATTATAGTAACAACTATACAAAAATTAAGTGAGTTTGTAAAAAGAAATAAAAATCATCCTGCTTTTCAAAAACATTTAGTTTTAATTTTTGATGAGTGTCATAGATCGCAATTTGGAGATATGCATAAACTAATAGTACAAAATTTCAAGAACTATCATTTATTTGGATTTACAGGAACACCAATATTTTCCGCAAATGCTGGAAGAAAAACAACTCCAGATTTTTGCACAACAGAACAAGCCTTTGGAGAAAAATTACATACATATACAATAGTTGATGCTATAAATGATGGTAATGTTCTTCCTTTTAGAATAGACTATGTAAATACAGTTAAAGCAAAAGAAGGAATGACTGATAAAGAAGTTCAAGCTATCAATACGGAAGAAGCATTGGAAGCTCCTGAAAGAATAAGAAATGTAGTGTCATATATAATAGAAAACTTTGAAAGAAAAACTAAAAGAAATTCTTTTTATGATTTAAAAGGACAGAGAGTAAATGGATTTAATTCAATATTTGCTGTAAATTCTATTCCAATGGCAAAAAGATATTATTTGGAATTTAAGAAACAACTAGAAGAAAAAAATAAAAATCTAACTATTGCTACAATATATAGTTTTGCAGTAAATGAAGATGATACAGAAGACGGAATATTGGATGATGAAAGTTTTGAAACTGATTTACTAGATACAAATTCAAGGGAGTTTTTAGATTTTGCAATAGGAGAATATAATAAGAAATTTAAAACTAATTTTTCATCAGAGGGAAATGGTTTCCAAGATTATTATAAAGATCTATCAGATAGAGTAAAGAAAAGAGAAGTAGATATTCTTATTGTTGTAAATATGTTTTTAACCGGTTTTGACGCTACAACATTAAATACTTTATGGGTAGATAAAAATTTGAAACAACACGGACTAATCCAAGCTTTTTCAAGAACAAATAGAATATTAAATTCTGTAAAAACTTATGGAAATATAGTCTGCTTTAGAGATTTACAACAAGAAACAAATGACGCAATAGCTTTGTTTGGAGATAAAAATGCTAGTGGAATAGTATTGTTAAAATCTTATGAAGATTACTATTATGGATATGAAGATGATAATGGAAAGAAACAGTTGGGATATGAAGAAAGAATTGCTATGTTAATCCAAAAATATCCATTAGGTGTACCAATTGTAGGAGAAAGTAATGAAAAAGATTTTATAGTTTCAATAGGTAATATTTTAAGATTAAGAAATATACTTTCTTCATTTGATAAATTTGAGGGAAATGAAATACTTTCTGAAAGAGATTTTCAAGATTATACAGGAATGTATGTTGATTTATATCAAAAATATAAAACACCGGGAAATGCAGAAAAAGAAAGTATTAAAGATGATATTGTATTTGAAATGGAACTTGTAAAACAAGTAGAAGTAAATATTGACTATATTTTGATGCTAGTTCAAAAATATCATCAGTCAAACTGCACGGATAAAGAGATTCTTGGAACTATAGATAAAGCAATAAAATCAAGTTTAGCACTTCGTTCAAAGAAAGAGTTAATAAATGGTTTTATAGAAAAAATAAATGCTAATACAAATGTTAATGATGATTGGCAAAAATTTGTTAAAGAGCAAGAAGAAAAAGATTTAAAAAAATTGATTGAAGAAGAAAATTTAAATGAAAAAGAAACAAGAAAATTCATAAATAATTCATTTAGAGATGGACAAGTAAAAACAAATGGAACAGATATAGTAAAAATACTACCACCAATGAGATTATTCGGAGGAGGTAATAGAGCAGAGAAGAAGCAAACAATCATAGCAAAAGTACTAAAATTCTTTGAAAAGTATTTTGGATTGAATATTCATAATGGTAGTGATGATGATTTTACATATAATATTTCAGAAGATGATAAAGAAGAAATATTGCAAGTGGCTGAAGATGAAAAAAAATATAATTTGGAGTAATAGAAAAGGAATAATCTAAAGGAGAAATTTTATGATTTTAAAAACCAATAAAGAACTAAAACAACGAGATTTTAAAAATGAAAAAGAATTACAAAAGTTTTTTGAGGAAAACATTGAAACAATACTAGGATGTAAATTTATAGATACAGAATTCGTAGTAGGAAATTTTAGAATTGATTCATTAGCTTTTGATGAAGAATCTAAATCATTTAGGATAATTGAATATAAAAATGTAAAAAATCATTCTTTAGTTGACCAGGGATATACATATTTAAAATTAATGTTAGAAAGAAAAGCAGATTTTGTATTACAGTATAATATAAAAACTAAATCATCATTAACAATTCAAGATATAGATTGGAGTCAATCAAGAATTATATTTGTATCACCAATTTATACAGCATATCAATTAAATGCTACTGATTTTAAGAATATTCCAGTAGATTTAATAAAAGTAACAAGATATGAAGATGATATTATTGAAATTAATTTTATAAAAAAGACAAGTAATGTTAAAATACAGGATGTTCAAATGGAATCGATACAAAATGATGTTAATAGAGAGGTAGTGGTGTATACTGAAGAAGATCATTTGAATAAAGCATCAGATAATATAAAAAAATTATATGAAGAAATTAAAAATAAAATATTAGAATTAGATGATATTGACATAGAAGCTAAGAAGTTATATATAGCGTTTAAAGGTATGAAAAATATTACAGATATAGAAATTCATAAGAATAAACTAAAAATATATATCAATATGAAAAAAGGAACTTTAAATGATCCATTAAACATCTCGAAGGATATAAGTGATATTGGACATTGGGGAAATGGAGATTACTGTATTATAATTGATAAAGAAGATGATATTGACAACATTATTCCATTGATAAAACAATCTTTAAAGATAAATAAAAAATAGACAAAAGGTGAATAATTATGAAAATAAAATGTTTGATTTGCGGAGATGTAATTGAATCAAAACATAGACATAATTTAGTGAATTGTAAATGCGAAAATTGCTATATAGATGGAGGACAAGACTATTTACATTTTGGAGGGAAAGATTTCAATAAGATTCTAATTATTTTTGATGATGGTACAGAAATAATAGCAAGTGATGAAGAGAAATATAGAAGAAAATATGAAGAGTGGGAAAAAAATAAAAAATAACATAAATATATTCTTAAAGTGCAATTAAATTATATAAAAATAGAAATAATAAATACTATATAATGAAGAATTGATTTAATAATAAGAGTATTTACCAATAAATTCATGAAAGTGTTGTATTACAATTGATGTGAAACAAAAATAAAAATTAAATAGAAAAAGTGATTTAAATCATATATAATTGAGTTA
>CANQSV010000026.1 GCA_947626605.1 uncultured Clostridia bacterium | reverse complement strand
TTTCCTGTAGCTATTAAAAATTCTTCAAAATTCATAGGATACATATATTCCATTCTTATTTTACCTACTGGAAATGATCCCTTAAATCTATTTATTTTCACTCCTAGTAAACTTCCTGCACATATTATTTTATATGGTCTTTCAGATTCATTAAAGTATTTTAAGGATACTATAAAATTTTCACTAACTTGCACTTCATCGAAAAAAAATATTGTTTTTTCAATATCAATTTTTTTACCTAAATATAATTCGATATCACTTATAATTCTTTCATCATCAATTGATTTTTCAAAAATATTTCTAACATCTATATTTTTTTCTAAATTGAAATACAAGTATTCTTCAAAATTCTCTTTGGCAAATTTTTCAACTATATATGTTTTTCCAATTTGTCTTGCCCCAACAACCATTAGAGGTTTTTTCATTCCTGATTTTTTCCAATCAAACAATCTTTTTTCGAATAATCTTTTCATAAATTCACTTCTCCTCTGCTAAGAATATTATCATATTTTCTATAAATAGTCAATAATGTTTTGCCACTTTTTGCAGGTTTGTTTTTAAGTAATCGCCACTTTTTGCAGGTTTCATTTTAAATACGTTGCCATTTTTAATTGCTTTATCCATTTGTATTTTTTATTATTCGATTTGTTTCGTCTATATAAATTACTAATTAATTTTTATTGTTTTATTATTTGCTCTACTATTTCAGTAGCAGTTTCTTGCATTTCTCTTAGATAACTGTTTAGCGTTCCATTAGTAAACTAAAATAAGGCGCTCGTATTCTCAGCAGTTAATAGCTAAAGCTATAACACCGATAGGTCATTGGTTCGAGTCCAAGAGGAGCATAAAAAATAAGAAGTAGATATATCTACTTCCGAACCAACTCCTTCAGCTTTAAACTAGTTGTTTCAAAATTTGCTTTTCGCAAATTCTGAAACAACAGTTTATGCGCCTTCGAATACTCGCTTCTTCTGCCACTGGCAGTGCTCGTATTCTCAGCAGTTAATAGCTAAAGCTATAACACCGATAGGTCATTGCTCGAGTCCAAGAGGAGCACAAAAAAATAAGAAGTAGATAAATCTACTTCTTATTTTTTTGGCTCCTCTTGTTGGACTCGAACCAACGACCTATCGGTTAACAGCCGAGCGCTCTACCAACTGAGCTAAAGAGGAATATATAAAACTGGCGATAACCTATCTTCCCAGCAAGGTAACTCGCAAGTATTTTCGGCACATTAGAGCTTAACTTCTGTGTTCGGTATGGGTACAGGTGTTTCCTCTATGTCATCATCACCAAAGCTTAATAACTTAATTGATATTTTGTATTATAATACAACACGTTTTGTTAATCAAGTATTTTTCTAAAATATTTTATATTATTTTTAATAGCACTGTTAAAAGTATATATATAACTGCTTTTATTAAATTTTTTGATATTAACATATAATTTATTATTTTTATTCCCATACTGTTCGTTGTACTATATTCTTCTATTATTTTGCTTATTATTTCTTCTTTTATTCCTTTTTTTTCAAAATATTTTTCCGCTAAATGTTTTGATTCTAATATTGCTTCTGTTTCTAATAAACTTCTTACTACATATTGTAGTATTCCTAGTAGTAATATAATTATTATATTAAATAATGTGTGTTCAAATATAAAGCTGTTTAACTTAAATATTTTATTTATTATTGTTCCTATTAATATAAAATAAAAATACAATATATATATATTTGATATTACAAAATTAAATATTGATATTTTTTTATCTTGTATTGAGTGTATACATTCATGTGCTATTGTTTGTACTTCAAATATTTTGTTTTTTACTTCTCCTATTGTTATTCTATTATTATATATTGTGTAAAGACTTGCATTATACTCTAAATTTTCTACTACTTCTACCTGCGAATTATTTAATTCTTCTAATATCTCTTTGCACGTTTGTACATTAGATGGTAATTTTTGTAGTTCATCTAATATTAATTTATCTTTACATTCTTTTTCTGATATTTTCTTTATCTTTTTTAAATTAAAGCTAAATATATATGATAATATTATAATAGCAATAATTAAAATAATACCTATAATTATTTCTTCCATTTATTTTCCCATAAAAATTATTTTATAATATCTTGAACTGCTTCCCCTATTATTTTATTTACATCTGCAAGCATTACATTGAATCTTAGTTCTACATTAAAATATTCTTTTGCTAAATCATTTTGAATTAACTCTACATACATTTTTTGCATTTCTTGAGTTTTGGATTCATCTGCCTCTGTTCCTTGCATTACAAGTAATTGTATATCATATCTCATTTTTTCAAATTCACTGATTTTATTTTTTATTTCTAGATTATCATTTATTTTTTCTTTTATTTTTTTATATTCAACATATTCTGTTGAATCTTTTATTTCTTGTGCTAATTTATTGGCTGTATCATATACATTCATGGCATTTCCTCCTAAAAAAATTTTTATGATATTATAATAGGCGAGCAATGCTCACCCTTTGTAACATTTATATTATATAATTTTGATTTAATTGTCCAAAGCTTTTTAATTGTATTAAACTGATTTTTATGCATATGCTTGACGTTTTCTAAATCTAAGAAGATTTGATAATTCTTTTTCTGCATTCTTAACTTTTTTAGTTTTATTAGCATTTTCTTGTGCAATTTGTTCAGCTTTTCTTTGAGCCATTGTCTCACAAATAGATTTCTGATATACAAAGTGTGTATCTTGTGCTATTTTTGTCCAATTATATTCTGTTTTTACTCTTTGTTTTGCATTTTTTACAACTGTTGAACAAAGCTGTTGATCAAATAATAATTGTAGTATTGAATCTGCTAATGAATTTGGATTTCCAGCATAGCTTTTCATTCCATCAACACCATGTCTTACTATTTCATTTAAGCCACCAACATCTGAAACTACTACTGGAGTTCCTGCATACATTGCCTCTAATGCTACTATTCCAAAAGGTTCGTATGTGCTAGGGAATACTGATATATCAGCACATTTATACATTTTTGATACTTGTTTTGCATCTAAATAACCTGTAAAGTATACTTTATTGCTTATTCCTAAATAATCTACTTGTGCTCTTAATTCATCAATCATTCCGCCTTTTCCAGCAATTATTAGCTTAGCATCATGATATCCTGCTAATATTTTTGGCATGGCAGCAATAAGATGTTGCACTCCTTTTTCATATACAAGTCTCCCCATAAATAATATTATCTTTTCATTATCAGCTGCATATTTTCTTCTAAATTCGTAATCTCTTTCTACTCCATTATAATTATTAAGATTTATTCCATTTGGTATTACATTTATTTTTTCAAAAGGTAATCCGAATAATGATTGTAATTCTCTTTTCATATAGTTGCTATTAACTATAACCTCTGTTGCTTCATATGTTAGCATCCATTCTGTATCATTTATGTATCTCTGTACTTCATCGTGTATACCACTATTTCTACCACTTTCCGTTGCATGTATTGTTGCTGTGATTGGTGTTCCATATGAATTTTTAAGAGATTTTGCAGCATATGCAACTAGCCAATCATGAGCATGTATAACATCAAATTTACCTTCTTTTGATATTAATTCATTGGCTTTTGCTAACATATTAAAGTTAAGTTGCATAACCCAATCAATAAAATTATTAGGATTAATCATATAATTTTCTACTCTATAAACTTTTACACCTTTATCATCTTCAAAATCAGGAACATCTCCTTCTTTGTAAGTTATCACAGTAACATCATGTCCATCTTTGATTAATCTTTTAGATAAGTCATGCACTACTCTTGCAATTCCTCCTACAATTCTTGGTGGATATTCCCATGTTAGCATTAATATTTTCATTGGTTTAGACCCTCTCTTTCATATCTTTCTTTTGTGTATATACTGCATATTTTTTCTTTTAAAACATTTTATATTAGTTTTAGATAAATGTAAACATATTTTGACCAAATTTTTAATTTTTAATATAAAAACTTTTTTACATTTATATTTCATTTTTTACTTGAATTTATTATTTTTTTGATATAGTATATAATAAATTATTATTATTCACTTAGGAGGAAAATTCATGCCAAGAGCAACAAAAGAAAAAACGGAAAAAATAAAAGATGAAAAAGTCGAAAAGAAAGTAGTTTCTATTACTTCTAAAACTAATTCGAAACGAGCAACAGAAAAAACTAATTCTGGTAAATCTGCTGAAAGCAAGACTACTAGAGAAAAAAGAAGTACTACAAAAAGCATTAATTCAAAAAAAGATGAAAAAGCATCCACTAAAGTTTCTTCTAAAAAAGCTCTAAAAGAAGAAGAGAATTTTGTTAAAGCTGAAGAGAAAAAAACTACTAGTAGGAAAAAAGCTAACAAAGATACTACAAAAAAAGAGATTCCAAAAGCTTCTACTACAAGAAAAAGTCCAGCTAAAACTACTAGAAAAAAAGGAATCGTAGAATCTATTACAGATAAGGTTTTAAATAGAAAGAAGAAATCTCATGTTGAAAAAAAACCTGTAAGAAAAATTACTTCTAAAAAAACGCTCTCTACTTCTTCAACTAAAAAGAAACCTTTGTTAGTGGAATATTATGATTTGCCTTATAAATATAATCAAACAACTGTTAAAATTCTTGCTCAAACACCTACTAAATTATTCGTATATTGGGAGCTTTCTGATAATGACAGAAATAATTATATAGCAAATTTTGGTGAAGATTTCTTTAATCTTACAAAGCCTGTATTAATTGTTCATAACTTAACTATGAATTACTCTTTTGAATTGGATATAAATGATTTTGCAAATAGTTGGTATATACAAGTAAATGACCCAAATTGTTATTATGAAATTGAATTAGGAAGAAGACCTCTTGTATTTAACGATAGAATTAAAGAACCTTATTTCCATATATCATCTTCTAACAATTTACAAGCTCCAAATAACCATATACTTTTTGAAAATATTAATGCTAATACTGTTTTTAAATTTAAAAATGTTAAAACACAAGATATTTCAATAAAAAAATTGTCTAATATTTCTTTCTTAGGAAATTTAAATAAAATATACAATTTAGATGATTTTTACAATTTATATAAGAAATTTTATGGTGAAGATTTATTAAAAGAACTTGCTGAGACAAAACTTAACAATCCATCTTCTGGGGCTATATCATCTTTTAAATAAGTATTTGCTTTATAAATATAAATTTAATCACAATAATCTAAGGAGAATAAAATGAATACAGAAAAGGGTTACGTTAGTTTTGTTTTGCATGCACATCTACCTTTTGTGCATCACCCAGAAAATGCAAATTATCTAGAAGAGGAATGGCTTTACGAAGCCATTTCTGAGACTTATATACCTCTTCTTACAAATTTCAAAAAATTAGAGGATGAGAAAGTGGACTTTCGAATTACAATGTCCCTTACCCCTCCTCTTCTTTCTATGCTTGATAACAAACTTTTACAACAAAGATATATAAAATATCTAAAAAAACGTATTGAATTATCAAAGAAAGAAATTGTTCGAACAGCTTATGACGAGCGTTTAAATAAATTATCGCATTACTATCTTGATAAATTTACTGAAGATTTACGTATTTTTAAGGATGTATATAATTGTAATATCATTCAAGGATTTAAACATTTTCAAGATATAGGAGTATTAGAAATTATAACCTGTGGTGCCACTCATGGATACTTCCCTATTTTATATGTAAATGAGAAAACAGTAAGAGCTCAAATAGCTGTTGGAGTACAAACTTATGAAAAATATTTTGGTAGAAAACCTAGAGGAATCTGGCTTCCAGAATGTGGATATGTGCCTGAAGCTGATAAGTATTTAAAAGAATTTGGCATAGAATACATAATCACTGAAACTCATGGTATTCTTTATGCCAATCCTACTCCCCTTTATGGAACTTATGCTCCTATAATTTCTGAGGGCAATGTAATAGCTTTTGGTCGTGACTTAGAATCTTCTAGACAAGTTTGGAGTTCTATCAATGGATATCCTGGAGACTTTAACTATCGTGAATTTTATAGGGATATTGGCTATGATGCTGATTATGAATATATAAAACCTTATATTGCCAAAAATGGTGCCAGAGTTCATACTGGTATCAAATATCATAGAATTACCGGAAAAACTGAATTTAAAGATTATTATAATCCTAGATGGGCAATGGATTCTGCAGAAAAGCAAGCTGGTCACTTTTTTGATTGTCGACAAGCTCAAATATCTTATCTTTCTGAAAACATGGACGTTCCACCTATTATTCTATGTCCTTATGATGCTGAACTTTATGGTCACTGGTGGTATGAAGGTCCTTATTGGCTATATGTTCTTTTCAAAAAGATTTATTATGATAAATGTGATTTTAAACTTATCACACCTGGAGAATATATTGATAAGTATCCACAAATGCAAGTGTGTACTCCATGTCGTTCTAGTTGGGGTGCTAATGGATACAGTGAAGTATGGCTTAATCCTACAAATGATTATGTTCATAAACACTTACATGTTGCTGGAGACAGAATGGTTGAACTTGCTCACCTATTTCCTAATGAAAAATCATCTATCAGGCGAAAAGCTTTAAATCAATGTGCCCGTGAACTGTTATTAGCTCAAAGTAGTGATTGGTTGTTTATTATAACAAATGGAACTATGGTAGATTATGCAAAAAAACGTATTAAAGATCATATTGGTCGATTTACAAAATTATATGAACAAATAAAATCAGATACTATTGATAAGGAATTTTTGTCTGATATATATAAAAAAGATAAAATATTTGATGATATAGATTATATGATTTATTATTAAGAAGCTTTAATTAAAAGCTTCTTTTTTATATAGCATGAAATTTCGCTTTGTTACGGTTTTTTAGTACAACTTTCACTTTTGGTTTTCAGGAATAAAATATGTATATGAATTTGATATTTAGTAGATACTATTTCTATATTATAACACTTTTGAAAGGAGACTATAATGAAATCCATATGCATTAAGACTAATAATTCTCAAATAATTGATTATCTTTTAGACAATTTGCAAACACTAAATTTGTCTGATGTATATATTTCTACATCTTCTTTTAAGATATATAGTAATATAATTGCGCATTATAAAGGACACAATTTAGACTTCTTTTTAAATTGTATTTCTTCAATAGTTACAAATGCAATTATTATTTTCTACGAAGATATTATAATTAAAAATATAATAAAAAATGATTTTTTTTATTTTAATACTTCTGAACAAGAAACTATAAAAGCTATTACTTTATCTTCTAGCATAACTGACTCTGCTACTTATTTTTATAATTATAATTGCATTTTTAATTCTCTTATAGAATATTTCTCTGAACATAAATCACTAATTCTGAATGGATTTGTAACTTTTAGATTAAAAAGTTATATTTCATCTTTGGAAGATTTAGTCTCTTGCTGTGTTAATAAATTTATTGTTAATAAAGAATATGAAGAACTAATTGATATTTTGAGATTATATATTTCAACTAAAACCTCTATTTCAAAGGAATGTGCAGAAGTTCATTTAATATATATTAATAATACAAAAAGTATATTAGTAGATAAAGAGAAAAAAATAATCTCTCTCCCATTTAATAAAGATTTTAAAGAAAAATTCGTTTCGGATATATCTTTTTCGAATAATGATTATATTTTTAATACTTTAATAGAAATCTCTCCCCAAAAGATCCACGTTCACTTAGTAAACTCTGAAATAGATGAGTTTATTAACACTCTAAAACTTATATTTGAAGATAGAATTGTTTTCTGCTATGATTGCAATATTTGTAAAATTTACAAATTAAATTCTCAAAATCTAGATTTTTAATATGCATTATGATATCCTTATATTATATAGAATTTTATAGGGAGAATATAATTATGTCTAGTTTTGTGCTAAAGATAATAGCTATTATAGCCATGTTTTTTGATCATGCTGGTTATGCTATATATGGAAAACTTTCATGGTGCAATTATATTGGACGTCTAGCTTTTCCAATATTTGCTTTTCAAATTACAGAAGGCTATAGTCATACGAAAGATTTAAAAAAATATTTTTTACGATTAGGATTATTTGCACTAATTTCTCAAATTCCATTAATGATGTTATATTCTGTTTTTACAACATCATTTGGTTTAAATATATTTTTCACGTTATTATTAGGTCTTTTAGCTATAACAGTACTTGATAAACAGCAAAATAAATTTATTGGCATTACTTTTTCTTGTCTTATAGTTATATTGGCTAAATTTTTAAAAGTTGATTATGGTGCTTTTGGTGTTTTGAGTATAATATGCTTTTATTTGTTAAAAAATAAAAAAATTGCTCTCTCTATAGTGTTTTCATTTTTAACAATATACCACTATAAAGATTTTTTATTACAAACACATTTTAGAATTGATATAATTTTATTAGTTCTTTTTTCTATATTATCTCTTGTTTTTATCTTTCTTTACAATGGTAAAAAAGGCAGAAATATTAAACTAATATTTTATTGGTTCTACCCTGTACATTTAATAGTTTTATATTTTATGAATATATTCTTTTTTAATAAGTTTCCTAATTGTTTAGATGCTATTAATCATACTATTAATTATATGATAAATAGTATACAATTATATTTTCATTAAACACCATAAAACCCTCAGAAAAATTTTTCTGAAGGTTTTATCTTTTTAATAAATTGATTATATTTTTTAAAATATGTTATCAACATCTTCTTCACTTTCCACACCTGCTACTGGTACATTCTTGGTATTTAAAGCTTCTATTTCATCATCTACCTCTTTACCAATACCTATTGTGTTAGCTTGTGCCACTTGTTCATTACCATTTATTTCATTTTCTACATTATTATTTGTAGCCACATTTCCTCCAAATGAAAATACTTTTCTTTCAGTTCTAGCTTTTTCTTCAAATTTTTTGTAGAATTCCTCTTTTGTATTATTTAAAGTTTCTTGCATTGCTGTAAACATTTCTTCTACATCTTGTTTTGTAAAATCGTATACACTACTTCTTGCCATTGGTTCTAATATTTGAATATCGTGCATTACATTGTTTACTCTTTTACCTGCATTTTCCATAAACTTTTTTCTTTTTTCTTCGTTAACTTCCATTTTTCTCCTCTTTCCTTCCTAGGCACAAAGCTATTGGAAAACAATTAAATTTTTTCAAAACTTCAATTATTTTCAAGCAATTCACCTTTACATTTGTAATTTGTTCTAATAATGTTCTATCACTATTATCAATTGAATAATATCATAACTTTTTACAAAAATAAACAAAATATTTCAAATTTTTCATAGTTTTTTGTTTATAACTAGTGTTATCTTTTATTGTAGTTATATTTATCTTTTAAATTGGATATACTATTATTACTAATTAAATTTATTTTTGAAAGGAGTTTCTTATGAACCTAGAAAGAGTACATGCTATATTAAATAGTAGAATATTACACGAAGTTTATTATGATAATGATCCAGTTTGGATTCAAGATGTTCATGATGATGTAGCTAAAATTAGTTTTGTTAATAAAGATTTAGAAAAGGATGTTTATATAGAAGATTTATATGAGGATAGTTTATATGACGATTAATTTTTTATATAACAAACGGGAGAGCACTGCTCTCCCCTACATATTATTTTTTACTACTATAATTTAAAATTCTATTTTATCTTGTATCCAACTTGATAACTTATCTATCTTCACTCTTACTTGTTCCATTGTATCTCTATCTCTTATTGTTACAGAATTATCTTCTAATGTATCAAAATCAATTGTTACGCAATATGGTGTTCCTATTTCATCTTCTCTTCTATATCTTTTTCCAATTGAACCTGTTTCATCATAATCACACATGAACTTTTTAGAAAGATTTTCATATACTTCATATGCTTTATCACTTAATTTCTTAGATAAAGGAAGTACTGCTACTTTAAATGGTGCTAATGCTGGATGTAAATGTAAAACAACACGAGTATCTCCCTCTGCAATTTCTTCTTCATCATATGCATTACATAAGAATGCTAGAACAGCTCTATCACAACCTAATGATGGTTCTACAACATATGGTATAAACTTTTCATTTGTTTCTGGATCTAAATAGTTCATATCTTGTTTTGAGAATTCCATATGCTTTGTTAAATCATAATTTGTTCTATCAGCTATTCCCCATAATTCTGACCAGCCAAATGGGAATTTGAATTCTATATCTGTTGTACCATTACTATAAAATACTAATTCCTCTTTAGAGTGTTTTCTTAATCTTATATTCTCTGCATTCATTCCTAAATTCAAAAGCCATTGTTGACAATAATTTTCCCAATATTCAAACCACTCTAAATCTGTTCCTGGTTTACAGAAAAATTCATATTCCATTTGCTCAAATTCACGAGTTCTAAAAGTAAAGTTTCCTGGTGTAATTTCATTTCTAAATGCTTTACCAATTTGTCCAATTCCCATAGGAACTTTTTTTCTTGATGTACGCATGATATTTTTAAAATTAACAAATATTCCTTGACAAGTTTCTGGTCTTAAATAAATTGTTGCTGTTGAATCTTCTGTAACACCCTGGAAAGTTTTAAACATTAAATTAAATTGTCTGATATCTGTAAATTCATGTTTACCACAATTTGGACAATTAATATTATGCTCATCAATGAATTTGATTAAATCTTCATTAGACATACCATCTCCACATATATCTTGACCATTTTGTTCTCCCCAACCTTCAATTAATTTATCTGCTCTATGTCTTGTTTTACAAGCTTTACAATCAATTAATGGATCTGTAAAACTATCTAAATGTCCAACAGCTTTCCAAACAGTTGGATTCATTAAAATAGCTGAATCTATTCCAACAGAATCTGTACGTTCTTGAATAAATTTTTTCATCCATGCTTTTTTTACATTATTCTTTAATTCTACTCCTAAAGGTCCATAATCCCAAGTATTTGCAAGTCCTCCATAAATTTCTGAACCTGGATAAACATATCCTCTGTTCTTGCATAATGCAACTAATTTTTCCATGTTTTCTAACATAATAAACTCCCCCTTTATTTTTATTTGCTAGTGAATAAAAAAGCGGATTAACAAATTCCTACTATATAAAAAAGAACTTTCATCACTAGCTTTTTTGCTAGGGACGAAAGTTTTATTTCCGCGGTTCCACCCTAATTGATATTAAAAAATATCCTCTCTTATTATATATACTCCAAAGCTCCCCATATATGATTATTACTAGATTCCACCAACCTCTAGCTCTCTATAAATAATTTTATATACTTTTTCTTCTTCAACGTACTATTAAATTTTCTATATTATATATTCTGTTTAAGATATTGTCAAGCCGTAAATATAAAAAGCGGTAGACCACACACCGCTTTTTTTGCTAGACTAGATTCTATTCCGCTCCTTTTTGAGTTCACGATTGAACTCTCGCATGTCTCCCCATGCTAGACATGATACAAGAGGAATCGCGCCAATTGCCATGCCATCAAAAAAGATAGAGGCAACCTTAATCAGAATCCATACCATCCATACTATCAATAGTATGAATGGAATCCATCTGTTTCTTCTGCAGACCAATATAGCCCACATCAGAACATAAATCCCAGCAATTGCCAGGCCATAAACGAAGCATACGCTCCATTCGTACGGGTTTTTCAGCAGGTACTCTGTTACCAGCCGTGAACATCCTGCGATTAACCACCACAGAAGCCCAAAGGTAACAATTACTTCATTTCGAACTTTTTTCATAAAGTTCTCTCCCTTCTTGTTCCTTATTGTGGTCTTTCTACGAGCAGCATTCAACTGACTCAACCTATATTATATCATAAATCGTGAATTTCTGCAAATTTTGTATACTTCTAGCATTATTTATGCTTGTACTATATAGAGGAAAGCGTTTCACTTTCCAAATCCCATATAAAATCCACATATCTGATTATCTTCTTTATCATAATATAAAGTTATATCATTATCAGTATCTTTTAGTACATAATAAGGCTTTTTATATGTTACTGTATCTGGATTAAATTTTAGTTCTGTAGAAATCTTAGCTAAAGCCTCTTTGCCCTTTTTTATTATTTCATCTTTACTAGCTCCCTCTTCAGTAATTGTATTTTTTGTATCCTCCATTCCCATTGCTTCTAAAATATCTTTATCTGGTGTTTTTCCATTCGTACTACTATAAATTTCTCCAGATGTTGACTGTGAATTTGTTACACTACTTTGATTCTTATCATATATCCTCATAAAATTCCAATATAATTTACTCATATCTTCAGAATAAGCAATGTAATATTTTGTTGCAAGCCCTATTTTATAATCTTCCCTATCAACAAATATATTTCCTTCCCCAGTTAAAACATTTAAATTTCCATATATTGTATCATTTATTGTACCTACCTCATGATTCAATAATTTTTTATAAATTTTTTCTATCTCTGCTTCATCATATCCGTAATGAGCATATTTTATTAAATTGTATATTATATTGTTATCTTTTGTGCTTAAACTTTCTTTATTACTTTGATATTCTATATCTGCTTTTTCTAAATATGCCACCATTTCATATAAAAAATCATTATCTTCACTATCAATATTATTTTGAAGAATAAACACTTCATTTTCATATTTGGGTATTATTGCATCTATATTTGCATATATACAAAAGAAAATTATAAAAATAATAATTATAACTATTATAAAACTTATAAGATTTTTAATCTTGTTCATCTTTACCTTCTTCTTTATTTTTAAATTTTATATCAATAATTGTTCCTTCTCCGAATTTACTTTTTATGTCGAGAGTAGCATTTATAGTCTCACAAATCTTCATACACAAAGGCAAACCTAGTCCCATTCCTGATATTTCTCTATTTCTATCTTTATTTAGTGTGTAGAATGGTTCTAATACTTTTTTTAATTCTTCATCTGTCATGCCTCTGCCACCATCAATGATTCTTAAATTAATCTGACCATCTTTTTCTTTAACTAATTGTACAAAAACTCCTTTTTTACTATTTTTTTCATATGCCATTATTGCATTTTTTATTATGTTTGTTACTAGTGATTGGAGTAGCGTTTTATCACTATACCACCAAATATCAGCTTCAATTTCATTATAAATTTCTACATCTCTGAAATTATATTTTATATTTTTTATTGTTTCCTGTATTGTTTCAGATATATTTATTAATTCTAACTTAACTTTTTGATTTTCCAATAATATTATATCCATTAATCTTTGTGAAATCGAATTTAAGTATATTCCCTCATCATAAATCTTGCTCGAATATTCTATAATATCATTTTCGTTATTCACTTTACCATTTTTCATAAGACTTGAAAAACCTATTATAGAAGTTAATGGTGTTCTTATTTCATGTGTTATATTATTTATAAAGTTTTTTCTATTTTCAGATACCTGCTTTATTTCTTTTATATTTGTGTCTACAGAATCTGCCATTTTATTAAATTGCTCTGCTAGTATTCCTATTTCATCTTTTCCAAGATTCTTAACTCTAGTTGAATAATCACCTTTTGCAATTTGATTTACAGCTCTATTCAATTTATCTATTTTTCTTGTTAGGAAATAAATTATTATATATAAAAATAACGCAATAAAGAAAGAGGATACAAAACTCACCTTTACAAAAAAGTTAATTTGCTCTTCTCTTTCTTTGAATATATCTTTTAAATCTTCTGATATTATTATATTATATTGATTGTCTTTTACAGACATAAATAATGTTTCATTATTTATTATAGTTTTTATATTATCCTCTGTTGGTTTTATTTTTTCTTTTATAGAATCTGTATTTAATAATAGATTTGAAAAAATTATATTATTATCTTCATATATTTCATATTTTAAATTTTCATCTCGCATTAAATCACCATTTAGTCCATTAACATCATAAAACCTTAATAATTTAACAAGATTCGAAATATTAGATATATCATTACTTATTTTTGTATTTATATTGTTTTTATGATTATTATTTATGATTATGATTCCAATTATATTTATACATATTAATATAAAAGAAAATGTTATCAGGAATATCTTTTGCCCAAATTTCATACTACTTTTCTCCTGTTAATTTATTTTTTCGATTCGATACCCAATTTTATTTACAGTACTGATTTCAGATTTTAATTCTAATTTTTTTCTTAATTGCTGTATATGATAATCTATAGTTCTAGTTTCAATATCTGTATCTATCCCCCAAACCTTATCTAGTATTGTTTCTCTTGATAAGGCAACACCTATATTGCTTAATAGAAGTAAAAATAATTCATATTCTTTTGGTGTTAAGTTTATTTGTATTCCATTTTTATATACTGTTTTTTCCTCATCATTTACAACAATATTTTTATATTCAAATACATTCTTTTTATTTGATATTCGTAATTCCACTCTTGCAAGTAATTCTAATGGTTCAAAAGGTTTAGTCATATAATCTTGACCTCCTTCTGATAAACCTTTTACAATTGAAGAGACATCATTTTTTGCAGATAAGAAAATAATTGGTATATCCTTAATTACTTTCATTACTTCAAATCCATCTAATTTGGGTAACATTATATCTAAAATTATGAGATCAAATTTTTCTTCTTTTGCCTTTTCAACAGCTTCTTGTCCATCAAAAGCACATTCAACTTCATATTTTCCTAAACTTAAAGTATCTTTTATAAGTTTTGATATATTCTTTTCATCTTCAACAACTAATATTTTTTTCATATTACCTCTCTTTATTTTTTCAAAAAATCTATATATTCTTCTAAACACATATTCATTTCATTTATTTTTTTAGCATGTTCTTGTCCAACATATCTCCAATGCCATGGCTCATATTTAACTCCTGTAATATTTTCTTTTTCCTTTTCATATCTCAAAATAAAGCCATACTTTTCTGCATTTTTCTTTAGCCATACAAATGCCTTTGTATTTTCAAATTGATTATTAACATAATTAAAATCTACAGCTAAACCTAAGTTATGCTCACTATATCCTGGCTTATTTATTTCCTTTTGTGTAAGCTCTTCTGCTTCTTCTCTACTTTTTCCTTGTTTCATATATTGTTGTACTTGTTCTTCAAATACTTTATATTGACTTTCAATACTGCGATATGCTGATTGAACCCATATATCTTTTATACCATCTTTTTTCATATCACTCAACATTTTATTTAAAAAATCTATAGCTCTACTATCAAATTTTCTATATTGATCAATATTCTCAAGTGAAACAATATAATTATCAGGAACTTTATTTTCACTATTAACCAAAGTTAAGTTCCAATCAATTTTTACTTCACTGGCTTTATTTTTAGTTAAAGCCCCATTTTCTTTTGTACTGTCGATTATTTCTTCAATGTATTTTGTTTTGATATTTGGACTTTCACTAGCTAATTGTAATGTATTATCTTTATTATCTACTTTTTCTACTCCATATACATACACGCCAAAACCAATAGTTAGGGTCAATACTGTTAATACTAATATGTAATTTTTATTTTTTATATCTTTTACTTCATATTTACATCCCATATAAATTACCTCCATATTCTTTAAATAAATTATATATTGATGTAATTTATAAAATCCCTATAGAAATGCAAACATTTTGTAAGATTTCTGTAAGTTTTACTATTCAAACTTCATATTAACATAAAAGTATTGTGAAGTCACTTGTAACTTCCACCTCTATTGGTTTATTCTTCATTATATGAATTTTCCAATAAAAATAAATATTTTTCAAAAAATGTATAAGTGTCAATGATGTGAAACATAAAAAATAATTTAAATCATATTATTATGTTTTATCTTATATATCCAATC
>CANQSV010000025.1 GCA_947626605.1 uncultured Clostridia bacterium | reverse complement strand
CAAGGACATGGGTCATTTCTTCCTATGCGTGGTCCTTTATTTACTATTGGTTGTCTTGTTTGACTTTCTGATTTTCTAGGTGCTTGAGGATTATCATTAACTACATTGTTAACTGAATCAAGTGATGCTCCTGATTCACCAGTTATTTTTATTGTTTGAGTTCTTGATAAGTCTCCTGCTTTTTGGACATTCATCATTATTTTTACAACATCACCTTTCATTGCTTCGACCATTTCTTCAAACATATCAAATCCTTCTAATTGATATTGTATTACAGGATCTTTTTGACCATATGCACGAAGACCAATTCCATCTTTTAATTCTTCCATTGCATCTATATGATCCATCCATTTTTGATCAACAACTTTTAGCATTACTACTCTTTCAAGCTCTCTAAAGTTTTGTTCTCCTATTTCCTTTTCTTTTTCATCATATTTTTGTACTGCTTTTTCTTGTAATTCTTCAGTTATATGTTTTTCTGATAATTTACCAGATTTTAATGATTCAAGATTTTCTATTCCAAATGTAGTTTTTATATCTTGTGCTAAACTTGCCACATTAACATCATCTTGATCTGCTAAATGCATTTCTACAATATTTTTAGCAGTAGAATTAACCATATCTAAAATATTATCTTTTATATTCTTTCCGTCTAAAACGTCTTTTCTTTGATTGTATATAATCTCTCTTTGGACATTCATAACATCATCATATTTTAAGACATTTTTACGTATACTAAAGTTCTTGCTTTCTACTCTACCTTGAGCTTTCTCAACTGCTTTTGTTATTATTTTTGATTCGATTGGCATATCTTCATCTGCTTTTAATGTTTCAAAAACTGATGTAATCATATCCCCACCAAATATTTTCATTAAGTCATCATCAAGTCCTATATAGAATTTTGATTCACCTATGTCTCCTTGACGTCCACTACGTCCACGTAACTGATTATCTATTCTTCGTGATTCATGTCTTTCTGTACCTATTATCTTTAAACCACCTGCAGCAATTACTTTTTCTTTTTCGTCTTTAATCTCCTCTTCGAATTTTGCTTGCAAATCTTTAAATAATTTTCTTGCAGCTAAAACTTCTTCATCTTCAGTTTCATTATATGTTGAAGCAAGTTCTATCATCTCTGGTGAATATCCTTGTTTTCTCAATTCTTGTTTTGCTAAATATTCACTATTTCCACCAAGCATAATATCGGTACCACGACCAGCCATGTTTGTTGCTATTGTTACTGTTTGGAATTTTCCGGCTTGTGCTATAATCTCAGCTTCTTTTTCATGGTGCTTAGCATTTAATACTTGATGTTTAATTCCTTCTTTTTTCAAGATATTGCTTAATTTTTCTGATTTTTCAATAGATACAGTACCAATCAATACTGGTTGACCTTTTTCATAACTTTCTTTTACACTTTTTACTATTGCTCTATACTTAGCAGCTTCGTTTTTATATATAACATCACTTTGGTCTACTCTTATCATAGGCTTATTAGTTGGTATTTCTACAACATCTAAGTTATAAATCTCTCTAAATTCTTCTTCCTCAGTCATTGCAGTACCAGTCATTCCAGATAATTTTTCATACATTCTAAAATAATTTTGGAAAGTTATAGTTGCTAAAGTTTTAGATTCATCAGCAATTTTTACATGTTCTTTTGCTTCGATTGCTTGATGTAGACCATTATTGTATCTTCTTCCATACATTATTCTTCCTGTAAATTCGTCTACAATTAAAACCTCTCCATCTTTAACGATATAATCTATATCTTTCTTCATTATTCCATGTGCTCTTATGGCTTGATTTATATGATGTACTAAGTCAGAATTTTCTAAATCATTTAAATTTTCTAGTCTAAATTCTGTTTCTGCCTTTTTTATACCTTTTTGAGTTAAAGATGCTGATTTTGCTTTTAAGTCTACGATATAATCATAATTTTCGTTATCTTCTGCTTGTGCTTCATCTTTTATATCTTCTTCTACTAATACTTTTGCTTTTAATCTTGCAACAAAATCATTTGCCTTTTTATATAAATCTGATGATTGACTACCTCTACCTGAAATTATAAGAGGAGTACGTGCCTCATCTATTAAAATACTATCGATCTCATCCACTATTGCATAATGTAAACCACGTTGAACAGCCTGTTCTTTGTATATAACCATATTATCTCTTAAGTAGTCGAATCCAAATTCATTGTTAGTTCCATATGTAATATCTGCTGCATATGCTTCCTTTTTCTCATTTGGCTCCATACCACTTAAAGCAATTCCTATTGTAAGTCCTAAAAATTTATACAAATTTCCCATCATTTCGCCTTGATATTTAGCCAAATAATCATTTACTGTTATAACATGTACACCTTTTCCTGTTAAAGCATTTAAATATACAGGAAGAGTTGCAACTAAAGTTTTTCCTTCTCCAGTCTTCATTTCAGCAATTCTACCTTGATGCAGTACTATACCACCTATTAATTGAACATCAAAATGCCTTAATCCTAAAACTCTTTTTGAAGCTTCCCTAACAACTGCAAAAGCTTCTGGTAATATATCATCTAAAGTTTCTCCTTTATTATTTAATCTGTCTTTAAATTCATCTGTCTTTGCTCTTAGTTCCTTATCAGATAAATTTTCCATTTCTGGCTCTAAACTATTAATTTTTTCTACTATTGGTCTAATTCTTTTTAGTTCTTTTTCACTATATGTTCCAAAAATTTTTTTGATTAAATTCATTGTTTTGTCCTTCCTTCTATTAAGTTTGTGGCTAGTATATCATAAACACTAGATTTATACAAGTTTTTTTATTTAATTTACGTATATATTAAATATTATAAGTATTATTAATTCATAATATTTTATAACTATATCATTTTTCCTAAAAAAACGAAACACCCCACACCTCCTTTTACAGAGTTGCAGGGCTTGTGGCGCTTAGATTACAGCACCCAGAGTTCCGAGAGAGTTGAACTCTCTAAGCCAGAAGCGATCAATTCTGTCTCCGATGTTAACAGGTTCGCTTGCAGCGACTGTCATACAATCGTTTTCAATGGCAGTTTCGTCACTCAGTTTTTCCACAATCCATGTTTCGTGCTTTTCAGCATTCCACTGTGGACCAACCATTGCGAGATAGACCGTCTTTGTTTCAAGATCCACCATGAGAAGAATTGAATACTCCTCAAAGGTTTCGCTCTGCATGAAAGCAGGATAGATTCCCGCTCTCAAGAGGTCTGCGCAATTGTCTGGCTTTGTGTGTGCATAGTGCACAGCGCTTTTGGCAGCTCGTTCGAGCTCTTTTTTGGAAGACTTAAGCATTTTGGTCTCCTCCCGCCGCCTTTACGGTAACCTACTGTTTGTGCAATGCTATATAATCTAGTGCATACGTAGTAGGCTGGCAAAAATATAGCTACTGGTATTTTCCAGCAATCCACCTTTTATTATACCATTTATTTCTATTTTTGTCAACTTGTTTCTCTCTTAAATTTTCGACAAATTTCAACTTTATAAATTTTTACTTTAATCAAAAAATGTTCCCTATCATTTGAAATATTTCGGCTTATTTTTATTGATTATTCAAGCTTTTTAGTGTATAATGTTGAAAAGTTTTTTAAATATTTATTAGAGCATACTTTATACACTGCTCAAATGGAGGTTTTTATGGGATACGATTTTAAAAATATTGAAAAAAAATGGCAAAAATACTGGGATGATAATAAAACCTTTGCAACTGATGTATGGGATTTTTCTAAGCCAAAATTTTATGCTTTGGATATGTTTCCTTATCCATCAGGTCAAGGACTTCATGTAGGTCATCCAGAAGGATATACTGCAACAGACATATTATCTAGAATGAGAAGAATGCAAGGTTATAATGTCTTACATCCTATGGGATGGGATGCATTTGGTTTGCCTGCTGAACAGTATGCTATAAAAACTGGAAATCATCCAGATAAATTTACTTTTGAAAATATTGCTACTTTCAAAAGACAATTAAAAATGTTAGGTTTTTCTTTTGATTGGGATAAAGAAATTTCAACCACTGATCCTAATTATTATAAGTGGACTCAATGGATTTTCAAGCAATTATATAATGATGGTTTAGCAAAACTAGTTGACATGCCTGTTAATTGGTGTGAAGAATTGGGTACTGTTTTGGCTAATGACGAAATTATAGATGGAAAAAGTGAACGTGGTGGATTTCCTGTAGTTCGTAAAAATATGAAACAATGGATACTTGACATTCCAAAATATGCAGAGATTCTACTAGCTGGGTTAGATGAACTTGATTGGCCAGAATCAACTAAAGAAATTCAAAGAAATTGGATTGGTAAGTCTGTTGGTGCAGAAGTTAATTTTAAAGTAGCTAATCACGAAGATTTACAATTCACAGTTTTTACTACTAGATGTGATACTCTATTTGGTGCAACTTATTGTGTTCTAGCACCTGAAAGCGAATTAGTTTCTCAAATTGTAACTCCTGAGCAAAAAACTGCTGTTGACGAATACATTAAACTTTGCAGTTCTAAATCTGACTTAGAGAGAACAGATTTGAACAAAGATAAAACTGGTGTATTTACAGGTGCTTATGCAATTAATCCTGTAAACAATAAGCAAATCCCTATTTGGATTGCCGATTATGTTTTAGCAAGTTATGGAACTGGTGCCATAATGGCTGTTCCAGCTCATGATACTCGTGATTATGAATTTGCTACTAAATTTGGTTTAGATATTATTCCTGTTTTAGAAGGTGGAGATATATCAAAAGAAGCATTTACTGAAGATGGTACTCATATTAATTCTGACTTTTTAAATGGATTAAACAAAGAAGATTCCATCGAAAAAATGCTAAACTGGTTAGAAGAAAATAAAGTGGGAACTAAAAAAATAAATTATAAACTAAGAGAATGGATATTTGCTAGACAAAGATATTGGGGTGAACCTATTCCAATTGTACATACTGATGATGGTATGATAGCTTTACCTGATGATGCTTTACCTTTAGTACTACCTACGCTTGAAGATTATAGTCCTTCAAAAACTGGTGCTTCTCCTCTATCTAAGGCTACTGATTGGCTACATACATCAATAGATGGAAAAGATGGAATTCGTGAAACAAATACAATGCCTGGGTCTGCCGGTTCTTCTTGGTATTTCTTAAGGTATATTGATCCTAAAAATGATAATGAAATTGCTGATAAAAAATTACTTGAACATTGGTTACCTGTTGACCTTTATGTTGGTGGTCCTGAACATGCTGTTGGACATCTTCTATATTCTAGATTCTGGAATAACTATCTATACAATAAAGGAGTTGTTCCTGTTAAGGAACCATTTGCAAAACTTCGTCATCAAGGAATGATTTTAGGTTCAAATGGTGAAAAAATGAGTAAATCAAAAGGAAATGTTATTAATCCTGATGATATGGTAAGAGAATATGGAGCTGATTCTTTAAGACTTTATGAAATGTTTATGGGACCTATTGATGCTGCTAAGCCATGGGATCCAAATGGAATTAATGGTGTAAAGAACTTCTTAGATAGAGTTTGGAGATTATTTGTTGAATCTGGCAAACTTAAAGATGAAGAAAATCCAGAACTTGAAAAAGCATATAATTACACAGTTAAAAAAGTTACTGAAGATTATGAAAATATGTATTTCAATACTGCTATTGCTCAAATGATGATTTTTATAAATACTGCTTATAAAACTGATGTATTACCTAAAAAATATGCAGAAGGTTTTGTACAATTATTAAATCCAATAGCACCTCATATTACAGAAGAACTTTGGGCTGAAGTTCTAGGTCATACAGAGAGCATAGCATATTCAAAATGGCCTGAATATGATGCATCAAAAATAGTTGAAGATACAGTAGAAATTCCTGTTCAAATAAATGGTAAAGTAAAATCTACTATAAAAATTGCTTTGGATAGCGATGAAGAAACAGTTAAGCAATTAGCTCATACTGCTGTAACAGAATTGATAGCTAATAAAACTATCGTTAAAGAAATTTATGTTAAAAATAAGATTTATAATATTGTTGTTAAATAAACGGGAGACCTCTAGTCTCCCCTATTTTTTTGACAACTTTTTCTGTCTTTTTGTGTCACATAAATGTAATTAAAGTTTAACTGTGCTGAAATGTAAAATTTTTTATATAAGTAGTATAATACTTTATAGATATATTTATACTAAGGAGAAATGTGATGAAAACAAAAGATATTACTGTAGAAGAAACTTTAGAAAAGGAAGGAATAACTAATATTACAAAATTAGATACCTTAAAGGTAAATTCAATTTCAAAATTAGTTGCAAAAAAATTGTGTGATGCTTTTCCAGCTTACGGATTAGATTACAAAACTTTATTTATAGAAATAGCTAGACTTAATATGTACTCTGCTACCATGCCTGATAATTTAGCTCAGGCTAAATACTATTATAAAAATTCATCAATTTATTTTAATGAAAATGTTGATTTTGATAATTTAGATGCTTTCGCTATACATGAATGCATTCATTATTTGCAAAGTGTTAAAGATAATGACGGGAAGCTTTGTCGCTTAGGTTTATGTAATTTTAGTAAAGCAAAACAACCTGGTATTGCATTAAATGAAGCTGCTGTTCAATTAATAACTACAAAATGTGATAATGCAAAGTCAGACACAGTAAAATACTATGGTATAGAACTCCCAACTACTAGTCCTACATATTATCCATTAGAATGTTGCCTAGTAAATCAAATGGCTCAAGTAACTGGATTAGGTACTTTATTTGAGAGTACACTTCATAGTAATAATAATTTTAAGAATAAATTTATTGAATTAACTTCTGTTTCTGCTTATGAAACTATTGAATTAAATATAGATTATTTAATGGAACTTGAAGATACTTTATCTTCTTGGTCTGCAAAATTAGTAAGTGATGTTTCAGATAAAGAAATAGATAAAATAAATTCAAAAATAGCAAAAATTAAAGAAAAAATAGTTACAGTATTTATGGGAATACAAAAATTAATATATACATCTTATTTTAATAAGTACTTCAAAGCATTACAAGAAAAAACAGATGCAGAAAAATTTAAAAAAGCTTTATCAAATTTTCAAAATCTTGTTGGAACTAATGAAACTCATAAAGATTTTGAAGTATTCTCTGCAAATATTATAACAAAAGTAGATAAGAAATATGGAATTGAATCAAATGCTTTAACTCCTGTTAAAAGCAATATTATTTCTACACTTTTTAGGAAGATTAAAGCTTTGATTTCAGGCAATGAAAATCCAGTAGAAAAATATAATAATAATAACTAACTTATGAAAAAAACTAAAATTTTCGTAAAATCAAAATTTTAGTCTCCTTATAATTATCTTAAAAGGGAGGAATCTAAATTAACATTAGTGATTAGATTCCTCCCTATTTAATGTATAATTAAGAGTATAAGCATAATAATTTTGAAACCTTAACAGCCTCAGCACCGACGACCCGAAAAACAAAATGAAGATATGTTATAACATATCTTCAATCTTTTTTGCTGCTTCTTTTCCTGATTGTCCTGCCCAAGCTACAGTAGCTTTAATACCAGCTAAATCGCCACATGAAAATACTTTATCATCACTAGTTTTATATTCTTCATCAATTTTAATATTATTCCATTTATTTTTTTCTAGTTGTAAGTTATTTACAATATTGTCATCTACCTTAGAACCTACTGCCATTACTACATAATCCATATCTAAATAATAATTGCTATTTTCTATATTAATTGGCACAAGCCTTTTCTCTCCTTCTTTTTGTACCAATTCAGTTTTTATACATTCTATTTTATTTACTTTCTTATCTTCATTTCCAAATATTTTTAAAATATTATTTTGAAATAAAAATTCTATACCTTCTCTTTCCGCTTCTTCTATCTCTTTTTGCTCTGCTGGCATTTCTTTTCTACTTCTTCTATATATTACTGTAACTTTACTTGCACCTAATCTTTTTAATGTTCTAGATACATCCATTGCAACATTTCCGCCACCAATTACAGCAATATTTTTATTATTACAATCTGGAAAATCTTTTGTTTCTAGAAGTTCATTTCCTCCATATACACCTATTAAGTCTTCTCCCTCTATGCCCATTTTTGAAGAGATATTTGCACCAAATGATAATAAAACAGAATCAAATTCTTTCTTTAACTCGTCCAAATCTGCTTGTCCTTTAAACTTATAATTATACTTTATATCAACTCCTAAATTTATTAATATTCTTTCTAATACATCAATATATTTTTTTTCTAATCTAAATTCAGGAATACCATAAGTTAATATTCCTCCTATTTTTTCTTGTTTTTCAAACATAGTTACACTAATTCCATTTTTAGCTAACTCATAGGCAGCCATTATTCCTGAAGGACCTGCTCCGATAACAGCTACTTTTTTATTTTTAGAATCTTTTGATGCTTTTATTTTGTCATACCAATTATTTTCAATAGCAAGATCTCCAACAAAAGCTTCTAATGCTCCTATATTTACACTATCTCCCTTTATTCCTCTAACACATGATCCCTCACACTGTTTTTTATGAGGACAAATTCTTCCGCATATAGGAGATAATATTGTTGTTTCTAATAATATATTAAAAGCTTCTTCATAATTCTCATTTTTTATTTGTTCTATAAAACCTGGTATATTGTTACCTAATGGACAAGCTTGGCTACATGGTTTATTCTTGCAATTTAAACAATATTTTGCTTTTTCTTTTATTTCTTCTAAATTATATTTCATTTTTACCTCCTATATTTTAATAAAAAAAATTTCATTCCATTGCTTTTTTTACTTCTTTTAAATCCTTCCAGAAAAAGATTTTCTTTGAATCATCTCTTAATAAAGCTGCTGGATGAAAAGTTGGCATATATTTTATTCCTTTCTTTTCAATCCACTTTCCCCTTGTATCTGTTATCCCATATTCCTTTCCTAATATATTTTTTAAAGCTACACTTCCTAATAAAACTATTATTTTAGGTTTTACCAAAATAACCTGATTTCTTAAATAGTTTATACATACAGATGCTTCATCATCCTCTGGATTTCTATTTGATGGTGGTCTACATTTTACAATATTTGCTATGTATACTTCTTTTCTATCTATTCCTAATGCTAGAAAAGCTTCATTCATAAGTTGTCCTGCTCTTCCAACAAAAGGTTCTCCTAATCTATCCTCATCAGCACCTGGTCCTTCTCCTATAAACATTAAATCCGCTTCTCGATTTCCTGTACCAAATACTATGTTAGTTCTATTCGTATGTAATTTACAACCTCTACAACCTTTAATAGCTTCTTCTAGTTCTTCCCATGTATTATACATATAAACCATCATTCCTTCCTTTATTCAACACACTTCTCCATCATTTTGATTTTTCTATCTTTTGTTGTATCAATATGTGCATTTACACCAATAGGAATAACAATCTTATTATCTATGTTGCCCCAAATTGCATCTTCCTTTTTTAATTTACTTGGCAACATAGATAAAATCCTCCTACTTTAACATTATAAAAGCATTATTTCTTCCTGAATTTTCCTTATCTACTCTAAAAGAATGTACTATATCAGAATTTTTCACTGTACATATTTTTGACTCTACAATGTTTTCACTTTTTAGTCCCATGTCTTCTAATATAACTCTATTTATTAATACTGTGTCAATATGATATTTTTGCTTTTCTTCTTTTATTTCACCTTTTTCGAAAATCTCATCTACACGTCTTAGATTCTTAAATTTATTATAAAACTTTTCATACACATCTTCTTCTACTTCAAAATTAGCTTTTGAAATACTTGGTGCCATACAACATATAATATCACTAGGGTTTGATCCATATTCATCTGTCATTTTCTTTATTGTATTTACACTTATTTGTTTTAAAGTTCCTTGCCAACCTGAGTGTGTATTTGCAATTACTTTTTTTATAGGGTCATAAAATAATAGTAAAATGCAATCTGCAGATGCTGTTGCAAGAATCGTATCTTTTTCTTTTGTTACAACTCCATCAACATCTTTTAAATTTTCTGGAAATATTCCATATTGAATATTTTCATTTTGTTTTATGCTCCTTACAATATCTGTATGAGTTTGATATGGTCTTATAATTTTATTTACATCCCATCCTAAACAATCGCATAATTTTTCATATTGTTTTTTATATTTCTCTGGATTTGCTGTAGCTTTTGCATTATCTCCAAAATCCAATGGTTTTATAGTAAAGCAATGTTCAATCTCATCATTATATTCTAAAAGTTTTTTAAATTGTATATATTCTATATCGCCATTTTTTACATGGATTATATTTTCATTAGATAAATCTTTCATTCTAATCTCCTTTTTCGCTTTTTTGATTTTTAATCATTTCCAGTATTACATCTTTATTCATATTATCTATATAATTATATGAATTTTTGCATACACCTGAATTAAATTGGCATATTGGCTTATATTCACAATACTCACATGGAGTTTTCCCTTTTTTATTGTATGGTTTTAAATCTATATTTCCAACTAAAATTTCTTTTGCAATTTCTTTTATTACTTTATTTATATATTTTTGCAAGCCTTCAAATTCTTCTTTATCAACTGCACTAGACTTTGATTTGCTAACATTTCCTTTTGAATCTATATATGCTGGTATAACATTTGATGATTTTCCCTGCTCTATGTTTTTATCCATCATTCTTACTACATTAACATCAGCTAAAATTAGCCCCTGCATTTTGAATTGTTTTCTAATCTCATCTTCAATCTCTTCATCTGATAGATTTTTGGATGTTTTTACAATTGGATCTATTAGATTAAAATATAATATTCCTGCAGGCTCTGCTTTTTCTATTTTGGTTACAGCATCTAAATATGTTAGTAATTGTATTTGAAGTCCAGCTACAACTTGATTTAAGTCAATCTTTTTAGTAGATGATTTATAATCTATTATTCTAATATATCTTCCCTCATCATTTTCTGCAATGTCTATTCTATCTATTTTACCTGTAATTTCCACCTTTTTATCATTTTCTAATTCGAGTACTATTGATGGATAATTAGATCCGTCTCTAAATTCTACTTCATTTCCTAATACATCAAACTCACTTGCTACTATACTAGCTATAATATATTTCATTGCCCTTTTTATAAGTTTTTTCAATCTATATACTAATATTTTATATTTGTCTGTACTTGTAAATATATAATTCTTTTTTAAACCTAATTTTTCATAAATTATCATTTCAATAATCTGCTCTAATTCTTCTTCTGTTATTTCTTTTATGTTTATTTCTCTCTCACTTATTATATTAAAGAAACTATCTATTGTTTCATGCATAAAACTACCAGTGTCGATATTTTGGACTTTAAAAGTATTTTTATCTTTTACTGATAAACCATATTTTAAAAAGAATGAAAAAGGGCAACTTCTATACTGTTCTAGTCTTGATACACTAGTTTTAAGTACATCTCCATATAGTTTATCAATATTTTTTTTATTTATTCTTTTAGGATTGTTAGTATAATTTAAACCTTTAATAGATTTTTCTAGTTTTTCTTTCCAAGCATCATCATTTTTGTATATTTCATATATATCAAACCATAAAGGATTTATTGTTTTTCCATCTTTATAATTTCTAATATTTATTAATAATTCATCAAAAGTTGAGTTTTTATTTAAAATTTTTTCTGATTGCTCTATTATATCACTTTTTTCATGTAACTTAGTAAATATTCTTTTTAGTTTTGTTACAAATATAGAAGGTCTCAAGGATTTTCCATCACTATCTGCTGATGCATATGATAAATAAATTTTTTCTTCTGCTGTTGTTAATGCCTTATATATATTGAAATTATCATCATATAATAATTCCACAGTACCTTTTGCAAGTTCTATTCCATTATCTTTTAAAATTGCTCTATCTTTGTCATTTAAGAACCCCTCATCACGATTTACATTTGGAAAAGAACCATCATTTAAACCTATTATATATATCATTCTTACTTTATGACTTCTTGACCTATCAACATCACCTATTATTATTCCATCTGAATTAGCGGGAATTTTACCTAATTCACTGCTTTTCAAACCTACTTTTAATAATTCAATATACTTTTCAAAGGATATTTTACTTTTTCCAAATACCATTACAATTTCATCTAAAAGATTTATTATTATATCATAACTTGTTCTATATTCATTTGCCAACTCTAATTGCCCAATACTTTCTAATTCATCAATCTTTTCTGCAATTTTCTTATCTATTCTATTATCAATTAAAAATTGATATATAGTTTTTGTAATATTTTCTATATCCTTTTTAGCATATATATTGTCTTTGAATTTCACTAGAGGATTTACTATTCTGTCTCTAATTTCTATTATTTTTGAATTATTCTCTTCTCCAAAATCCCATTCTGATTTATACCATTTTTCTCCTTTGATTCCCCATTTTAAAACATAGTTTTCTAAAAGCCATATTTCTTCTTCATTAACATTCAACAATCCTGTTTTTATGTAATTAAACATTGCTTCATAAGACCAATTCTTCAAAAAGATTTCTATAAGTGCAAGTATAAATTTTACTAATACATTTTGATTCAAATCTTTTTTCTCATCTATAAATACAGGTATATTGTATTTTGAAAATACTGCTTTAATCAATCCTGAATACATATCTATATTTTTTGTTATAACAGATATTTCTTTATATCTATATCCTTCGTTTCTAACTTTTTTCTCTATTTGTTTAGCTATATTTTCAATTTCAGAATATTGATTATTTGCTAAGAATAATTCTATATTTTCTAACTCTTCCTCATATTTCGAATATGGAATTTTATATAAATTTTGCTCTAAATGAAGTAATTCTTTATTTTTAAATCTATGTAGCTGTGCTAATGGTACTAACTCCACTTGTTCTTCTTTTGACAATTCAGCCAACTTTTTTAAAGTTTTCTTATTTTCATAAAATATGTCTGATTCTTTTATTTTGCTAAATTCAACTGAATCTGTACATATTGTAACATTTACTTGTTTTGCTTTTAATAATAGTTTTTCTATTATTTTATATTCTTGACTAGTAAAACCTGCAAATTCATCTATGTATATAATTGTATTATCAAACATATTAGTATAATCAAGCTTATTTACTAATTTAGTTAAATTATCATTTTCATCTATAAAATTATCTGCTATGCTTTCTTGAAATTTTTCATACATTAATTTTAAATCAGATAATTTGATTTCTAGATATTTATCTTCTGTTTCTTTTATTGCCTTTTCCAAAACTTCAACTGTAACATTATGTTTCTTAAATTCTGTTATTGCAGTTGCTACTAACTCTATATTTTCATCTGTTTTTCCTAAAAATTTCAATTTTCCCTTATTGTCCAAAAGTAAATTGTAAATAAGCATTGCTTTTCCAGACTTTGATAATGCTACTTCATTATTTCCATCTATTTCTGTTAAAACCCTATGTGCCATTCTTTCAAAAGTTAAGACTTCTGCATTAATTGCTGCCCCTTCTTCTAATGTGTCTAATAACTTTTTCTCTGCAGTATATGAAAATTGCTCTGGAGTTATTATATATATTTTAGATGCTTCATAATCATTTCTACTTTTATTAATTTTTTCTTTTATATCATTAAAACAAAACTGGCTTTTCCCAGAACCAGCTCTTCCATAAATTATTCTTAACCCCATAATTTATTTTCTCCTCTGATTTCCTTCAATCTATATTATGCTTCTCTTCTCCAATAAAACAAATATTGCTGTGCTAATCCTGCTAATTTTTTATATTTTTCTTTTGCTAAATTTTCTATTTGTCTTTTATTAACTTTTGTCTCATCCTCTTCTTTAATATATAAATCATTCATTACTCTTCTTACCCATACATCTATAGGAAAAACTTCAAACCTTTTTAAAGCAAATAACATTATACAGTCTGCAACTTTTGGTCCCACACCTGGTAGTTCCAATAACTGTTCTCTTACTTTTTCAGTATTTTCTTCTTTTTCTAAATTTTCTAAAATTTTTGAATTTTCCAATAATATGTGAGTAGTATCATATACTCTTTTATCCCTGAAACCTAAGCCTAATTTTCTTAACTCATCTACACTTACATTTGAAAGGTCTTCTTTAGTTGGAAATGTATAATATGATTTGTTATTCCATATTATTTCTTTTCCATAATTTTTAGAAAGTCTTTCTATTATCCCTTTTATTCTTGGTATATTATTATTGGCTGAAATTATAAAAGAAATTATAGTTTCCCATAAATCCTGTTTTAAAATTCTAATTCCATATCCATAAGCTATGCTGTTTTTCAAATTATCATCTATTTTAGATAATTTCATTTTTATATCTTCGTAATTATTATCTAAATCAAAGTATTCTTTGCATATATCTTTTATATCTTTATTATCAATTATAACACCTGTTATAATAATTTTATTTTCTTTTTTTTCTACTTTTAGAACGCCATCTTTTATAACACCTATATAGTTTTCATTCTCATCTAAATTCCATCTAAAACACTGCCCACATTCAAAAATATGCTTTGGCTCAAAAGATTTTATATTCTCAATAATATATGTTTGTTCTTTTAAATCCTCATAAACATTTTTATTCATTTTATAGTCTCTCCTAATTAAAGTTTCTAGTCCTATTTTAGCATATATTTGAGTTTGATGCCACAATTTTTTTTAGTTGACAATATTTATTATATTGTAGTATAATAAATACAGCAATAAGAGAAATAGTATTGCATATAATATAATAAAATAAAGGAACAAGCTAAAAAGCTCATTCCTTATCATTAGTTTTTGGGGTTGCCTTAGCGGGTGCTACCTCAATTTTTTTATTGTCTATTTTTATTATGTATTTAAATATTCCTGCAATACCGTATAAGTACAGAACTACACAGAACAATAAAACCGACACCCACCAACAGTAAAAACCAATTCATATGATTCACCCCCTCATGCAGTAGTTTTCTAGTATTATATTACTATAATACCAGAAGATACAACACAAGGAAGTAATATGAAAAAGCCACTAACGACATACATACTATACCACTCCAATATGTCAAAGTCAATCATATATTGGCTTTATTTTTATATTTTTGTGTAAAACATCCGTTTATATGGTTATTTGTAATCCTCGATTCATATTTTTAACTTTTAAATCCTTGTCCAAATACTTCTCTGGTGTTCGATATTACCATAAAAGCTTTAGGATCTATTTTAGATACAATTTTTCTTACATAACTCACTTCATTTCTTCCAACTACACAAAGTAACATCATATTATCTGTATTCGTATACATACCTTTTGAATATATACCTGTAGCACCTCTTTCTAATTCAAAATTAATTGTTTTTGCAATTTCAGTATATTTCTTTGAAATTATAAAAATTGCCTTACTAAACCCAATGCCTTCATATGCTGTATCTATTACTCTACCAACTACTATTATTGCTATTGCAGAATAAAGTCCAATTTCAATATCCTTCAAAAAAATTATATTAGCCAAAACAATAACTGTATCTATTATTGTAGTTATACTACCAGTTTTAAAAGTTGGAAACTTTCTTTTTATATATTTTACAACTATATCACTTCCGCCAGTTGTTGCATTTGCATTAAAAACTATTACTGTTCCTAAGCCTACCATTATTCCACCTGCTATTGATGCCAAAAATCTGTCATTTGTTATAGCAGAAATATTTTCTAACATATTCAAAAATAAAGATAAAAATAAGGTTCCCATAATTGATTTTATACCAAATCGTTTTCCAAATTTAAAAAAAGCTAATAAAAATAACGGAATATTAAGAACTAAAACTACAGTTCCTATTGGAAATTTAAATATATAATGTAACAACGTAGCAAATCCTGTCATTCCTCCGAACGACAATTTATTAGGCAATAAAAATCCTGTTGTTCCTATACTCATAATTAATGTACCTATTATAATTCTAATTACATCAATAGAAGAATTTCTTAAGTTTATTATTCTTTTCAATTTTCTTATTTGCCTTTTTTCCATAAAAAATCACCTATATTGCTATTATTTGCAAATATAGGTGATTTATTCTTGTATGAAAGCATTAATACTTTCTAAATTTTCTTTTTTTAATTGTTATATGTATCTATTACATTTATTTCTGATTGTCCTGGTTTTAGATAATCAACTCCTGTTACTTGTGCATCAACATCATATGTTTCTTTTAGCTTTATGATATTTGATTTCTTATGACCAATTACATTACCAACATCTTGTTTATTAACTTTTATTTCAACTTCTTTAACTTTAGCACTTATCTTTTTGATTTTATTAACTATACAATCATACCAAATACTGTCTTCAACAAGTTGTCCAAAAGCAGGATGATATGGTCCTGCGACAACATCACTTCCGTTAGCCTCCGGATCAGTTATATTATCTGTGTTCTGAAGACCTATTCTAATTATATTGATTTTCTTTTTATCAAACATATAAACAAGTTCTTTGCATGTTTCTACTGCCTGAGCTAGAGATACTGGTTTATATGTTCCTTCTAAATATTCTTTTTCTAATTCAGTATCTTTTATTACCAAAACTGGATAAAGCCTAATCATCTTAGGTTTTAATTTAATTAATTGTTTTGCTGTATTTATTTCATCTATTTTTGTACTCTCTGGTAATCCTATCATCATTTGGTGACCTAAATTAAATCTATATCTTCTTATAAGTTTTGATGCTCTCTTTATGTCTTCAAAAGTATGTCCTCTCTTACATTTCTGCAATATATAATCATTTGTAGACTGAACTCCTAATTCTATAGATTTAACATGATACTTTTTCAACATCTTTAAAATTTTTCTATCAATATAATCTGGTCTTGTTGAAATTCTTATTCCATCTATTCTTTTATCTTTTATATATTCATTTGCTACTTTAAGCAATCTTTCTTGATCTTCTATATCAATTCCTGTAAAACTTCCACCAAAAAAAGCAATCTCTTTATACGCTTTTGGATCTTTAAAGCTTTCTAAGTATTCTTCAATAGTTTTTCTTAATTCTTCTTCTGTAATCATTTTTTCTTTTCCACTAATTTTTCTCTGATTACAAAATGTGCATTCATTCTTACATCCTACATGAGGGATAAATATAGGTATGTTATATTGTGTTCTCATGTTTCACCTCCAAAGCTTGTTTTGCAGCCATCATCTCTGCATTTTTTTTACTTTTTCCTTCGCCCTGTCCTAGAATCTTTCCATTACACTCTACTTGTGCTACAAATGTTTTATCATGATCCGGACCATTCTCGCTAATAATATTATATTTTATATTAACTGTTCCATGTTCTTGCAATTTTTCTTGAAGTACTGTTTTATAATCTTTAATTCCTACATTTTCACTTGCAACTTTTATAGAATCCTTCAAGTTTTCTATTATAAATTTTTTTACCTCTTCTATATTTGAATCTAAATATATTGCTGCAATAACTGCTTCTACACTATCTGCAAGTATCGCTTTTTTATCATTGTTATCTCCTTTTTCACTTTTCCCTAAATACAAGAAATCACTAAAATTATGCTTTATAGCTATTTTGTATAAACTATTTTCGCATACAACTGTAGCTCTAACTTTAGTCATTTCTCCTTCTTTTAGTTTAGAATAATTATTGTATAAGTATTCACTGCTTATAAATTCTAATATACTATCTCCTAAGAATTCTAATTTTTCATTACTCTCAACTCCTTTTTCATATGCATATGATGTATGAGTTAATGCTGTTTTTAATAAATTCTTATTTTTAAAATTATACCCAATGCTTTTTTCGAACAACTCGATATCCACTTTTTTATTCACCTCCCTTTTTTATCATACATCTATTATATACTTTTTTACAATATTTGCAAATGTTATTTTAGTTATATTGTAAAATCTTATATTTTTTCTGGTGAGCAATGCTCACTTATTTATTATATTTGTATTAACATCTCTATTGTTTCTATGCTGCCGGGTCGTCGTGGACGCCGACCCCTACATTTTTCTCTACATTTTATGCTTTTACATTGTATAACATTTACACAAAATTTACACACAAAAAAAAGAAAGGTTTTAACCTTTCATCTTTTTTTCTTATGCATTTTCTTTTATATATTCAACAACATCATTAACTGTTGAAATCTTTTCAGCATCTGTATCTGGAATTTCCATATCAAATTCTTCTTCTAAAGCCATTATTAATTCTACTATATCTAGTGAATCTGCTCCTAAGTCATCTATAAAAGATGCTTCTAAATTAACTGCTGAATCTGATACTCCTAATTGTTCTACAATAATACCTTTTACTTTTTCAAAAATTTCTTCTGAACTCATTATAAGTTCACCTCCTCTATAAATTGTAAAAACTTATATATTTCTTATATTATAGTATATATAAAAAGTCAATATGTTTTACACTTTTTTTTCAAATTCTTCTTTCATCATTTCTACAGATTTACTTTTTACAAAATCTTCTGCTTGTTTTACAGTATAATAGAATAATTTTTCATCACTACTACCATGCGCTTTTATTACTGGTTTTTTTACTCCTAAAAACAAAGCTCCTCCATATTCTTTATAATCCATAGTTTTAGCAAACTTCTTTATACTAGGAAGTGCTGGTATAGCTGCAATTTTTGTTAATATATTTGCTTTAAGATTTTCTGTTAGCGATCTTTTTACTAATCTACCTAAGCCTTCAACAGTTTTTAAAAATACATTTCCTGTAAAACCATCTGTAATTACAGCATCTATTTCACCAGTAAAAGCATCTCTTCCCTCAACATTTCCTACAAAATTTATTCCATATTCTTCATGATGTTCCATTAACAAATTATATGTTTCTTTTACTAAATCATTTCCTTTTGTAGGTTCTGTTCCAATATTTAATAATCCTATTTTAGGATCCTTTATATTATATGTATTTTTAAGGTATATAGTTGCCATTTGAGCAAATTGTATTAAGTTTATTGGCTTACAATTTGTATTAGCACCTGCATCTGCTAACATTACACTCTTTTTATATGATGGAAGCATTGGTGCTAAAACTGGTCTATCTATTCCTCTTATTCTTCCTACCAATAGAGTTGCACCTGTTAATAAAGCTCCTGAATTTCCTGCAGACACAAATACGTCCCCTTTTTCTTCTTTTAAAAGATTAAAGCCTACTACCATTGAAGAATCTTTTTTCTTTTTAATTGCTACTGTTGGAATATCTTCCATCTCTATAGTATCAGTAGCATTATATATACTTAATTTTTCAGAAATTTCTTTTATATCATCTTTTCCATATAATTCTTTTATTCTAGATTTTAATATTTCTTCTTTTCCAATTAAAACTACATCTGATTCAATTTCGTTTATAGCCTTTACAACACCTCTAATTACTGCATCTGGAGCATTATCTCCTCCCATAGCATCTAATAAAATTCTCATTAAAATTTCCCCCTAATAATATAGAGATATTTTATTACTTATTATTGAAAAAAGCAATAGAATAAA
>CANQSV010000024.1 GCA_947626605.1 uncultured Clostridia bacterium | reverse complement strand
GATTGGATATATAAGATAAAACATAATAATATGATTTAAATTATTTTTTATGTTTCACATCATTGACACTTATACAATTAGAAAATGGCATTTTAGGGTAACAGGTTGCAAAAACTAATTAAATGTAGTATAATAAAGAGAGGGGTAAGTTTTGCATGAAAAAAACAGTATTATATATATTAATAGCAGTTTTTATAATAGTGCTAGTATTATATGTAAACATATCAAATGCAATAGCAAAACAGCGAAAAGCAGAAAATTTCAACAATCAATTTGAAATGTATTTAAACAAAGAAATATCAGGAACAGATATTGCAACAATAATAAACAGAGCAATAGAAAACAATGAAAAAAATTCAATCCCAAAAGATGAAAAGGGATTTTACATAAACAACGAAGAAACAACAATAAGGGTAGAACTAAACATGATATCCTACAACGAAGAAAACGAAGTAATATACAATACATATCAAATGGAAGCTGTAAACAAATTAGGAATATCAAGCTTTTTATCAAACTACAACACAGCATCCTTCAAATGCTCTAATATAGAATATCATCAAAAAACAGGACAAGTCAGCAAAATAATAATAGAGCAAAATGAAGAGTAAAAATTTAAATTACCTTAGACATTAAATTTGGTTACAAAAAACCAAAGATAAAATATAAAAATAATAAGTTTTTAAATAAGAAAACAAAGGAGGAGGGGACGTATATGGAGAATGCGTCAAAAGCTCTATTAATAGCAGGAGCTATATTAATTGCTATTTTATTAATTGCCATAGGAATGATGGTATTCAAAAGTGCAAATGGTGTAATAAACACAGCAACATCAAATATGTCAGATCAAGAAAAAACAATACATAATTCAAAATTTGATATGTATGCTGGAAACAAATCAGGATCAACTGTACAAGCATTGCTTAGTGCTGTGCGTACAAATAATGCAAGTAAAGAAAATGTTCAAGTACAGATTAACGGTTCAAACATAGCAGATAACTATAATGTAAAAAATGCAAAAACATATACAATAACAATGGTGCCAGATAATAATGGTGTTATTACTAATATTGAAATTAAAGAAGATGGTGGAAACAATATAACAAACACAACAAACTAATTTATATTGGTAAATAAAAAATTGATAGATAAGTTTTTATGAAAAATAGGAGGAGGGGACGTATATGGAGAACGCGTCAAAAGCTCTATTAATAGCAGGAGCTATATTAATTGCTATTTTATTAATTGCTATAGGAATGATGGTATTCAAAAGTGCAAATGGTGTAATAAACACAGCAACATCAAATATGTCAGATCAAGAAAAAACAATACATAATTCAAAATTTGATATGTATGCTGGAAACAAATCAGGATCAACTGTACAAGCATTGCTTAGTGCTGTGCGTACAAATAATGCAAGTAAAGAAAATGTTCAAGTACAGATTAACGGTTCAAACATAGCAGATAACTATAATGTAAAAAATGCAAAAACATATACAATAACAATGGTGCCAGATAATAATGGTGTTATTACTAATATTGAAATTAAAGAAGATGGTGGAAACAATATAACAAATGCGACTTAGTAAGGGTTAATAGGTGAGTTGTTATGGAAAATGCATCAAAAGCTCTAATTATAGCAGGAACTGCTTTAATTATAATTTTAGTAATCTCTGGAGGCATGTATTTATTTAGAAATGCAGGCAAACTTAATGGAGCTGCCCATAGTAAATGGACAACTGAAGAGATTACAAATTTTAATAATCAGTTTGATAAATTTAAAGATAAACAGTCAGGTTCTAGAGTAAAAGAATTAATTGCAGAAGTTAATAGAAGTAATGAAAGGTCAGGTGTTAGGGTAGAAATTAATAGCTCTTTGGTTACTAAATCAGACGATGGAGTTTATTACCCAACATCACAAATTCAAAATAGAACATACTATAATATTACTTTTGACTATGAAAATGGTGGAAGAATAACACGGAGCAAATATAAGTATGTAAACATTGTAGGGGCGAGCAGGGCTCGCCCGCAGCAATACTCATTCTTAGCAAATTTGATAAGAGTTTGTTAAGAAAGGTTATTGTGCGTAAAAAACAGTAAAACTAAAGATTTAAATAAACATGGATGTGATAAAATGGAAAATGCATTTGATGCCTTAAAAATGGCTTTTGCCGTAATAGTATTTGTAATAGCACTAGCAATAGCTTTTTCATTGCTATCACAAGCAAATGCTACAGCACAGCAAATTTTCTTTGGCATGGATAAAATTACATATTTAGACCATGAAAAATACCGTGGTGAGCATAGAACAGTAGGACTAGAAACCATAATACCAACTGTATACACATATAGTATTAAAAAATATGCAGTAACTATAATTGATAAAAACGGAAAAATCATAGCAAGATATGATCAAGAGGCTAGCAATGTTGCAAATCAAATAAAAAATCATGATGCATATAACCCAGATGATAAAAATGTAACTCACTATAATGCATATGTTAATTATTCAAAATATATAGATTATGTAATAACAGTACTAAGAAAATTAAATAACTTGGCGAACGTTGTTGACAATGACTATATTACAAATGATTATCATAGATATGCAGATAAAACTGAAATAGGCTCAAATTGTCAATATAGTGAAGCATTAGATGATAAAATTAAAAAGTTATATACATATAAACAATTAGGGGACAGTGCAGGTAATGAGTATTATGGCAACCCATGGAAAAGTTTTGAGGCAGAAAGATTAGAAGCTGATTTTTATGGTGGTACAAAGACTTTTGGTATTAATGAATATAGGCTATATGATGAAGATAAAGGATTAATATATCTATTAAAGGACAAGAAGTTTACAGAATACGTAATAGAGCAGGATACTGAGTATATGAACGACGACTATACACAACAAGTAACACCAGAAGGTGAAAAAACAGCAGAAGGCAACAGCTCTGAAAAAAGAGAAAGTACAAAATTAGAAATTTTCTATGTTGAACAAGATATATAGAAGATATTATAGTTGCAAAAGATGAGATAATAAAAGGTATATATAATATAAATTGGGAGGTATTATTATGGGAGATACAATAGTAATTGTAATATGTATTATATTGGGGGCTATAATGATGTTTGTTTTTCCAGTATTAAATATGGCTGGTCAAAACGATAAAATAGCTCAACAAGCTGTACAAACAGCAGTTGCAGATTATGTTTCAACAATAAGTTCAACAGGAGTGATTTCACCAGAAGAAACTGATAAATTTATTAAAACAATTTATTCTACTGGAAATTCTTATGATGTAGAATATGAAATTAGAAAAAGTGATGGAAATCCTTCTAAAAAAACAACAACAGTTAATCCTACAAAAACAGGAGAGCAAGAGTATTATAGCGTATTTACAAACGAAGTAGAAAAAGAATTAAGTAAGGATCAAAGTTATGTTTTGAAAAAGGGAGATATAGTCACAGTTACTGTAAAGAATAGTAATCAAACTTTATTCCAAACTTTACAATCAGCATTCTATTCAACAACATCAGATTCTTATCAAATAGCAGCACAACAAGCAGCTGTTGTTGGAACAAGTGGAGAGTAGAGAGATTATAAAATAGAAAATTTATGTAAAATAGCCAAAATTTAATTTTAAAAATAAAGAGATTAGTATTGACTAATCTCTTTATTATTTATACAATTTATATAGGTATGAATTAAATGAGCAATTTTTCATTGGAAAAGTATATATATTTAAATAAAATTAACTGAAAATAATACAAAAGTAAAGATAGGTGAAATAAATATGAAATTACCAAATATGGCACTAGTATTTGCAATAATAATAATTCCAATATCATTAGTTTTTTCAACATATGTTGGATATCAAGTATCAACTGTATCAATGCAATCAACATTTGATACTAGAATAGTTACAGCAACTAGAGATGCAATTGAAGCTTTCGAACTTAATACTTTTGGAGATGCTACAAATGATCTAGATCAATCTCAAAGAAGAAACATTCAAGCTTCTATAAATACTTTTGCAAATTCATTTGCTTCAAACTTTAATGTTTCAGGGTATGATAATTCAGATGTTTTAGTATATGTGCCAGCACTTCTTTTTACAATGTATGATGGATATTATATATATGCACCAACAACAGAAAATCAAGCAGATGATGATGGGTATTCTCATAATAAGCATGTTTTAAAACCATATATATATTATTCTGCTAGATATAAAAATGATGGTGTGGGTGCTAAGAAGTATGATGTTGTAATAAATTATTCGCTTGATAATTATATTACAATAACAGGTACAATTAATGGAAATTATGTAGCTAAATCTGGATACTTGATAGATATAGATACAGACGATATTATTGAATTTGGTACTGAAAAAGTAAAAAGTAAGTATAGCAAAGACGAAGAGGGAAACCCAGTTGAAATAGAAAAAGTTACTAAATATAATGGCGTAACTTTAGATACAGAAACTTTATATGAAACTCTTTCTTTTTACGAAGAAGATTTTAATGTGGATGGATATATAAACCCATCTGATCTTACAGGACATCCAGATGCTCTTACAGGCATTGTTTTGCCGGATGGAACTACTAATTCAAGTGGAGAGGTTATTTCAAGTGATCCACACAAAATAACATTAAAGTGCAAATATTATTATAAAAATAATCAAAAATATTATTATGCGGACAGTATCGTTGGTGATTATACGCCTACAGAAGGAGCAGAAAAATATCTAAATAAGTGGTATACATATGATAATACAGGACATGCAATTAGAATAGATAATCCTGAAGCTACATTTAAAGAAGAGATAGAAAGAGGAGTTGTTCCTAGTAATAAGGATGAACAAAATCAATATCATGTAAGTAATTGGAATAATTTATTAGAAGATAATAGTGCTCAGAAATTCTATCAAGACGCTTATGACTTTTCAGACTGGGTTGGAAAAACTTTTAATAAAGGTATAATGGCTAAAACTATGATAACACCAGAAGGTAAAAAACTAACAGAGATAGAAGATATGGACAATCCATATTATATTTTTAAGAATGATGCTACTAATATATTAGATGCGGCAAAAGGTAAAAACGAAGAATCAGCTTTTATTCAACATAAATTAAGTGTAATGCAAAATTCAATTACATATAATTTAAATGTTGCAATTTCAAATTATGCTAATGCATCTGGAATGGCTGAGTTTGCAATGCCAGTAATTAGTGAAAATGAATGGAACAAAGTTTTAACAAATATATCAATGATAAGTTTTGTTCAAGGTATGCCAATAGGTTTTAAAACTTATAATAATTATGCTATTGTTACAAGCACTAATAATCAAATGTATGTATCTGATGAAAGTATATATTATGTAGTAAATCCACAAAGCGAAATTGACAACAGCGGACAACATCATACAGTTAATTGTGATAAATTAAATAGTGCACCAAGCATAACTGGCTATCCTTCAACAGAATTTGATACATATACAGTTAATTACTTAACAGAAGGTTTTATAAATAGTGACGCATCATCTGATAGTACTGGAAAAAAAGTTTATTACCCGGAAAAGGATCATTATTTAAGTTGTTATAGGCATCTTTCTTTGGATTGCTATGATTGTATTGTTAGCAGAAACATTGATTCTATAGATCCAGATAATTTACCGGATCCTATAAAAAAAGCTAGAGTTCTGGCTACAGGTCGTATTAAATATCATCAATATAAGTCAACTCAATATATAAACGAGCAAACACAATAAAAATAATTAATAGAGACAGATTTTAATCTGTCTCTATTGATTGTTTTACCATTAAATCCGCAAAAACTCCATATCCATGGGTAGGGTCACTAACTAAAACATGAGTTAGTGCTCCAATAACTTTACCATTTTGAATTATAGGCGATCCACTCATGCCCTGAATTATACCACCAGTGGTTTTGAGCAATTCTGGGTCTGTTATTTTAACTTGCATACTTTTATTATTTTCATTATTATTTAAAAATATTTTTTCAATTTCTATATTATATTCTTTTCGAATATTGTTTTGCAATGTACACATTATTGTAGCAGGACCAGTTTTTATTTCATTTCTAAGAGCAATGGGATATGTTTTTGTTGTATCAATATTTAAGCTAGAAATATCTTTCATAATTCCAAAAACTCCAAAGTTAGTATTTTTATATATTGTACCCAGGCTTATACCAGAATCTATTGTTCCTTGTATCTTTCCAGGAACACCTTTTTCTCCTTTTATTAGAGAGGTAATATTTGTTGTAATAAATTCACCATAGGAAATATCTAAAAGCTCTTCTGTATCTATATCTAGAATACCATGCCCTAAACAAGCAAAAGTACTTGTAGCTGGATCATAAAATGTAGCTGTACCTATTCCAGCAGCAGTATCACGAACCCATAATCCTAGTTTATATTCATTTTTTGAGTTCTTTATAGGTGTAATAGTAGTTTCTAAAACATTTCCATCTCGTACATATTTCATAGAGAGTTCTTTATTTCCAGAAGTTGCAACAGTACGAATCAAATCATTTGTGCAAGTAATAGTATTTTTATTTATTTCAATAATCATATCACCTTCTTTAATACCAGTACTTTCATATGGTTTATATTTATTGTTATCATTTCCATCAATTTCACTCATTCCAACAACTAAAACACCATTTGTATACAATTTTAATCCAACAACATTACCAAGCGGAACTACTTTTGTTATTGGAATTACATTTACTGAAATTTCTTTTATGGGGACGGTCTTGAATAGCTTTAAAGTTATAATAGATTTTCCAGCTTTTTGATTGCTTTCTGCAACGTATTTAGAGGATGCTTGTATACTAGTATTTTTTCCTATTGATATAAGCCCTGGATTTGAGGAATAAGTTTCTTCTAGGCTTATTCCGAATAGGGTATTTAAATTTAGGTTTTCTCCATAGAATAATATAACATCATCCGGTATTGCTTCTATATTAGAGGTATATATTAAACAAATAACTAAAAATAGTATTAGGTAAAAGAAAAATAAGAATTTTTTTGTTATTTTAAAATGCTTAAAAGAGTGGTTTGTGTTATTGTGTTGAGAGTAAAATGAATCTGTTTGGGTGAGTTTAAAAGAATTTTTCTGTTTTTTATTGAAACTAAAATTTATCATTAAAAACCTTCCTCTTAGTATATTATTAATTTTTAAAATAAATCTCTTAATATTATTAATAAATTATAAAATTATGATACCCATTTTTTATAAAAATATAGCTATTGGAATAAATATGTAGTATAATAATATTATGGGTATATATTAGTTTTGTGGTTATAATATTCTATAAAGGATGGAAAACATATGAGAAGAGAAAGAAAATTTAGTTTTTTTTCATTTTTGTTAACAATAATTACAATTGGATTATTGATAATTGTTATTGGTGGTTCAATTTATTTATATATGCATATGACAGAAAATGGTATTAACATTAAAGAAAGCGTTGATGATGTAAAAGTATCTATAAAGAAAGCTGTAGAGATAGTTACAAATCCAAATACATCAGCTCCAAATATTTCTTTGTCTGCTGATGATATTCAGTCTATCGAAATTAAGCAAGTAAGAAAAGAGGAAACTGGCGCCAATTATTATTTTTATAATCAATTAACGGATAATGGTAAAATGATATATAACATGATAGAAAAGAACCTTGATAATATGAAAACTGGTTCATATACTATTAATTTTGGAACAAAATTTAATGATATTCTTCAAACAGAAAAAGGAAAAGCAGACTTGAAAGTAGATTTTCAAGCTGCTTGGGATGCCTTAGCTTTAGATAATCCAATGGTATTTTTTATAGATGTAACAAAACTTTATTTAACTATAGAAAGTACTACATTAGGTTCTAAAACTGTTTGTAATGCTTATATAGGTCCAGAGCAAGGTGTTAGTTATTTAATTAATGGAGTTAAAACAGAACATATAGATGAGTATGAAAAAAAATTGGAAGCAATAAAAAATAATGTTGTAGCAAAGGTTGAAGGCTCAGATTATGATAAGTTAAAACAGATACATGATGTTTTAGTAGAACAATTAGAATATGATCAAACTCTATCAAGAAATCATACTCATGATATATATGGAGCTTTAGTGGAGAAATGTGTAGTTTGTGAAGGATATGCAAAAGCTTACAAGTATTTGTTAGATGGAGTAGGAATTCCTTGTGTTTTGGTAAGTGGAAAGGGAACAAATTCAAAAGGTGAAACTGAGGAACACATATGGAATTATGTATTTTTAGGCAAAAGGTGGTATGCAGTAGATGTTACATGGGATGATCCTATTATAACAGGAGGAATATTAACAAACAGTATGAAGTATAAATATTTTTTGAGGGGCTCAGATAGCTTTAATAGAAATCATATAGCCAATAATTATTTATCAAATAATAGTTTCAAATTTGTATATCCAAGTTTGAGTGTAGATGATTACAATTAAATAATGAATAGTGAATGATGAATAATGAATGATTAAAATAAAAAAAGAATTGCTTTGCAATTCTTTTTTATTTTAAAATCATAGGACCGATTTGTGTAACTGTTCCTGCTCCTAATGTTATTATAACATCATTTTCTTTTACTTTAGATTTTACTAAGTTTGCAATTTCCTCAAAGTCAGATAAATAGGTAACAGGTTTTCCAATAGATTTTAATTTATCAGCTAAATCTTTTGAACTAATTCCATAAATATTTTTTTCTCTAGCTGCATATATATCTGTTATTATAATGTTATCAAAAGGTAAAAGAGCTTTTGCAAATTCATCTAGATGTTGAATAGTCCTGCTATAAGTGTGAGGCTGAAATATTACCCATGATTCATTAAATTGTATTTTTTTCAAAGCATTTGCTGTTGCAGTTATCTCTGTTGGATGATGTGCATAGTCATCAAAAATAGAAACAGTATTATTTAATTTGCCTTTAAACTCAAATCTTCTACTAGCTCCTGTAAATTTTTTCAAAGCACTTTTTATATGTTCTTTTGGTATTTTATAATTATGGCAAACAGAAATTGCTGCCAAGGCATTTAAAACATTATGGCTTCCACGTATTGATAAACTTATGGTATCATAAAATTCATTTTTGTAATAAACATCAAAAGTAGGGAATCCATTAGAATCAAAAGTGATGTTTTTTGCAATGAAATCAGCTTCTTTATTATTTATTCCATATGTTATATTTTGAGCTTTTGTAAATTCTCTTAAAGCTAAGCAGTTTTCATCATCAGCGTTTACAACTAATAATCCATCATCAGGAAGTAGTTTTGTGTATTTTACAAAAGCATTTTTTATATTATCAAAGTTTTTAAAATAATCTAAGTGATCATTATCTATATTTAAGATAACTTCAGTTTTAGGTCTAAATTTTAGGAAGCTTTCAACATATTCACATGCTTCAAGTATAAAGTAATCACTATTTCCAGTTCTATAGTTTCCATTAAGTTCTTTTAAATCTGCACCTACTTGAATGTTTGGATCTAATCCTGCTTCAACAAAGCAAACAGATATTAAAGAAGTTGTTGTTGTTTTTCCATGAGTACCAGAAATTCCGATAGTATTTTTAAAAGTTTTTGTTATTTCTCCTAAAAAATCAGCTCTTTCCATTGTTGGAATATTTAGTTTTTTTGCTTCTAACATTTCAACATCATTTGGGTTGATGGCAGCAGAGTAAACAACTAAATCGGATTTTCTCAAAGAGTCTAAATCATGACCAATTGTTGATTTTATACCATTAGAATTTAATCTGTTAAGGGTAGGGGAATCTGATAAGTCTGAACCTGTAACAGTAAATCCCCAATGATTTAGTATTTCTGCAATACCACTCATACTAACTCCGCCGATACCTAGCATATGTATTTTTTTATATTGATTAAGAACATCTGAATTTGTCAATGTGATTTACACTTCCTTTTACATTAGTATTTAAAAACTATTTATTAGCCTTTTAGCAAACGTATTATATACTTTAATTCAAAAAAATTCAATATATTATATGTATAATATATTGAAAAAAGATTATAATATTTTAGAATAAAAAAAATATATTTGAAATTAATGTAAAATTTAGAAGGAAAAAAGAAAAAAATGACGAATAATATAAGTGTACATATAAAAAATGTACTAAATATTTTTTAAAACTTTGGAAGGCGGTGCACATATGCAAATCACAGACGTACGTTTAAGAAAAGTAAATTCAGAGAACAGAATGAAAGCTGTTGCTTCTGTAACATTCGATAATGAGTTCGTAATTCATGATATCAAAGTTATCGAAAGCCAAAATGGATTATTTATTGCTATGCCAAGTAGAAAAACTCCTAACGGAGAATTTAAGGATATAGCTCATCCAATCAATGCTGATACTAGAGAGAAAATTCAAGGAGCTATTTTAGAAGCTTATAACTCTCCAGATGCTGAAGTATCTGAAACACCAGAATCAGCTGAATAATAAATGTATAATCAAAAATGACCGTTAAGGTCATTTTTTTGTGAGATAAAATTGCCTAAAAATATAGGTTACAATAAACAAACTGGATTAAATAAGGGAGGGCTTTTATGGAGAATCTTTTTGATGAAACAAGAATGCTTATGAAAAAATATAATATTTCAGCAAATAAAAAGTTGGGGCAAAATTTTTTAATAAATAGTGAAGTTGTACAAGGGATAATAAGCACAGCTGATATTTCAAAAGATGATCTTATTATAGAAATAGGTCCAGGACTAGGAACTTTAACTAAATATTTGTTAGAAAAATCAGGTAAGGTTATTTGTATAGAATTAGATGAGAGAATGATTAAAATTTTAAAAGATAGGTTTTTCTTATATCATAATTTTCAAATTATAAATGAAGATGTATTGAAGGTGGATTTAAAAAGTTTAATTAAAGAAGAAAAGCAAAATAATAGTATAAAAAATGTTAAAGTGGTAGCAAATTTACCATATTATATAACAACTCCAATAATAATGAAATTATTAGAAGAAAAATTAGATATTGAAAGTATTACTGTGATGATTCAAAAAGAAGTTGCAGATAGATTAATTGCAAAGCCAGGTGATAGATTATCAGGGGCTATTACGTATACAGTTTCATATTATGCAGAAGCTCAAAAAGGGTTAATAGTGCCTAAAGATTCTTTCATACCAGAGCCAGAAGTCACATCAGAGGTTATTAAATTAAATATAAGAAAAGAACCTGCAATAAGAGTGGAAAACGAGGAGTTATTATTTAAAGTAATAAAACAGGCTTTTTCTCAAAGAAGAAAAACACTAGTAAATGCTTTAGCTTCAAGTAGTATGTTTGAAAGTAAAGATGAGGTTATAAAACTTCTGAATGCAATTGGAATAGATGAAAAAGTTAGAGGTGAAAATTTAACACTAGAACAATATGGCAAAATAGTGGAATATTGTGATCAACAATAGATAATTTGTGAAAATAAGAAAAGAATCCTTATATTTGCTAATTTATTCAAAATTCTATTGAAAAAAATATGAATATGTAGTATAATAAATAAGAAATATTTTGTCTAAAGGAGAATAATATGAATCAGATTTTGGCACATGAAAAGGTATATGTGACACCAGAATTGAAAAGAAAGAAAAAGATGTATAAATGGGATTTTTGTATATCTGTTTTTTTGGTGCTTGTATTATTTTCTTATTATATATATGGCGAATATGATAGAGCTAAAGCAGAGAAAATGTCTAAGGAGATGCTTGCTAGTGTTGAACAAGAATTTCCTGTTTATAGTGAACCATCACAGGAAGAGGACAATACAACAGTTAAAATAGAAGATAATGTTTTAGTTGTAATTTTAAATGATGTTGAAGATGAAAATGAAATAATAGAAGTAGAAGATTTAAAGCAACCAACAACAATTACTACGAATAAAGGGATAGAGCACACTGCTCCAAATGGCGAAAAATATACTGTTGTAGCAATTTTAAACATACCAAGATTAGATATAAATTATACAGTTTTATCAGATACTTCAGAAGAATTATTAAAAATATCATTAAATAAGTTCTGGGGACCTGATGCTAATGAAGTTGGTAATTTTGTTATAGCAGGTCACAATTATAGAAATAAAACGTATTTTGGAAAACTATCAGAAATAGAGATAGACGATATAGTAGAACTTACAGATCCAACAGGAAGAACTCTTGCTTATTCCGTTTACGATACATACTATGTAAATCCTAAAGATGTATCTTGTACAAGTCAATTAACAAATGGAAGGAAAGAAGTAACTTTAATAACTTGTTCATCAGATGGTTCAGAGAGATTAGTAGTAAAAGCTAAAGAAGTAATGAAATAAAAAATTAACATTATAAAATAACCTTCATAAACTATAATAAAAAGTTTATGGAGGTTTATTTTATATGGCAAAGATTCTTGTTTTTAATAATGATACGAATAGAATGGAAACTTTTTATAGAGGAGAAAACCAGGCAATGCCTTATGTTACAAATAATACTTTAACTGTTGGAGAGTTTAGAGGATCTAGTAATAGCCCAACTTTGTGGACTGAAAAAAGAGCTATGCAAAGTTGGAATTCCCAAAGATACTTATATGGTGCTCCAATTCCAGTAGGATATGCATTTAAAAGGCCATGGGAAGGAGGGCATTCTAATCAGTCACAACATTATGCAGGAGTAGCTTTTGATGTAGGGCAGAGGTTATCTAATAGTCAAAGAAACAGAATAAGAAATGTTGCAGTAAGTTCTGGAGTGTGGAGTTATGTGGAACCAGCAAGTTTTACACCTACATGGGTGCATTTTGATAAAAGAAGAGGCACTCCTGCTTGTGGTGGAAGTGGATATCCTCTTATAAAAGAAGGAAATCGAGGTGTATATGTATTAATAGCCCAAGACGATTTAAATACCTTAGGTTATACTACAGGTGGATTAGATGGAATATTTGGATCTAAAACAAAAGAAGCGGTGAGAAGATACCAACAATCTAGAGGTTTGAGTGCAGATGGAATTATAGGGTGTAATACATGGAGATCTTTGCAAGAAGATGTTGTAGGAACAGGAAGAACTAGTACAACAATTGATTAAAAACAATGTCAAAAAATGTGGATAGTGCATAGTATATAATATAACATTGATTGATGTTATATAGGAGGTGCTATTTAGATGGAACCTATTTGTTGTGAGGAAAGAAAACCACGCAAAAAATTATGTTGTGGAGATATAGTTTTAGGAGTGTTGTTTGTTTTACTAGCAGTAACTATTGGATTAATAATTGGTGCTGTAGTTGCAGCCACTTTGTTAGAAAATATAGCAGCACTTATAGTATTAGCAGTAGTTTTAGGAATATTAATTGTAATAAGAGGAATTATGCTTGTTTGTAATAAAAAGATGCAATGTTAAATCCTTATAGTTATAATACAGTGGTTTTACTATAAAAGGTTATATTATGATAAAGAAAAAACATTAAAATTTTTTTGATTTTAATGTTTTTTCAAATTTATATTGTCAAAGTTATAATGTTTTTGTTTATATAAATATGAGAATATAGAAAGTATAGCAATTCCTAAGCTAAAACCAGCGAGTACATCACTAAAATAGTGAGCACCTAAATAAATTCTACTAAAGCCTATTAATATAATAAGTGTAGAAATTAAAATTATAAGGAATGATTTTAACTTTGATGGCTTTGCATATAAACATATTAAATAACAAATAGTTCCAAAGAATACCATACTGCACATTGAATGTCCAGAAGGAAAGCTATATCCATCCACTTGTCGTATCATATTTTCAATTGGAGGACGAGGTCGTGAAATGATTAGTTTTAGAGATACATTTAATAAGAATGTAATAAGCAAATTTAAAGAAATTAAAATAGAAAATCTATTTTTCCTAAAAAAAGCTAACATAATAGCTGTTACAGCTATTAAAACATATTCACCACCTAAAGTTGTTATAAATAGAAAAAATGCTGTAACAGGGATGCAAATTATTGATGAGATATGATTATATACGAATGCATCTAAAGAATATATTATATTTAATTTTAACAATATAAGTAAAGCAAAAAAAATAATAAAAGCTATTGAAAAACATATAGCATTTTTTGAATGTATGAAACTATGCATAAAATCCCCTTTAAATTTATTTTAAAATAAAATGTTAAATAGTCCTAATATAAATCCTATTAAAGCACCAAGATTTACAAGAGCAGTTAATTCATTTTTCATTACAGATAAAATCAATTTTTCCAAGTCTAATAAATCCATTTCCATAATTTTATTTTCAATAATAGAAGAAATGTTAATATGTTCAAGTAAAGAATAAACTTTAGTTGTTACAAACTTTATATATACTTGAGTAATGATATCTGAAAGTTTTAAATTATTTAAATTCGTTTCAGAAGTTAATTCTGAAATACTTTTTGTACTAAAAGAAGATAGTTCTTCTAAGATCATTTCTTGAATTATAGGCTTACCATTTTCTGAAATATAGTTATTAATAGATTTTTCAATAGGTTCACCTAATGATGATATAATAGAATTTCCACCAAATAATCCAATTAAAGACCCTTTCATTTTTTCACTAGCAACTTTTTGAATTTGTTCTGAAACAATACTTCCAATATTTTTTTCGTTTAATTTTTTCAATACTATAGAGGAAATTTTATCAGAAGAAAATTGTAATATATTATCATATGTTTCAGCTGAAGAATAAGAAATTAGAGAATCTTTTAATGATATGTCAGAGCTTAAATAATTTTCTACTGTTTTGTTTAAAGTATGTAATGCATCTTCAGATAGCAAAGCACTTATAAAATCATCATTATTTAATAAGTTATTGCTAATAGTAGTGCCTAAGGCTTTTGCTAAACGTGGCTTACTTTTTGGTATTAATCCGGGAGTAAATGGTAATTTGAATTTACCTATTTTTACAGGTTTTAATGGTCTAAAAAGCATTTTTACAGCCAACCAATTTGTTATATAACCTATTATAGCTCCAATAATGGGCGGTATTATAATCGATAAATAATTCATAAACAACCTTCTTTCAAGCAATTTTGATTTAGTAATTAAAACATTTATATTCTACATTAAAAAACATTAAAAGTAAATAGAAAGAAATTTATGACTAATATAAAATCTTAAAGTAATAGAAGCTTGAAAAAAAGCAAGTTATGTATTAAAATTATATATTAGAAAATGTAAAAAAATATATATGAAAGGTAATTATAAAAATATGAAATTTTGGTTTTATGACTTTTTAGATGAAATGACTCAAAATATATGTAAGATGTGGATTGCACATAAAAAAAAGAAGGATATTAATTTTGTAGAAGATGAAAAATTACAAAAAAAAGTTAGATTTATTATAAAAACTATATTAGTAGTTGTTTTAGCAGTTGTTGTGGTATCATTTTTCTTTCAAGTAATATCATCAATGTAGAAAGAAGGAACTATAAAATGGAAAAGTGTATAAATGTAATAGGTGGAGGTTTGGCTGGAAGCGAAGCTGCATACCAAATTGCTAAAAGAGGAATAAAAGTAAAATTATATGAAATGAAACCTGAAAAATTTTCACCAGCACATTCTAACAAAAATTTAGCAGAGATAGTGTGTAGCAATTCTTTTAAATCAAATTTGCATACCAATGCTTGTGGTTTACTGAAAGAAGAATTGAGATTGCTGGATTCTTTATTAATAAAGTGTGCAGATGAAACATCAGTGCCAGCAGGACAGGCTTTAGCAGTTGATAGAGAAAGGTTTTCGGAGCTAGTTACTAAAAAAATAAAAGATAATAAAAACATAGAAATTATAAATAAAGAGTTTGTAGGAGATATAGAGAAAGATGCAATAACAATAATTGCAACAGGACCACTTACTTCGGATCATTTTGCAAAGAAGATTTCTGAAATGATTGGAAATGAAGAATTGCATTTTTATGATGCAGCTGCACCTATTATAGAAAAAGATAGTATAGACATGAATATTGCTTTTTGGGGAGATAGATATGGAAAAGGAGAAGCAAGCTATATAAATCTTCCTATGAGCAAAGAAGAATACGAGTTGTTCTGGAAAGAACTTGTAAATGCAGAAGTTACAGAATTACATAATTTTGAAAAAAGAGAAATTTTTGAAGGCTGTATGCCAGTAGAAATAATGGCAAAAAGAGGAATAGATACTTTAAGATTTGGACCATTAAAACCGGTAGGTTTTACAGATCCACGAACAGGGGAAAGACCATATGCAATTGTTCAATTAAGGCAAGATAATGAAGAAGGAACAATCTTTAATATGGTAGGTTTCCAAACTAATTTAAAATTTGGTGAGCAAAAAAGAGTATTTAGCTTAATACCAGGTTTAAAAAATGCAGAATTTACAAAATATGGTGTAATGCACAGAAATACTTTTATAAACTCTCCAAAATTATTGGATAATGCATATAATTTAAAAACAGATAAAAATATATTTTTTGCAGGACAAATTACAGGTGTGGAAGGTTATGTTGAATCAATTTCATCCGGATTAATAGCAGGTATAAATGCTACAAAGAGATTATTACAAGAAGAGCCAATATATTTTACTAAAAAAACTATGATAGGAGCTTTAGCCCAATATATATCAACAGAAAATGATAAGTTCCAACCTATGAATGCAAACTTTGGAATATTACCAAGTTTGGATGAAAAAATAAAAGATAAAAAGTTAAAATATCAAAAATTAGCAGATAGAGCGATAGCAGAAATGAAAAGAGCTAAATATTGGTAGAAATGCAAAAAAAAGTTGATTTTTTATGTAAATTATGATATAATTTTATCCGTAATATATTTTGCAAAAGCAAAATAAGGGAGGATATATATGGAAAGTAATAGTATAAAAATCGAATCAGAATTACTAAAGAATGTATTTGGAGAAGAAATAGAAGAGAAAATAGCAGAATTAGAAGAGAAAACAAGAAATTTAGAAAGTTTAAAAAAAGCAAAAAAAAGACATGAAAAGAATATTACACAATATAAAGATAATCCTTCATTAATTAGCCATGCAAAATCAGGAGTAAAAAAAGCACAAGCCGATATAGAAAAAATAGAAAAAGAGATAGAAGAGCTAAAATCAAATTTAGCAAAACAAATTAAAGAAAAACTAGAAAAATATAAAAAAGAAGCGGAAAAGAAAAAGACAGCAAAAGCAGAAGAAATGAGAGCAAATAGACAAAGCTGGAATAGTTTAGAAAAAGAAGAAAAAGAATTGCAAATTGATATAGATAGAGCAAAAGAACATAAAGAAAAATATGAAGCAGAAGGAAAAGCTTTAGAAGAGCAAATAAAAAGAGCAGAAGCAGGAGGAGAAAAAGCAGAAGAATTAAGAAAAAGAAAAAAGAGAATACTTGATAAAGCAACAGAATTTAGTGGCATATATACAATATATAGTGAAGAGCAAAAAGAAAAAATGGAAGCGAAGAAAGCTCTAGCAAGAAAAAATAATGCATTATATGCAGAAATAGATAAAATAGATATTGATTTAGAAGAATTAGAAGAAGCAATGCCAGAATTATCTAAATACTTGAATGATTCAGAGGCAGAAGCTAAAGCAAAAGCAGAAACAGAAGCTAAAGCAAAAGCGGAGGCAGAAGCTAAAGCAAAAGCAGAAACAGAAGCTAAAGCAGAAGCAGAGGCAGAAGCTAAAGCAAAAGCAGAAACAGAAGCTAAAGCAAAAGCGGAAGCAGAAGCTAAAGCAAAAGCGGAAGCAGAAGCTAAAGCAAAAGCAGAAACAGAAGCTAAAGCAGAAGCAGAGGCAGAGGCAGAAGCTAAAGCAGAGGCAGAAGCTAAAGCAAAAGCGGAAGCAGAAGCAAAAGCGGAAGCAGAAGCTAAAGCAAAAGCGGAAGCAGAAGATAAAGCAGAAGCAGAGGAAGAGACAAAAGCAAAAAAAGAGAAAAATGCAGAAAGAGCAGACGAAAAAGTAGAGCAAAAATCCAATATAGCAGAAGAAGCAGAGGAAGAAGCTAGTGACATAAAAACAGTAAAAGAAACGCTACAAGCATTGAATGAAATAGAAGAAGCTGTTAGAAAATTAAAAAAATATGAAACGCAAGATACAAAACTTTGGGTAGAATTGCAAATGAGCGAATTAACAAATCATACAGGAGTTACAAAATCAAAATTACAGCGATATCGTGAATATAGAGAATTAATAACAAAAAAATTAGAAGAAACAAAAGGAACACTTACAGTAGAAGAAGCAAAAAAGATAATAAGTAGTTTAAAATTAACGCCAGATTTACTAAAAGAAATTGCAGAAAGTAGAGATGAAATTGTTGAAAGAGAAGGAATAAGCAGTTACGTTGCAGCTGATATACAAGTCACCTACAATTCTAATAGTGGTGTACAATATAAAGTTAAAACTGTTAACGGAAATGTATATAATTTTAATGTAGATTCTAAAAAAGTAATGTATACAAATAGAACTTTTGTAAAAAGGCAAAATAAGAAAAAAAGAGAAGTAAACAATATAGAGGATCGACCTAATAGAAACTTTGAAGGTCAAGTAACAATGGTAAACAAAAAAGTATTTGATCCAATTATTCAAGATGATATTTTAGAATATTTAGATGCAGAAATGAGTAAAAAATATGGGAAAGACTATAAGAACTATAATCAAGAAGCTTATGATTTTGCTTTATTGGATTGTGCTGATTGGCGTAGGGGATTACCAATAATAAGATATGATGCAAGTGATAGAGAAAATATGCCATATTATTTACAACAAATAACATATGAAATACATAAACAATACGAAAAATTGGAGGATGATCGTAAAAAAGGATATCACATAAAAGTTCAAAATTGGGAAAATATTCAAGATAAAGTTAAAAAAGTTAGAGTAAAAATTAAAAGAAGAAAGGAAATATTAAAGGCAAATCAAGAAGCATATAAAAAATGTAAGAAAGAAATTAGAGCAATTCATAAAAAATTAATTGATATGGGCATTCCTGATAAAGAAATTAAAAGAATTATTTCAAAGTTACTCTACAAATTAGAGGATGTGAAGTATGGAAATTTAAAAGGAGATAAAACAGAAGCTTATAGAGAAATACTAGAAGAGGCAAGAAAATGTGTTGAAAAAAAGAGAGGCAAAAAACAACCGAAAAAAAGAAATTTTGAAGAAGAAATGAAAGAAGGCGTTTCGGTAGATGAAAGTATAGCAATAGAATCTTTAAAATCAGAAGAAACCACAACAGAGACAGAAAAAAGTAAAAGTAAATAAAAAATAGTAATAAAAAGGAATATGTACTATATAGTATATATTTCCTTTTATTTTATGTTTTTAATGTACGAATTTATGCAAACAAATAATCAATATACGAAAGTTGCTATTTTATGTAAAATATGTTATAATAAAATAGAATGGTTATGTTAATTCGCTTAAGGAGGGAAAAAATATGAAGATCCACGGTGAAGAAATTGAATCAGATTTATTAAAAGAAGTTTTTGAAGAAGATATAGAAGCGCAAATTGAATTATTAAATGAGAAAATAAAAGAGCTTCAAAAAGAGGAGAAAGCTAAAGTAAGAAAGAATCGTCATATAGAAGAATATGCTGACAATGATGAGGTAGTTGAACATGCCCAAGCAGCAGTTAATGAGGCAGAACAAAAAATAAAAGAACTAAAAGAAGAGATAGAAAAAATAAAAACAGAGTTAGAAGAAAAGATAAAAGAAAGCATTAAAAAATTTAGAGACGAAGCAAAAAAACAAAAAGATGAAAAAGCTGAGAAAATGAGACAAAATAGAGGTTTGCATAATAAAGCAAAAAAAGCAGCGCTTGAATATCAAGATGATATAGATAACGCAAAAATGCATCAGGAAAAATATGAAGCAGAAGAAAGAGAAATAGAGAAAAAAATACAAAAAGCAAATAGTGATGGAAATACAGCTAATATAAGTGAATTAGAAGAAACTAAAAGAAAAATAAAAGATAAGGTTGAAAAGTTTAATGGAGCTTTTACAGCATATACAGAGGAACAAAGAGAACAGATAGAAAAACAAAAAGCTTTAGCAAGAGAGAATAACAAATTATATGAAGAAATTGATGCTATAGATAATAAGTTAGAAGAACTTGATACTGTATTAATAACAGAATTGTCAAAAACTTTAAAAATTGATATAGAAACTGAAATTTCCGAAGAACCAAAAATAGAAAATGATACAACAGAAGGTCATGAAGACGAAGGTCATGAAGAAGAAGAGCATGGAGAAGAAGAACATGGAGAAGAAGAACATGGAGAAGAAGAACATGGAGAAGAAGAACATGGAGAAGAAGAACA
>CANQSV010000023.1 GCA_947626605.1 uncultured Clostridia bacterium | reverse complement strand
ATTGCATTTTTGGGTTGAAATTCAAATAATACTGCTCCACCGCCCACAAATGGTTCAAAATATGTATTGAATTTTTTGGGAGAATATTTTTTTATTTCAGGTAATAATTGCCTTTTTCCACCAACCCATTTTACCACAGGTGCAACTAATTTATTGTTTTTTTGTATAGCCATTTTGAACCTCCTTTCCAATTTTAAAATTATAATACCACAACTAAAAAAAATAATCAATGTTTTTAACAAAACTTTTGTTTGCACTTTGCGTCATGTTTTTTTAATTGCAATATAGTTTTTTACTTTATGAAAAATCTATTTTATTGATTCATATTTTATAGCTTTAATTTGAAGAGGATAAGTATCCATTATATCACCATCATAAGTTATCTTAACTCGTTCTCCTATTTCAAATTTTACATCAGAATCAATTTTTAATTTTTGTACCATTATTTTATCACCAGATTTACTTATTTCTTCACTTTCATCAGGTTTTACAAAAAATAAGTTTTTTTCAACTTGCGTAATTGTTCCGCAAAAAGAAAATTCTTTCTGTTCAGTAATAATATTCAAAGTTTTTATAAAATCTATTACTTCATTTGCATCAGAATCAATTAATCCACAATTTAAAACATATATATATTTATTCATTTCATAAAATGATATATCAGTCCAATTTTTATTATTATCATAATATCCAATAGTTGCTGTTTTTCCATTATCTAAAGTTATATCTTTTGATGTTCTACCTGTACCACAAACTGCAAAAGGATTGTAAGAAAATGTTATTATTGCATATTTACTTGCATCATTTTTATATATTTTTAAAGCATATTTATAAGAGTCTTTGTCTTCAGGCATCTCATCATATTTCCAATCATTTGGAATGTCTAAATCCAATTTAACATTATCTATAGTTTTAGAATATTTTTGAGAAGAATTTTCGGTATGTGAAACTAAATTTTCTTGAGCAAGATTTGCTTTTTCAATTTCAGAATGAAAATCTTCATAATCCATAAAATAACTTCCTATTTTTATATCAGTGAAACCTGATAATGTATTAAAATCTATTACTTTATATCCAAGACCTAGATATATTCTTGTTCCACCATCATTTACTTCATCAGTGAATATGCAAAAAACAGGGGATTTTCCTTTAGAAGCTCTTGAATAATCCACTATAAAAAATATTAGTGATAATAATAAAATAAATAAAACAATAATTAATGTGATTTTGAAACCCTTTTTCATCTTATATACCTCCTATTTTGATTCTATTATTTAGATGAATAATATTTTATTTTTGGTTGGTATTACGAAAAAATATTTTTAGTGTTCGCTTGTATAAAAACAAAAATCATTATATATTATAAGAAATAAAAAATCAAAAAAATAAGGATGGAATATATGAAATTTATACATATGGCAGATATGCATTTTGATGCACCTTTTGCAGTACTAAATAAAAATGGACTAGGAGAAGCAAGAAGGCTAGAACAAAGAGAAGTTTTTAAAAATATAATTGAATATATAAAACAAGAAAAAATAGATTGTTTATTTATATGTGGAGACTTATATGAGCAAGAATATATAAGAAAAAGTACTATTGAATATATAAATAATCTATTTAAAAGTATAGAGAATACAAAGATAATTATAGTTCCAGGAAATCATGATCCTTTGATTCAAAATTCTTACTACAAAAAATTTAATTGGTCAGATAATGTTATAATCTTAGATTCAGAAATAAAGAAAATAGAAATAAATAATAATATAGATATTTATGGATATGGGTTTGAAGATTTTTATTTAAGAGCAGAAAAAGTATCAAATATAAAAATAGAAAATGAAAAAAAGATTAATATATTATTAACTCATGGAAGTGTAGATGGTGGAAGTGATGAAAATAGAGAATATAATCCAATGAGTAAAAAAGAATTAATAGAAAGTAAATTCGATTATATAGGCTTAGGGCATATTCATAAAAGAGCAGATACCAATAAATTTGTATATCCAGGTTCAACAATATCTTTGGGCTTTGATGAATTAGGGGAACATGGAATAATAAGTGGTGAAATAAATGAAGAAAATAAACAAATAAAAATTGAATTTATTCCAATGGATAAAAAAGAATTTATTGAATATGAAATAGATATAAGTGAAGTTATTTCAAAAGAAGAATTAATAGAAAAAATAAATGAAATAAATATTTTAAATAATAAATATTATAAAATTATTCTTTTAGGAGAGAGAAATTTTGAAATAAATTTGAATGAAATTAATAAATACATTGAAAATAAAAATATTTTAAAAATAAAGGATTTTACAAAAATAAAACAAGATATTTATAAAATAGCAGAAGAAAATACTTTAAGAGGAATTTTTGTAAAAAATATGTTGAAAAAGATTAAAACAAATCCAAATGAAAAAGAAATGATTTTAAAAGCGATAGAAATAGGAATTGAATCTATGTAGAAAAATAGGAGTTTATATGAAAATAACAGATATAAAAATAAATAACTTTGGTAAATTAAATAACAAAAATATAGAATTAAAAAATAATATAAATATAATTTATGGTGAAAATGAAAGTGGTAAATCAACTTTATTAAAATTTATAACAAGTATATTATATGGAATTAATAGAAATAAAGCAGGAAATTATGCATCGGATTTTGATAGATTTACACCATGGAATTCAGAAGATTTTTCAGGAAAAATATCTTATGAATTAGATGATGGAAAAAAATATGAAATATATAGGGATTTTACTAAAAAAAATCCTAAAATTTTTAATGAAAATATGGAAGATATAACAAAAGAATTCTCTGTAGATAAAACAAAAGGAAGCAAATTTTTTTATGATCAAACTCAGGTAGATGAAGAACTATTTTTATCTACAATAGTTTCAGAACAACAAGGAGTAAAATTAGAAGCAAAAGAACAAAACAGCATGATACAAAAAATCACTAATATTATTGGAACAGGTGAAGATAATATTTCATATCAGAATACAATAAATAAATTAAATAAAAAAATTACTAATGAAATAGGAACAAAAAATACAAAAGAAAAGCCAATAAATATACTAGAAAAAAGAAAAAAAGATTTAGAAGAAGAAATAAAATATTTAGATGAATTTAATCAGGAAAAATATGATATCGATCAAATAAAGCAAGAAGAAATAAATTTAATAAAAGAAAAAGAAAATGAAATCGAAATAGCAAAAGAGATAAATCAAATAGAAAATAATCAAATAATAGAAAGAGAAAAAATAAAATTAGCAAGAGAAAGTGAACAAGAAAAAAATATAGAAATAGAAAATTTAAAAGAAGAATTAAAAAAAGTAAATAAATCAGAAATAAAAAATCCAAATAAAAAAATAAAAGTAATATTAGCAATTTTAATTTTATTATTAGGATTATGTTTATCAGTTATAATAAAACCTATTATTTATAAAATAATAGTAATATTCTGTGGAGTATTAATAAGTGGAATTATATTTTTAAATTATTATAGAATATTCAAAAAAAATAATGATGTAATAAAAGAAATACAAAATAAAAAAACAAATTATGAGAATGAGATAAAAAAACAAGAAAAAATATTAGAAGAAAAAATTAAAGAAAATAATGCTAAAGAAGATAATGTAGATTTTGAATATAGAAATAAAAAAGAAAAAACAAATTTAAAATATAAAGATAAAATAGAAAATAAAAAACTAGAAGAAATAATTAATACAAAAAATATAAATGAAAAAATAAGAGAAATAGAAAATATTATAAATGAATCAAAATTAAATCTTCATAGAATAGAAATAGATGAAAAAAATGTTTTGCCCAAATTAGAAAGTTTATCTCAAAAAACTGAAGAATTAGAAGATGTAAATGAAGAATTAGAAAATTTAGTTTTTTTAGAAAAAGCAATAATAATGGCAAAAGAAAATATAGAAGAAGCATATTTAGAAATGAAAAATAATGTTTCTCCTAAATTTACAAATAAATTATCAGAAACAATAAATAATATTTCGAACGGAAAATATAACAATGTAAAAATAAGTGATGAATATGGATTAATAGTAGAAAACGAAAAAGGAGATTATATACCTGTTTCTGCACTAAGTATAGGAACAATAGATCAATTATATCTATCATTAAGATTAGCAACAATAGATGACATTTCAAAAGAAAAATTGCCAATTATATTAGATGAAACATTTGCATATTTTGATGATAAAAGATTAGAAAATATAATTGAATTTTTAATAAAAAATTACTATGATAGACAAATAATTATATTTACATGCACAAAAAGAGAACAAAAAATAATGAAAGAAAATAATTATGATTTTAATATTGTAAATATGTAAATATGTAAATAATAAAGAAATAAGAGACATCCAATTAAATAATGTGAAAATTTATATGTTGTAAAGGAAGGAATTTTATGAAAAAATATAAAATTTATATATACATATATTTATTTGTTATATTATTAGAAATTTTTGTATTTAATTATAAATCATATAGAGTAATGTCAAATGATGATAAAAGAGTATATCAAAAAGAAGATTTTTCAGTATATGAGGAAAATGATGAATATACTTATGTAGAAATAGATGGAATAAATACAGAAATGAAATCTTTTCATATTATTTTAGACAATGCAGAAAAAGTTGAGTATCAAGTATTGTATACAGATAGCACGTCGAGCGAGTTTAGGAGTTTACCAAAAAAAGTTTATGTTGACGATTTGGAGAGCAGTGAATACATTGATACATATTTATCTGGAGATAGTATTAAAATAGCTGTTATAATTTGGAATAATAATATTGATGTTAGTAAAGTTATAATAAATGAGAGAATTCCATTCAATTTTAGTAATGGAAGAGTTTTGATTTTATATTGTATTTTAGTGTTTGCATACTGGCTAAAAAAATTAGATATCTTTAAAATGCCATATTCAAAAGAAAATTGGAAACAAAAGCTTATCTTAGTAGCGACTTTGTGTACCTTGATAGTTCTGATTTTTTATATAAATGCAAGTTGTAGCGCAATTGAAAATAAAGATTACTACTATTTCGATTTTGTAAATGCACTGTTAAAAAAACAGCTTTTTCTTGATGAAAAACCAAGTGAAGCCCTAACGAATTTGGAAAATCCATACGATTTAACAGAAAGACGAAGTGAAGGAATTTATCAGAATGAAGAATATATTTGGGATATAGCTCTATATAATGGCAAATACTATGTATACTTTGGAATATTACCAGCATTAATACTTTTAGTGCCATATCATATAATTACAGGAAAATACCTAGCTTCAAGTACTGTAGTTTTTATATTTTCAGCCTTAACCGCATATGCATTAATAAAATTAGTAAAGAATATCTTTGAGAAATTTTTTAGAGAAAGTCCATTTAAGTTAATGTTATATTCAATATGGATATTATTATTTGGGTCACAAATATTAGTATTAAATGGTGTACCGAGATTTTATGAAATAGCAGTAATTTCAGGAATGTTTTTTGCAATTAGTGGATTAAATTTTATATTTATTGCATTAAAAAACAAAAGAAAAAATTATATATACTTATTCTTAGCAAGTTTATTTTTAAGTGCATCAGTAGCATGTAGACCAACGATGTTATTGACATCACTTATAGCGTTACCAATATTTTTAAAGCTTATTATTAATGATTTTAAAGAAAAAAAGTATGTAAAAATAGTTCTTTCAATATGTATACCATACATTATAGTTGGAGGACTACTTATGTATTACAATTATATTAGATTTGGTAGCATTTTTGAATTTGGCGCAAAATATCAATTAACTGTAAATGATATGAGAAATGTAAAAAATAGATTTATGACAATTGGAGTAGGAATAATATATAATTTATTTAATATACCACATATACTACCACAATTTCCATTCATTGAAAGAAACACCAATATAATATCTTTTTATGGATATTATTTTCTAGGAGATACATTAGGAGGACTTTTCTTTTTAGCACCAATATGTTTTGCCATTTTATTTATTAATACATTGTTGAGAAAAGATAAAAAAATATCAAAAATAGTATTATTATTTTCAGGTGTTGGTTTACTTATGTGTATAATAAGTATAATGATGGCTGGAAGCATATGTAGATATATAGCTGATTATGCATGGATATTAATAATTGCAGGTATAATGGCTTTTATAGGTATATGGAATATATATAAAACAGAAGAAAGTAAAAATATATTAACTAAAATACTATCAATAATAATGTGTTATACTGTAATTATCAATTTATTTGCTGGAATGGTTTCAGAACATGAATGGTTTAGTCAAGTATCAGCAAAAGAATATTATAAAATAGAATATAATATAAATTTTTGGGAATAAAATAGGAGATATAAAAAAATGAAAAATGTAATAATTATAGGAGCAGGTCCTGCGGGAATAACAGCAGCATATAAATTGCTAGAAAGTAGTAAAGAATATAATGTAATAATTTTAGAAGAAACATCAGAAATTGGTGGAATATCTAAAACAGTAAGATATAATGGAAACAGGATGGATATCGGTGGACATAGATTTTTTTCAAAAGATGCCAGAGTAATGGAATTTTGGAAAGAACAACTACCTTTACAAGGAAAAGCATCATATGATGATGAAAAGTTAGGTAAAAAAAAGGAGCTAAATATTGGAGGACCTGACCCAGAAAAAGAAGATGAGGTAATGCTGGTAAGAGATAGAATTTCAAGAATATATTACTTAAAGAAATTTTTTGATTATCCAATAAGCTTAAAAATAAAAACTTTTACTAATATGGGGATATTTAGGACTGTAAAAGCTGGATTTAGTTATTTGAAAGCAACGATTATAAAAAGAGAAGAAAAATCATTAGAGGATTTTTACATTAATAGATTTGGAAAAGTATTATATAGTATGTTTTTTGAAAAATATACTGAAAAATTATGGGGAAGACATCCAAGTGAAATCTCAGCTGATTGGGGAGAACAAAGAGTAAAAGGATTATCAATAACAGCTGTATTAAAAGATGCACTAAGAAAAATATTTAAAAGAAAAGACAAGAAAAACGTACAAACTTCTTTAATTGAAGAGTTTTGGTATCCCAAATATGGACCAGGACAGTTGTGGGAAAGTGTAGCTAAAAAAGTAGAAGAAAAGGGAGGAATAATAAAAAAAGGATATAAGGTTTCAAATATAAATATTGAAAATAATCTTGTAAAATCAGTAGATTGCGAAGTTAACGGGAAAATGGAAAATATAGAAGGTGATATATTTATCTCTTCAATGCCAATTAAAGATTTAGTATTAGGTATTAATGGACAAGAAGTACCTGATAATATTCTGAAAATTGCAGAAGGATTACCATATGTTGACTTTCAAACTGTAGGAGTTCTAGTTAATAAGTTAAAAATTAAAAATCAAACTAAAATAAAAACTCTAGGAGATATAATACCAGATTGTTGGATATATGTTCAAGAACCAGAAGTAAAAATGCTAAGAATGCAAATCTTTAATAATTGGTCTCCTTATCTTGTAAAGAATCCTGATAATAACATTTGGATAGGGTTAGAATACACATGCAAAGAGGGCGATAAATATTGGAATATGAATGATGAGGAATTTTCTAAATTTGCAATTAGTGAGCTTGAAAAAATAGGCATAATAGATAGTAATGATGTTTTAGATTATCATAGAGAGAAAATAAAAAAAGCATATCCTGCATATTTTGATACTTACTCAAATATTGGCGATTTAATTAATTATGTGAATACTTTTACGAATTTATATTGTGTTGGTAGAAATGGTCAACACAGATATAACAATATGGATCATTCAATGATAACAGCTTTTGAAACAGTAAAAAATATAGAGGAAGGAATACTATCAAAAGATAATATATGGAATGTAAATACTGAAAAAGAATATCATGAAGAGAAAAGATAACAAAAGAACAATCTACTTTCATAAGCCTTGAAATAAACTGGAAAATGTTGTATAATGCTATAGTAAAAATTAAGATAGATAAGGAGACTGAATTTTTTATGTTTCAAAAACTAGAAAATGTTGAGAAAAGATATGAAGAGTTGACTGCTAAAATTAGTGATCCAGAAATAATAAGTAATCAAAGTGAATGGCAGAAATTTATGAAGGAGCATGCAGAAATAAGTCCAATAGTAGAAAAGTATAGAGAATATAAAAGAACTAAGCAATCAATAGAAGAAGCAAAGGAAATGCTAGAAGATAAAGAATTAAAAGAACTTGCTATGATTGAATTGGAAGAAGGTAAAGAAAAATTACCTAAAATAGAAGAAGAACTAAAAATATTATTAATACCAAAAGATCCTAATGATGATAAAAATGTTATTTTTGAAATTAGAGCTGGAACAGGTGGAGATGAAGCGGCTCTATTTGCAGGAACGTTATTTAGAATGTATACAATGTATGCAGAAAGAAAACATTGGAAATTAGAAGTATTAAATGAAAATGAAACAGGACTTGGAGGATATAAAGAAATATCATTTATGATTACTGGTAAAGGAGCTTTTAGCAGACTAAAATTTGAAAGTGGAGGACATAGAGTACAAAGAGTTCCAGATACAGAAAGCAGTGGAAGAATCCATACGTCAGCAGCCACTGTAGCAGTACTTCCAGTAGTTGAAGATGTAGAAATAGAGATAAATCCAGCAGATATAAAAATGGATGTATATAGAGCATCAGGTGCAGGAGGACAACATGTTAATAAAACATCATCAGCAGTTAGATTAACACACATTCCAACAGGAATAATTGCAGAATGTCAAACAGAAAGATCACAATTACAAAATAGAGAATATGCGATGAAATTATTAAAATCAAGAATATATGAAATGCAACAAAAAGAACAAGATGAAAAACTTGCAAAAGAGAGAAAAAGCCAAGTAGGTTCAGGTGACAGAAGTGAAAAAATAAGAACATATAACTATCCACAAGGAAGAATAACAGATCATAGAATAGGAATGAGTATATATCAAATGGAAGATTTCTTAAATGGAAATCTAGATGAAATGATAGATGCATTAATTACAGCAGATAGAGCTGCTAGATTATCTACTGAGGAAGAATAAAAATCAAATATAAAACAATACCCTTTTCCTATTAAAAGAAACTTAGAGCGGATAAGCAAATAAAAGAAGGAAAAAATGTAAAATATTATATAAAGATGGTAATTATACAGACGAAGAAATAGAACTATTTCGTACAGTTGTAGAAAGAGGATTGCCTTCATTTTATAGATGGGCTAGAGAAGGGGAAAATTCAAATATCTAGTAATAAAAAAAGCTACCTTAAAATATATTATATAAATATATTTTAAGGAGTTTTTATTTTGGAAAATTTATTAAAAACAACAATAATGGGAGTGTTTTTTGGAACTTTTGGAACAACAATAGGAGGTATTATAGGAGTTACTTTTAATAAAACTTCTAATAAATTTCTAAGTTTTATATTATCACTAGCAGCGGGATTAATGATAGCAGTAGTGTGTTTTGATTTGATTCCAGAAGCCTTAGAAATTGCAAATATATTAAGTGTTATAATTGCAACAATAATAGGAATATTTGTAATGATAATATGTGATATAGTAGTTCAACAAAAGATACGAAGAAGAAAGAAAAAAATAAATATAAATGAAACAAAAGGAAGATTATTAAAAACAGGAATTATAGTAAGTATAGGATTAGCACTACATAATATACCAGAAGGTTTAGCAATAGGTGCAGGTTTTGATGCATCATTTAAACTAGGAATTTCACTGGCAATAGCAATAGCAATTCATGATGTGCCAGAAGGCATATCTATGGCTGTACCAATGAGAAAAGGAGGAGTAGATAAATTAATTATAATAGGATGTGTTATATTATCAGGCTTAGCAACAGGAGTAGGGGCTTTTATTGGAGCAATAATTGGGGAAATATCACAAACTGTTATAGCATTTTGCCTTGCATTTGCAGCAGGAGCAATGTTGTATGTAGTATCTGGAGAATTAATACCAGAAGCAAATAAATTGTATGATGGGAGAATGTCAGCAATAGGGAATATAATAGGATTTTTAATTGGAATAATAAGTACAATTTTATGATATTTTGAATTATAACAATTGTAGGGGTCGGCGTCCCCGACGACCCACAACATACAATAATTGTAGAGATGTTAAGATAATGCCAAATTAAAAATATTATAATAACAAAATTTGTGTGAAAATAACATCTCTACTGTTAATATTTTTACGGGTCGTCGGGGACGCCGACCCCTACAATAGGCAAAGCCTTAACAGCGTCAGTATGCCTGCTGGACGCCAGCCCCTACAATTAATTTATGTATATTCTTTTACTCAATAATTTCTAATCCAGCATATTTTGCCATTAGGCGTTTATGACCAGCTTTATCAAAGCTTAAATCAACTTTATAATCATCGCCTTCTTGCTCTATATAATTTATAGTGCCTTCTCCAAATTTCTTATGGAAAACTCTAGTTCCTTCTTTATATAGAGAAATGTCGGTAGCAGAATTATTTTTTGCTGATTGATTATTTAAGAAACTTTCTACAGTTCTAAATTGATATGTTGAATTAACAGGAACTTTAGATTTTGCAACTGAAGTAGTATTTTTTATTGAATTAATATTGTAAGATACTACTTTTGAAGCTCCTTGTCCATATTCCCATTTATAAGAATTATCTCTTGAAGAATTGTCTTTGTCTCCAAATAATTTATCATATCCATTTAAACAATCAGCAGGAATTTCTTTTAAGAAACGAGAAACCATATTGCAAGTAGTAGAACCAAACATAGTTCTCTGTCTAGAACAAGACATAAATAGATATTGTTTAGCCCTAGTAATTCCTACATAGCATAATCTTCTTTCTTCTTCTAATTCTTTTTCATCACCAATACTCTTATAGCCAGGGAATATTCCTTCTTCCATACCAACTAAGAAAACTACTGGAAATTCCAAACCTTTAGCACTATGAAGAGTCATTAAAGTAACAGAATCTTCAGCGTCTTCCATATCATCAAGATCACTTGAAAGAGTAATTCCTGCAAGAAATTCATCTAAAGAATTTTCAGCAAATTCTTCTTCAAATTCCATAGTAACAGTTAAAAATTCATCTAAGTTAGCAATTCTATTTTCAGCTTCTACAGTATTTTCATTTTCTAATGCTTTTACATAACCAGTTCTATTTAAAACTTCTTTTACAAGTTCTGTAACAGACATTTGATCTTTCTTTGAAATTAAATCTTCGATAATATTTACAAATTCTCTAGAATTAGAATAAACTCTCATCAAATCATAATCTTGAGCATTTTTTATAACTTCATACATAGATAATCCTTTTTCATCTGCAATTCTTTGAATAGTATCTAAACTAGTTTTTCCAATGCCTCTTTTTGGCTCATTAATAATTCTTCTTAAACTTAAATTATCTTTTACATTATTAATTAATCTTAAATAACCAATAATATCTTTAATTTCTTTTCTTTCATAGAATTTTAAACCACCAACAATTTTATAAGGAATATCTTCACGTCTTAAAATATCCTCTATGCAACGAGACTGAGTATTCATTCTATATAAAACAGCAAAATCAGAATATTTAAAATATTCATTAGTTCTTAAATGATTGATTTTTTCAACGATGAAAGATGCTTCATCATATTCGTTATCACTTAAATAAACTTCTGGAAGCTCACCAGAATCATTTTCAGTCCACAATTTCTTTTCATATTTTACAGTATTATTTTTTATAACAGCATTAGCAACTTTTAAAACATTGCCAGTACATCTATAATTTTGTTCAAGCTTTATAATTTCAGTACCAGGGAAATCCTTTTCAAAATTTAAAATATTGCTAATATCAGCACCTCTAAAAGAATAAATTCCTTGGTCATTATCTCCAACAACTGTTATATTACCATATTTAGCAGCAAGCATAGAAACAAGAGTAAATTGAGCCTTATTTGTATCTTGATACTCATCAACTAAAATATACTTAAATTTATCAGAATAATATTCTAAAACATCAGGATTCTCCATTAAAATTTTTATTGTAAAATTAATAATATCATCAAAATCAATAGCATTATTTTCTTTTAATCTTTGTTGATATAAGTTGTAAATAGTTGCAATTTTTTCTTTTCTAAAATCTCCATTAGCTCTTTTTTGATAATCTGCAGGCTCTAACATTTCATTTTTTGCATTACTAATTTCTGATAAAACAGATCTATCAGAAAAAAGCTTATCATCAATATCTAAATCTTTTAAACATTCTTTTATAAGAGTCTTTTGATCAGAAGTATCAAAAATAATAAAAGAAGAATCAAAACCAACTCTATCTATATATCTTCTTAAAATACGTACACAAATTGAATGGAAAGTACCCATCCACATATCTTTTACAGCATCACCAACAAGATTTTCTATTCTTTGTTTCATTTCATTAGCAGCCTTATTGGTAAATGTTATAGCTAAAATGCTCCAAGGAGCGACATTCTTTTCTTGCATTAAATAAGCTATTTTATGAGTAAGAACCTTAGTCTTTCCACTACCAGCACCAGCAATAACAAGGCAAGGCCCTTCAGTTTTAACAACAGCATTATATTGTTCTTTATTCAATCCATCTAATAAATCGTTCATTTCTATTTTCCTTTCTTCAGTTGTAAGTTAATTTGCTTTTTTAATAATTTTATCGATACAGATATCCAAAACACTAGCGCATTTTCTATAAACTGCTAAACCATATCCCCAAGGATCGCTAATATCCAAACCATTTTCAAGGTCATATTCTGCATATTCTTTAATAGTAAAAGTTTTATCCTTTAAATGTGGAAACATAGAAGTAATAAAATTCTTGTGATTTACAGTAGCACATAAAATTAAATCCATATCATTAATGTTTGAATCTGAGATGCTAGTAGCCTTATGAAGCCTTAAATCAATACCGCATTTCATCCATAGCCTCAATAGCTTCATATGTTGAATGAGCTCCTGTTTCAGCATAAGTACCGGCAGAGCAAACATCAAATTTTGATTCTAAATCAGTTCCAACAAGCTTATTTTTCATAATAGCCTCAGCCATGGCACTTCTACAAATATTACCTGTACAAATAAACATTATTTTCATATTAAAATAGTCCTTTCTATATGTATAAACGTCGTTAGTTTCTACATTATACCAATTATTACTCTAATATACAATATTTTTATCAAAACTCAGAATTATTATTAATTATATAAGCTTATCAAAAGCATGTATTTCTTGACAAAAATGGTATATAGAGATACAATTAGGACGAAAATGATAAAAAGGAGATTTTTATGCAAAAAAATAACAACAGAAAAATTTTTGAAATATTTATTTCAAAAACAAAAATATATTTATTAATAATCGCAATACTACTCATAATAATATGCGTAAAAAATGTTAATGCAATAATTCCAAGTTGCATAGGATATATATGCATAGTATCATATGCTTATTGGACAAACATTAAACGTAAAAGTGAATTATCAAGGCATTTGCAAGAACTAACAGTAAACTTAGATACAATGGCAAAAAAAACACTAGTAAATTCTCCATTTCCATTAATAATAGCAGAAACAGATGGAAATATAGTGTGGAGTAGTGCAAAATTTATATCAGTATTTAGAGAAATAGATGTAAAAGCTGAATTACACGATTTACTAAAAGACATAAAATTAGAAATAGAAAACAAAAAAGATAAAAAAAGTAGCTTAATAACAAAAAAGATAGAATTAGATAATAGAATATACAATGTATTATGTGAGCACATAAAAGAAAATAAGAGAAAAAATTCAGAACACAAAGTAGTATTATACTTTATAGACATAACAGAAGAAGAAAAAACTAAAAAAACATGTAATGACATAAAAACATGTGTAAGTTTAATTACAGTAGATAATTATGATGAACAAATGCAAAGAATGACAAATGAAGAAAGACCACATGTAATTGCAACAATCGAAAAAATAATATACGATTGGGTATCACAATCAAAAGGAATAATGATAAAAGACGAAAGAGATAAATATGTTTATGTATTTGAAAACAAATACCTAGAACAAATGAAAGCCAAAAAATTCGAAATATTAGACACAATAAAAGAAATAGAATTAGAAGGAATGTCACAAATAACATTAAGTATAGCGGTTTCCACAGAAGGGGACAGTATATACGAAAAATACAAATCAGCTATATCTGCAATGGAAATAGCACAAGGCAGAGGTGGAGATCAAGCAGTAATTAGAGAAAACGGAAAATATACTTTCTTCGGTGGTTTAGCTCAAGAAAAAGAAAAAAGAACAAAAGTAAAAGCAAGAAATGTAGCACATGCATTATCAAACTTAATAAAAGAATCAAGTAATGTTATGATTATGGGACACCATAATCCAGATATAGATGCTATAGGTTCAGGCTTAGGAATTTATAAAATAGCAAAAACCTTAGGGAAAGAAGCAAATATAGTAACTAATAGTGCAGGACTTACGCTAGAAGCATTTATTACAGAAATAAAAAAAGATAAAACTTACGAAGGAGTTTTCATAAACTCAGAAGAAGCAAAATTAAAAATAAATCAACAAACACTATTAGTAATAGTAGATACACATAAAACAACATATGTGGAAATTCCAGAACTAGTAGATAAAGTAGATAAAGTAGTAATAGTAGATCACCATAGAAGGAGCCCAGAATTTATAGATAAAGCAATATTAACATATCAAGAAGTATATGCATCATCAGCAGCAGAACTTGTTACAGAATTAGTACAATATGCAGATTGTGAAGTAGAGCTATCAACAATGGAGATAGAAGGATTATATGCAGGAATAATGATGGATACTAAAAACTTTACATTCAAAACAGGAGTTAGAACATTTGAAGCTGCAGCATATTTAAGAAAATGTGGAGTAGATATTATAAGAGTAAAAAAATGGTTCCAAAGCAATTTTGAGAGCTATTCAGTAATAGCAGATATAGTAAAATCATCAGAAATAGTAAGAAATAACATCGCAATATCAATATATGATGCAAAAGATAAAGATGCAGGGCTTATATGTGCAAAAGCAGCAGACGAGTTATTAACAATAAGCAATATAACAGCATCCTTCGTATTAGGAAACGTAGGAGACAGAAACGTTTGTATAAGCGGAAGATCAATAGGAGATATAAACGTACAAGTAATACTAGAAAAATTAGGTGGTGGAGGTCACATAACAGTAGCAGGAGCACAATTAAAAGATACGGATTGTGAAACAGCCAAAAAGGAACTACTTGATAAAATAGAAGAATATTATTCAGAAGTGAACAACTAATTGCATATAAAAAAATGTAATCATGTAGGGGTCGGCGTCCAGCAGGCATACTGACGCTGTAACAGGATGTAGGGGTGGGCGTCCCCGACGACCCGCAAAACAAAAAACAGTAGAGATGTTAATATAAATTTTTAATGAATAATGAATATTGAAAAATTAATAATTAATGTAAAAAATTGCAAAGCAATTTTTATCTAAAATTATAAATTATTCATTATTAACTATTAATTATTAATTGCAATGCGAATGCATTGCACATAAGGAGGTATTCAAGTGAAAGTTATTTTATTACAAGATATAAAAGGTGTAGGAAAAAAAGACCAAATAATAAACGCAAGTGATGGACATGCAAAAAACTATTTATTTCCAAAAAAACTAGCAGTGCCAGCAGATAAAGAAAACATGGCAAAACTAGAATCAAAAAAATCATCAGAAAACCATAAAAAAGAATTAGAAAAAGAAGCGGCAATAAAAAACAAAGAAGAAATAGCAAAAATAACTTTAAAAATAGCAACAAAATGCGGAGAAAATGGCAGAATATTTGGATCAATAACATCAAAAGAAATAGCAGAAAAATTAAATGAACAAAGCAAAATACAAGTAGACAAAAAGAAAATACAATTAAGTGAGCCAATAAAAAATTTAGGAACAACAAATGTAGAAATAAAATTATACGAAGGAATAATAGCAACATTAAAAGTAATGGTGGTAGAAGAAAAATAGTAAATCCTTAAGGAGAAAAAATGAAACGTATAATAAATTATATAAAAAACAAAGATACAATATTTTTATTTATATTACTAATAGCAATCTTTTTTTCTATATCACAAGTATTTCCTGAAATAATTGCATCAGATTACTTATGGAATTTTCAAAGTACCTATAAAATGTATAATGGATATAAAATATATCAAGATATTAATGTAATAGTAACACCATTCTTTTTTTATATAGGCTTATTTCTATTTAAAACATTAGGAGCAAATATGTTAACATTTAACCTATATGGAATAATAATAAACGCATTAATATTAACATATACATATATAATATTAAAAAATTTAAAGTGCGGAAAACTATTATCTTTTATCACTTTACTAGGAATTAGTATAATTTCTATCAACCCGTTAAGCCAGAATGGGGCAAATTATAATTTTTTAGCTCTTTTATTAAGTCTAATTGCAATCAATTTAGAAATAAAAGACAATATAAAGAAAAATAAATATACAAACTATTTGCAAGGAATAGTTTTATTTTTAATATGTTTTACCAAACAAAATATAGGCATTATATTTTTATTATCAATTACAATATATAAATTTATAAAAAATAATAATAAAAAAGATTTTATTAAAGAATGTCTACCAATATATTTAGAAATATTCATATTAGGAATAGCATTCCTAATATATTTAAAAACAACTCAAACATGGGATGGCTTTTTCTACTATTGTTTATCTGGAATGGGAGACTTTCTAAATAATTTTGGTTTAGATAAAATAGGTAATAACGATATTTTCTTTCTCATAATTATACCAATAGTAGTTGCTATACTAGGAATTTTTGGAATAAAAAAGAAAGAATTTAACAATTTAGAGAGTAAAAATGTTAAATTATTAATTTGTACTAGTGTAGGTAGCATAGCTTATATCGTGCCATTATGCAATGCACTTCACTTATTATTAATGTCTTTTATAAATATTATATCAATCATATATATAGTTAAATCAATTTTTAAAATAGAAATAAATCATAAATCAAAAATTATGAAAACAATTATAATTATCTTAATATTTACAAATATTATAGAATTAGGAATATTTATGTATAAATGCATAAAAATAGAATCAATAAAAATAAGTGATAGGCAAAGTACATTTTATAATACAACGATTCCTAAAGAAACATATGATGATATGAATAAAATAACAAAATATATAAAAGAAAAGCAAGAACAAAATATAAATGTTATAGTAATATATGAGTTGTCAGGAATATATATGATTCCATTAAATAAAAACAATGGAAAATTTGATTGTATAAATAGTGGAAACTTAGGAAAAGATGGGGCAAATGGAGTTATAAAAGAAATAGAAAACATGAAAAATACTGAAATACTAATATTAAAAGATGATGATAAAGTGTTCTGGCAAGAGCCAAAAGAAATTAGAAAATACATAAAAGATAATCTAGAAGAAAATGGCGAAATTGGTGAATTTGCTATATACAAAACAGTTGAGGAGATTTAAATGGAAAAAATAAAAAAATATAAAGATGTTATAGCAATCTTTTTAATCTTTCTAATAATATCAATAATGTGGAATTGGATTATACCAGATTATACAGGCGATCAATTATGGCTATTCCAGAATTTATATAAAATTAATAATGGATATAAATTATATGTAGATGCAAATGTAATAACCACACCTATGTTTTATTACATTGGAACAATCTTCTTCGTTTTACTAGGAAAAAATATGCTGGTATTTGATATATACAATGCATTTATGAATGCTACACTTATAACTATTATATATTTAATATTTAAAAATTTAAAAATAAGTAAAACTTTTTCGATAATTTCAATCCTATATATTATTATGTTAGTTTTTGATGCTTTTTATGGAAGAAGTGCAAATTATAACTTTTTATCATTAATATGGATTTTAAGTTCTATTTTATTAGCAATAAAAAATAATAAAACAGAAATAAAAGGATATGCAATTAAGCAAGGAATTTTATGCTTTTTTGCAATAATGACTAAACAAAATACAGGTATTTACTATTTAATAGGATTAACTCTATGGGAATTAATAGAAAAAAATAAGAAAACAATAAAAAAGCTTATAAAAATATATTGTACAATTTTTATATTGGGAATAATATTTTTAATATATTTAGCACTAAATAATACATTAAATGGCTTTTTCTACTATGCTTTGTCAGGAGGAGGAGATTTCTTCTTAAAAAATATATTCATTTCTAAAACGTTAATAAAGGATTCCTTTTTTTTAGTTGCATTAATTTGTAATATTGTTGGATGGATAATGGGAATATTGATAATAAAGTCTAAGAAAAACAAAGATGAAATTAAAAATATCAAATTATTAATGATTATATCGTTTTTTGTTTTATTAGAGGCTTTTCCAATATTAGATAACTACCACATTTCAATTGGATTGATGCCAAGTTTTATTAATTTTATATATTGTTTAAACATAGTAACTAGAAATATAAAAATTAATAATTACTCAAAAAGTGTAATACTTTTATTTATATTAATACCAATAGCAGTATTTAATATTGTTTTTTGTTCTATTAGCTTAGAAAAAGATAAAATTTATACAAGATATACTGAAAAAAAGGAGGCTTTTTATGGATCTTTGTTTCCAATAGATTTCAAAGAAGCAATAAATGAAGTTGATAAATACATAGTTGAAAAAGAGCAACAAGGGATTAATGTTATAATAATAGATGCATCATCAAATTTATATATGGTTCCATTAAATAAAAGCAATGGAAAATTTGATTGCTTTAACAATGGAAATTTAGGAAGAGATGGTGCAGAAGGTGCAATAGAAGATATAAAACAAATGAAAAATACCGAAATATTAATAGTAAAAGATGATGAAAAAGTAGGTTGGCAAGAACCAAAAGAAGTTAGAAAATACATAAAAGAGAATTTAAAGAAAACGGGAGAAATATTAGGATTTTCAATATATGCAACACAAACGGAAGGTGAATAAAATGGAATTAAATAGAATACCACCAAATGATATAGAAGCAGAACAAGCAATTTTAGGAAGTATGCTAACAGACAAAGATGCAGTAATAGCAGCAATAGAAGTTTTAAAAGAAGAAGATTTTTATAGAGAAGACAATAAAATAATATATAGTGCAATGCTAAACTTATATAGTAAATCAGAGCCTATAGATATAATAACAGTAAAGTCAGAATTACAAGCAATAGGAAAATTTGATGCTGTTGGAGGCTTAGAATATTTAGCAGAATTACCAGAAAAAGTACCAACAACAGCAAATGTTGATAAATACATAAAAATAGTAGAGCAGAAATCAATGGTAAGAAATCTTATAAAATCTGCAAATGAAATAATAGCAATGGGATATGATGAATCACAAGAAGTAGAAAATGTAATAGAAAGAGCAGAAAAAAATATATTTGAGACAATGCAAAGAAAAAATCAAAAAGGATATTCTGCAATAAAAGATGTTTTAATAGATACATTTGCACAAATAGAAGCTTTATATAATCAGAAAAAAACAGTAACAGGTGTTCCAACAAACTTTATCGATTTAGATCAAAAAACTTCGGGTTTACATGGTTCTGAACTAGTAATTATAGCAGCAAGACCCGCAATGGGAAAATCAGCATTTGCATTAAATATTGCTACAAATGCTGCTACAAGGTCAAATGTACCAGCAGTAATATTCAGTTTGGAAATGAGTAAAGAGCAAATGGTAAACAGAATCTTATGTAGTGAAGCAATGGTAGATAGTGAAAAAGTAAAAACAGGAAAAATAGACGAAGAAGATTGGATAAAACTAGCAGGAGCATTAGGGCCACTTTCAGAAGCGGAAATATATATAGATGATACAGCAGGAATAACAATAACAGAAATAAGAGCAAAATGTAGAAAACTAAAAATGGAAAAAAATATAGGCTTAATAATAATAGATTATTTGCAACTAATACAAGGAAGTGGAAAGAGAAATTCAAGCCGTGAGCAAGAAATTTCTGAAATAAGTAGATCATTAAAAATACTAGCAAAAGAATTAGACGTACCAGTAATAGCACTTTCACAATTATCAAGAACAGCAGAACAACGACAAGATCATAGGCCAATGTTATCAGACTTGCGTGAATCAGGAGCAATAGAACAAGATGCGGATATAGTAATGTTTTTATATAGAGATGATTATTATAATCCAGAAACAGAAAAAAAGAACGTTGCAGAAGTAATATTAGCAAAAAATAGAAGTGGTTCAATCGGAACAGTAGAATTAAGATGGTTAGGAGAATTCACAAAATTCGTTAATCTAGAAAAATATAGAGATGAAATGTAGAGAAATGGAGATAAATGAATAGTGAATAATTAATAATTAATAATTAATGAAAAAAATTGCTATGCAATTTTTTATCTAAAATTATACATTATATATTATTCATTATTAAATATTAATTACAATGTGAAAACATTGTGCTTTCGTAGGGGCGACCATTGGTCGCCCGAAAAAATGGAAGAGATGTTAATGAATGCAATATTAAAAATATAGAAAATGTAGGGGTCGGCGTCCCCGACGACCCGCAAAACCAAAAACAGTAGAGATGTTAATATAATAAAAAATACAAAACTGTATAAAAAAGGTAAAAAGGAGCAATAATGTTAAAAGAACAAGTAATAAAAACACTAAAGAAATACAACCAAATTGAATCTGGTGATAAGATAATTTTAGGAGTATCTGGCGGACCAGATTCTATTTCTATGCTCAACATATTAAATGAAATCAGAAAAGAAAAAAATGGACTAGATTTTGAAATAATAGTTGCACATATAAATCATATGATAAGAGAAGAGGCAACAGAAGATGAGGAATACGTAAGATCATATTGTGAAAAAGAAAATATAAAATTTTATGCAAAAAGAGTACCAATATTAAAGATATCTCAGGAACACAAAATAGGAACAGAAGAAGCGGGAAGAAAAATAAGATATGATTTTTTTGAGGAAATATTAAAAAAAGAAAATGCAAATAAAATAGCAACAGCTCATAATGCAAATGATAATGCTGAAACAATTTTAATGAATATATTAAGGGGAACGTCACCTTCTGGAATAAAAGGAATAGAGCCAATTAGAGAAAATAAATATATAAGACCACTTATAGAATGTAAAAGAGAAGACATTGAAGAATACTGCAAAAAAGAAAATTTAAATCCGAGAATAGATAAAACGAACTATGAAAATATATATACTAGAAATAAAATAAGAAACATATTAATTCCGCTAATAGAAAAGGAATTTAATCCTAATATAATAGAAACATTAAACAGATTGTCTGAAATTGCCAAAATAGAAGATATCTACTTTGAAGAAATAATAGAAGAAAAATATAGGGAAATAGCAGAGCTAAATGATTTTAATCAAGAAAAAAAGATAATACTAGATTTAGAAAAATTCAACAAAGAAAATATAGTAATAAAAAACAGATTAATATTATATACTATAAATAAGCTAGTAGGCTCTACAAAAGGAATTGAGAAAATTCATATAGATGATATAATAAAATTATGTGAAAAAAACATAGGAAATAAATTTTTACAACCCAAAAAACACATAAAAATTTTGATAAAAAACAAAAAAATTATTTTTATGTTAAATGCTTAAAACCGTAAACTGAACCCCACGAAACAAGCGGTTTGTAACAAAAATGACTTGCAAAAAAGTATTGAAAAGGATTTTCATGTATGATATACAATTGTCTAGAAAATTATACTGAGAAGTGATATAAATCACAAAAGAAAGGAATGAAACAAATGAAAGGTAGCTTAAAAACATTAGGAATGTGGCTAATATTTGGCATTATATTTGTGATCCTATTAACTGCTATACTTGAAGGCGGTAGCAATTCAATGAAATATTCTGAATTAATAAAAAATTTAGAAGATAAAAAAGTTGAAAAAATAGAAATAAATGCAGAAGGGAAAAGGGCAACGGTAAAATTAGCAGGAGACAATAACATAAAAGAAGTAAATATTCCTAATATAGAGACATTTATGGAATATGCAAATGAATACTTAAAAACTGCAGAAATTGAATTAAGTGAAAAATCAGAATCAGTATTTATCACAATATTAGATATATTGTCACCATTTATAATACTAATAGTATTCCTAATATTCTGGTTTATAACAATGAATCCACAACAAAGTGGAAATAAAACAATGTCATTTGGAAGAAGCAAAGCCAGAGTGATAGGAGGAAATGAAAAAGGTAGAATAACCTTTGAAGACGTTGCAGGAGTAGATGAAGAAAAAGAAGAATTAGAAGAAATAGTAGAATTTTTAAAAAATCCTAAAAAATTTACAAATATGGGAGCAAGAATACCAAAAGGAGTTTTATTAGTAGGTCAACCAGGAACAGGAAAAACACTATTAGCAAAAGCAGTAGCAGGAGAAGCAGGAGTTCCATTCTTTATAATAAGTGGATCTGACTTCGTAGAAATGTTTGTCGGAGTTGGAGCATCAAGAGTAAGAGATTTATTTGAGCAAGCAAAGAAAAATGCACCATGTATAATATTCATAGATGAAATAGATGCAGTAGGACGCCAAAGAGGTGCAGGTCTTGGTGGAGGACATGATGAAAGAGAACAAACATTAAATCAAATGCTTGTTGAAATGGATGGATTTGGAACAAACGAAGGAGTTATAGTTTTAGCAGCAACAAACAGACCAGACGTATTAGATAGAGCTTTATTAAGACCAGGAAGATTTGATAGACAAATCGTAGTATCAGCACCAGATGTGTTAGCAAGAGAGCAAATATTAGAAGTTCATGCAAGAAAGAAAAAATTAGCAGAAGATGTTGATTTAAAAACAATAGCAAAAAATACATCAGGATTCTCAGGAGCAGACCTAGAAAACGTATTAAATGAAGCAGCATTATTAGCTGCTAGAAGAGATAAAAACGAAATTGGAATGGCAGAAATAGAAGATGCAATGGTAAAAGTAACAATGGGACCAGAAAAGAAGACAAGAGTAAGAAGCGAAAAAGAAAACAAACTAGTAGCATACCATGAAGCAGGTCATGCAGTTGTAAGTAGATTCTTACCAACGCAAGATGCAGTTCATCAAATATCAATAGTACCAAGAGGTATGGCAGGTGGTTATACAATGTATAGACCAACTGAAGATAAATCATTCATGTCAAAATCAGAAATGGAAGAAAACATAGTATCACTTCTAGGTGGTAGAGTAGCAGAAAAATTAATTTTAAATGATATATCAACAGGTGCAAGCAATGATATAGAAAGAGCATCAAAGATAGCAAGAGATATGGTTACAAAATACGGAATGAGTGACACAATAGGATCAATAATGTTTGGTTCAGGTCAAGAAGAAGTTTTCTTAGGAAGAGATTTCGCACAAGCAAGAAACTATTCAGAAGAAACAGCATCAGTAATAGATGTAGAAACAAAAAATATAATAGACAAAGCATATAGAAGAGCAGAAGAAATTCTAAGAGAAAATATAGATAAACTTCATGCAGTAGCACAAGTATTATTAGAAAAAGAAAAAATAGACGGAGAAGAATTCGAAGCAATATTTAGCGAATAGAATTCATTGCAATATAAAAGTATTGCATATCTGTAGGGGCGACCATTTGCTGAGGCTGTTAAGGCTTTGCCTGTTACAGCGTCAGTATACTGTGTAGGTCGCCCGTTTTTTTATAGAGATGTTAATTTTATGATAACAATCTAAATTTTCTATGCTTTTTTCTCGCTCGTTTGTTAACCCAAAGCATTATAATTTTTCAAAAATGCTCGTTCAAGCAATTTTCGCAGACCTTCTAAGAGGTTTTTATGGCACCCTTCCATTAAAAATGAACTCTTTCCATAAAAACACAAAGAAGGTCTAGCTCAATTACTTTCAATGCGCTTTTTTCAAAATTATAATGCTTTGGGTTTTATAAACAAGAATAGAAGTTTTTCCAACTCGTAGGTCCCCACACAAGCTCGCTACGAAAAAACATAGAAAATTATATAGTATACCATAAAATATGAAATGTCTGTAGGGGTCGGCGTCCACGACGACCCGCAAACACGAAACGGTAGAGATGTTATTATTCATTACAATGCAAATGTTGTATTACAATTGATGTGAAACAAAAATAAAAATTAAATAGAAAAAGTGATTTAAATCATATATAATTGAG
>CANQSV010000022.1 GCA_947626605.1 uncultured Clostridia bacterium | reverse complement strand
AAACCGGAAGTACCATCTTAATTGCATTTTCCGAGAATTCAAATTCCGGCTGTTTTAATCCCTCCTCATAGAGCTGTTTGATTCGTGCGATTCCAGTACCGAATATTTCAACAAGTCCCAATCTGTAAAATACATTTGCCAGATTTCTATTTCTCAGAACGGAAAGTTTCCCTGCCAAATATTCATCTTCCGTGATTCCGGATGGCAGTCCGCCCGGCGAAATAATTTCTATTCTGTCATCGAACATCGAGACCTTTATCTGCGCGTCCACATCCCACTCCCTATGGATCAATGCGTTCGCAATCGCTTCTCTGAATGCAGCTTCCGGTATTCTCTCTACCTTTTTCCTGTCAACGCCCTGTATTTCTTCATACTGATAATAATCCCTGAATATCTCTAATGCTTTTTCATATACTGCCAAAATGGATATATTATCAAACGTCGCTCTTTTATGGATCACACTGATGTTTTCACCGAACTTTACAATATCAATTCCCGGAAAATGATTTTTATCTGCCAAAATACCGGCAGCATTATTATATCCGATGGAACTGCTATATAAATTCAGCGTTTTCAAGGTGTCCTGATTAAAGGCTTCTATCTGAATACATTCCTTTAATTTTTGGCATAAAATATCAAATGTCAGCTCCTGATCTTCGCACGCCAGCTCTTCAAATCTGATATTTTTTCCCTCCAAAATCAGTCTTGACAACTCCAGTGCATCAACCTCTATAGTCGCAGTATCATTGCGTTTGTACGCTTTTGATTTATATAAATACGGCTTTTGGGCTCCGCTTTTTACAGTCAGCTTTATCGTTCTGTCATGATTCTGCAATTCCAGTGTATAGTCAGGCTGGGGAGTAATACTGTCATTCACTTTGTTTTCAATATCCAGACACGCTTGTCTTACATCCGCCAGTCCTTTGATATTACCATTGTCATCAATCCCAAAAAAGATTTCTCCTCCACCGTAATTGGAAAAGGCACTCACTGTTTTTAAAAATGTATTGGTAATCTTTTCTTTGAACTCGGTCGTCCTTGTTTCACGCATATACCGTGCTTCCTTTACAATTTTACTGCTTATATTATACGCAGAAATAAGCAAAAAATCAATCGTATTTTTTTACGATTGATTTTCAACACCTCTGCCGCATCAGACGAACCCTAAATAAATCATATCAAAACCATAAGATTGAGAATGCATACAGCAGCCAACACAGCCACAAGAATTTTTCCACCTATGCCCTTTACCGGACGTTTTGAATAACAAAAAGCCGCCAACGCAACAAGAATAGTCAGCGCCAGCGTAACCAATTTCAAGACAGCATCTGATTTATAGGACACTTCCAGACAATTTGAAGCCCCATAGGGAAAGACCGCCTCCCCAAGTCGTTGGGATACAGAAGACATCTCGCCTGCTATTTTATAATCCAGCTCCTTTGAGAGTGCCGTAATATTGAGACCGCCTGCTTGTAAGGACTGCGCGCTGTCATCAAAATTCTCCCCCAGCCATTTCTTTGAGGCATGAATAACATAGTATTCCATGGTGTCCGTATCCAGACCTATATAGTAATGGTCCTTTCCCACAGGTATCAGTCCATTAATCGAATGTTCTACCTCTAATGCTTCATATGCCATATCGACATTGACACTGTGCAAATCCTCCTTATTCGTCAGGTCAGATATGCCTGTAACTAAGAAAAATCCTATGTAAAGTACCGCCAAAAACCCAATTAAAATCTTACTCCCTATTTTCCTCATGATAAATTCCCCCTAAGTATTGTTCCGGCACCTTATACCCCAGACTATGCAGGGTAAGGGCATATGACAGATTTTCCAACCGCTTGCAGGATTCCTCATATAGCCTGTTAAATTTGTTCATCTTCCGGCCTGATTTTATGGACAGGATTTCAAATATGCCACCTATGACCAAGACAATCCCCATGACCAGAAATACTGTCGGCAGCAGCCACCGGATTGCCTCCGGCGTCCCCAGCATATGTCTGGAAAAAAGATATATTCCTCTCCAGGCAAGCAATCCTCCTATCACGATCAAAAAAATGTATGGCGAAATCTTGAAATCCTCTTTCGGAATCCCCTCTGCTGCCAGCTCATGATATCTGGGATCAATATATCTGGCTCTGCACTTTTTGCACTCTCTTAAAGGGCTGCCGTATTTCCGCACAGGAGCCTCATACTCCAACAGCTTTTTCCCACAGGAAGCACACTTTAATACATAACTCATAAATTCCTCCTTTTGTTTATCCCCTAGGGTTTTCCGGCCGACAAAGCGCCATCTGCGCATAAGCTGCACTTCCGCTCTAATTTTACTGCATATATTATAATACACAGAAATACGCATAAACTCAATCTTATTTTTTACTCTTGCATTTTTGTTTTTATTTGTCCTATTCCTTCTCAAACGCCCCCGACCTGATGGCATCTGCAAGTGCGAGGAACTTTTCCGATTTCATGATTGCCAGACCCTGCTCCTCGTCTCCAAGAACGACCAGCTGATCACCCGGGGATATTTCAAAAAGCTTGCGTGCCTTTGCAGGGATTACGATCTGCCCCTTATCGCCGACCGTCACAACGCCAAATAAATGCTTCCCCTTTGGCGGAAGTCCCAGCCCCAGGTTTTCTTCCGGCTCATAATTTGCAAGATCGTCAAGAGATACCTCAAAAATCTCCGCAAGCATTTTACATTTATCCAGGTCCGGTACCGTTTCACCCGCTTCCCATTTTGCCACGGCCTGCCTCGTCACGCCGACCTTTTCCGCCACCTCTTCCTGCGTAAACCCTTTCAGCTTTCTCATTTGTACCAGATTATCCCGAAACATTCTTTTTCTCCTTTTTGATTCCCAGCACGGCCCACCCAAAGAACGGAATCCGCGAAATCATTTCATACAGACCAAATCCAACCGCGAATCCGGCCGCAAGACTTAACAGATAGCACGCGGGTGCCGGCAGCAAACTCGGCTTTGCGATCAGCAAGGCAACCGATGAGATTCCGAGGTAGTGAAAAACATAGAGACCAAAGCTTTTCCTGCTCATCCATTTTGTGAAACGATTGTCGCAGTCGCCAAACCGTGCCACTGCTGAAAGCATCGCCAGGGAACCAAAATATGCACATGCCGCATACAGAGGATTCCTGTTTACCGGCTTGTCCGCATAATTGGCTCCTGTGCTAAAATACAGTGCGGAAAAAATCACACAGAAAAGAATCCCTATCACGAGCAAAGGAACGGCATATCTCTTCAGCTCTTCCGTCACTTTCTCATGGGAAAAGACATAATATCCCAAAATGAAAAAGGCAAAATAGAACCCAATTCTATACACCGATATGATCGGCGTATTCAGGATCTGGGAAGCTCCCCAAATCGGAAAATAGAATAGCAAAATGAGCCAAGCCGGAGCTTTTGCGCCTGCTCTTAGAAGCTTTCCTCTTTCAATCTTTTTGAGAAGGAAGAGGAACATGCTGTACAGCCAGAGGAGCTGGATAAACCAGAGAACCCCGCTGCCGGAAGCGGCCATGATCAGAAAGAGCACGGGCTTCGGAACTCCCGCCGCAGCAAACTCCGTAAATCCGTCTCCAAGCGCCATGGACACATACCCCTGAATAAACTGAAAGGCAAAAAGCCCTATGGTGGACGGCACAAGCAGCTTTCTTGTGCGAGCCTTCACAAATTCCCTGTCCGTGTGACGCTCCAGATATAACCTAGCACTGATTCCGGAAACAAGGAACAATACCGGCATAAACCACGGATATACAAAATACAGGAAGATATCATAAGGCTGAACCGAGATGCTCGTGATCTTTCCGAGACCACCCAGTATGCCCTCGGCATTGTACATATAGAAAACGTGATAGATCACTACAATTACCACCGTGATCCATCTGATGTTGTCCAGATAGTATTTTCTCATAAATATTCCACCTTTGCAATTATTTTTAACATCATCATAAATGCAAAGGCAGCGCATGTCCACCAAGCAAACTTGACATTTTCAGATAGGTTTTGTTATGTTTCGTTGCGTTCATCGAAGCCGGTCAGGTCGATGTCACTTCAAACCCCTGCCCGAAACACCTCCACACTATATCGGGCAGGATTATTCCGGTCAATATAAACATTGGCATACAAATCTTCCTTGCGCTGAAAGGGCGTCAAACAGCAGTAACCGCTTGGCACTCTGTATTCCCTTTCTTCATAGGTAAAACTGCACACGATTCTGCAGCTGGTGTAATTTCCGACCCTGACCCATGCCGCCGGAATCATATCCTCTATTTCACAGTCCACACAAACGCCGGAAGATTTCAGATGCTTCAGCTTTTCCTTATCATAGACCAGCTTGCCTATCGCCGCCAGAAACATGACCAGCCACACAGAAGCATTGATCAGCATAACTTCCAATATATTCGAATCGGAATTGAAAAAATTGCCGACAAGGCCCGCCGCTGCTTCAAGCACCGCTACAAGCAGGGCGACATTGGCGCATATGGAGAATAAAGACTTTACGGGCCGAAGATCCGCAGCTTGTTTTTCTTTAAAAAGTCTGGAAATATTTTCTTCCGCTTTTCCTTTGTATTCTTCCGGTGTGATATGCTCCCCCGAAAACAGCTCGTTCAAGCTGATGTCCAGAACATCACACAAAGGCTGTAAAAGCGACACATCCGGCATTCCTTTTCCGTTTTCCCACTTGGAAACTGCCTGATTGGTGACTCCTAAGCGTTCGGCAAGCTGCATTTGTGTCAAATTTTTTTCTTTCCTGCACTGCGCAATAAACGCACCTATTCTTTTCTGATCCATAGAACGAAGCTCCTTTCCTATTTGACTGTACTATACCAAAAAAGGAGCTCCTTTAGATATACGCCCCGTTGATTCCATACTAAACGCTTCGTTGACTGTCACACTATCCCCCATAATTTCTTCCGCATTCCTATTCTTAGGTGCTGCCTTTTTCAACTTCCTTTTAATTCCCGTTGGCCTTGCCCCATATATACTTGATCGGATTTTGCTCTCCATGAGAGAAGAGTCCGGCTGCCGACTTGCCAACGTATAAATCCCTTATATCTGCATCTGCAATTCTTCCGACGAACTCATATCTTGACCTGCATCTTTCCGCACTGACAAGCTCCTGCCTTATACTAAATGTCGAAAGGCCGGGGAACCACTGCATCGGCTGATATACCTCAAGGACCATACCATCATATATGGAAAGGACATATTCGGCCTTCTCTGCCTGTTCCGGATTGACCCTCCAATATCCTCTGGTTGCTTCATACAGTTCCAACGGCGTCATGTCATTTCGATATAAATCATTGATTCTAATGAGAATTACATTATGCTTAATGTCCTCAGGCGACAGCTTCTCACATACATATCGAGCCTCAAGTGTTGATGCCTCAATCTTTCCGTATGTGCCGGAACCATGCCCTCTTTGCTGATTGGTAAGACTCTCAATACCAATCAGGTCAATTGCGGCCGCCTCCACCTTTAAAGCCGTCTCATCGTTCAGGCCATGAACAAGAATTTCTATCAGCGGTTCTTTGCCCCGCGCTTTTATTTCAGCGATTTTTCTGACCTTGTCACTCTCCGACTGGTCATCAAGATGGTCAAAGGCCCTGTTCCCTTTACCCTTGCCCACATAGAACGGTCTTTTTGTATCAGGATCTGAATACACATAAACGTAATAGCCGAGGGCTTCTATTGTTTTCGTTGAAAAATTATGTATCACTGCACTTACCTCCAAAGCTATAACATACCATCTGCCTTCACCGACTTACCCTGCTTCCGAATCCTTCGCCCAAAGAACAAACGGCCTCTTTCGCTTGATTATACTCTCTTACCAACAATTTCGCAAACCTTCCGAAAGCCTTGCTTCGCCTCCTCTGTTGGTGTATGATAAATTTAAATAAACTTCAAGGGGGTACCTGTTCATGAAATATCATATCGAAGGCGAGACGCTTCCGGTGGTAATCTGCGAGCTGGAGGCCGGCGAAAAAATGGTGACGGAAGGCGGCGCCATGTCCTGGATGTCGCCCAACATGAAGATGGAGACCACGACCAACGGCGGCATCGGAAAGGCTCTCGGAAGGGCTTTTTCCGGCGAGAAAATGTTCCAGAATATTTATACCGCCCAGGGCGGTCCCGGTATGATCGCATTTGCGTCTTCTTTTCCCGGTTCCATCATACCGTTTGAAATCACACCCGGAAATGACATGGTGTTCCAAAAAACCGCTTATCTGGCGGGCGAGATGGGCGTGACGCTCTCCGTTCATTTCCGCAAGAAGGTAGCTGCCGGTCTGTTCGGAGGCGAAGGCTTCATCATGCAGAAGACTTCCGGCCAGGGCGTCGTTTTTGCGGAGTTCGACGGTCATGTGGTGGAGTACGAGCTCCAGAGCGGCCAGCAGCTCGTGATCGACACAGGACATCTGGCTGCCATGACTGCCACCTGCAATCTCGACATTCAGACCGTGCCCGGCGCCAAGAACATGCTGCTCGGCGGTGAAGGCTTCTTCAACACCGTAGTCACCGGTCCCGGACGGGTGTGGCTGCAGACACAGCCTCTTGCCAATGTGGCCGGAGTGCTGAGACCGTATCTGCCCGCTTCCAAATAATACAATATTAAAAACAGGCTGTCGTCAGGCGGCCTGTTTTTTTATTCCTTTCCTCCCTCTTGCGCTTTTCCCCTCTTTTCACGGTTCAAGCGCTCCTCGATCTCTTTTCGGTGACGCCTTAATAATTCCAACGCCTCGGGACTTAGGTTCTTCACCTTCTCCTCCACGATACGGCGGCGCTGCTCCAGCCTTTCCTCGATCTTTTCGATATTTGCATGGTCCTGACCGTCCAGCCTTGAAAAATACCGTTCCAGACGATCCAGCAGCTCATCTTCGTCAAACAGACCTACACGGCCCCATGAAGCGGTCTTCTCCGTCCTGACGATATTCTCTATGCTGTAGTCTCCGGAGCGGACGATTTTCTCCGCCACCTCCGCAGCCAGCGCTTTCATCTTCTCCTCGGCCTCGTCGCCGAACACCCATTGAAATTCCGCCAAACGCTCGTCCGCCTCCGCATAGGCGTATTCCTCGACATTGGAAATACCCTCCAACGGATACGGCTTCTCCACTCCCGCCGCGCGAAGCGCCAGCGAGATCGTCCTTCGCACAGAGCCCTCCTGAATCAGACTGTCCGCGCCGAAGGCACGAAGCTGGTCGTTCACAGAGTCCGCGTGTTCCGTCAGGTAAAAATAGACGCCCCTTGCATTCAGATTCCGTTTCAGAATCACAAGCCGTTCCGCCGCCGTGATATCGATGCTTCCGATTCCTCTGGCGTCCACGATGACCTGTCTGGTATCCTCCTTCACGGCGCTCTCGATATCCTCCTGAAAGGTATTGATATTGCCGAAAAAGAGGTTTCCGCTGAAGCGGTAAATGACGGTATGTTCAATGGGATAGGCGTTCTTGTAGCGGCTCAGGTTGTGCATTCCCTCATGTCCGGGTATCATGCCTAAGAATGCCTTGGGCGGAATCACCGCGCGAATGATCACCGCAACGAACGACAGAATCACGCCGATGATCACGCCGTAAATGGTGCCGAGAATCAGCACGCCCAAAAACGCCGCCATGAAGATGCCGAACTCGCGCTTATCCGCTTTCCAAGCCTTCTTTGCAACGCCGAATTCCAGAATCCCCAGCAGTGCGGAAAAGATGATGCCGGTGAGCACGGGAACGGGAAGATACTTTAGCAGCTCGGTCCCGAACAAAAGCACCAGTATCATGGTAATGCCCGCAGTGACGGACATGATTTGAGACTTACAGCCGTACTGGTCCGCAATGGCGCTTCTGGAGACGCTTCCGTTCACGGGACAGCACCCTACCAGAGCGCTCGTCACGTTGCCCGCCGCATAGGCCAGCACCTCACGATTGTTCCTGATCTTATAATTGTATTTCAAGGCATAATTGCTGGTCGCAAGCAGGGTCTGCGCCATGATCACCAGCGCGATTGTAAGGGACAGCACGACAATCTCGCCTGTATGGGGAAAAAGCAGGGTAAAATCCGGCACGGAAAATTTAGGAAGCCCCGCTTCCACCTCGGGAAGCAGCCTGACCCCGTGCCTGTCCAGATGACAGAATACAGTAAGACCCGCCCCCGCGGCCATTAGGATCACCGCCATGGGAACCTTGGGCGCTTTCTTTTTTGCAACCTGCAGAATCACCACGGTACTCACGCCCAGGACTGCCGACAGGAGATGAAAGGACGGCAGCTGCCGCCAGATCCCGTACAACAGGACAAACAGTTCTCCTGCCACACCGTCTCCTCCGAACAGCTTCGGCACCTGCATCAGGAGAATGGTACAGGCGATTCCGGAGATAAATCCGCCCATCACAGGCTTTGATATGTAATTCACCAGTCTTCCCGCCCGCAACGCGAAGAACAAAAGCAGCCAACAGCCCGTGACCATGGTGATGACCGGCACAATGGCGGCTGCCTCCGGAGAGCCCGAGGCAATTCCCAGACTTGCAAGCGTTCCGCCCACCAGCGCCGCCGGCGCGGCGTCTACTCCGAACACGAATTGGGGAGACGAAGTAATCAGCGCATAGACCAGCACGGGAAACACGGAACCGTACAGCCCGTACACCACCGGCAGTCCCGCTACCTGAGCGTAGCCCATGGAGATGGGAATGGACACCAGCGCCACCACGATGCCCGCCAAGATATCTTTCGGCAGATATTTTACGTTATAATTCTTCATATTAATCCCCATTCCAAAGTGAATTTGTTCACTTTGTGAATTTATTCACTTTGTGAGTTTATTCGCTTTGCATTTTACGCGACGGGACAAAGAGAAAGCTTTGCCTCCTCCGAGAAATTCGCGAATGCGATTTCTCATCTGCCATCAAAGCAATTTGTGGCGCTCCGGCACAAATCAAAAATTTATGGCCGTCATTAAAAATCCTTAGCAACTCAACTTACTCACCAAATAATGAATCTTTTGATAAGCGTCCTGCTTAATACGCCCTGCTTCTTCCTCGTCCGTTATTCCCATAAACGCTGCTATATCAACAGGACCGGCATGCTGAGGAGATGCAAACTTTTCATCCAACTTTTGACACATCATTTGAACAAGCGGTTCCCCTATATATGGCAAAAATTCCTGCGCAAGTGCCTTCACCCCGCCTCTGTAATGATCAATGGTACAATAAATATCATAAGCATCTTTTGGCTTGCACCTTCCCAGCGCTGAAGTTTTCATAACAAGATACGGTACTATTGAAATGACATTGATATGACTTTTATCCAAAGCTCCGTCCGGTCTGGCATATTCTATCAGAACATCTGTCGGCGGAAATTCAAACGCGAAATTTCCCCCTGTCGCCGGCAACGTTTTTATTCCATTCACATGTTTACTTACATTGCCTTCGTCGCCGCCGTATTTTCCCGACAAGAAATCAACATCCACATCATATGTGACCCCTTGCAGTACTATCTTCTTCACAAAAGTAAAATACTTTTCTGCATGACGCTTATATCCGTTTCGTTCTAAAATCCGTTTAATCGTCTGATAACTTTCAGCCTTCTTAATCTGTAATTGATTTAACAGCACATCTACATCTATGGAACCGATATGCTCACTATCCGGATATAAAAGAGAAGGAACCCAGCCTCCTACAATCCTAAGGCTGTCAGAGAATTCACTCAACAAATTCACAATTTCGCCCAACACCATATAGGCTGCTGTTCTTTGTCCTTCTGAATAATCTATTGCTTTCTTTAACAAATCATCTTTCATCTTTCATCATCAGTGTCCTCTGGATATTCTTTCAGCATAACTGCCTCCGCCGCTTCTTCGCCTCTGCCCGCATTGCCAAGCAGATCAATAACGGTCTGTACCGGCGATGTTATCAAGGAACCCTGAAGCTTCCGAGCATACATACACGGCGTCTCATCATGCGGAATGGTTATAATGACATTGCCTCCTGAACTGACAGGCTGCAGATTCAGATCCTTTACAAATTCATTATAATATTGTGCCTCTACATATACATCAATTTTTTTATATGGCACAGTCGGCGCATATCGCACCGCAGCTGAAAAGCCTCCCAATACAGCCCCGCTGTCATGCGCATCGCTCCACTCTGCTATTTTTTGTTCCAGTTCCGAAACTACATCAAGAGAATAGTATTCAAACCGTCGTTCGTCTTTTTTATGATAATCTTCCGCCCACGAGTATAACATTCCCTTAATATTTACCAAATGAAATCCTCTGCCGTCTTCTTTTATCCAGTCCCGGTCACGCAAAAAGCTTTTCGTATTGGAGACCGTACCGATCGCCCTTCCGCTTTTCTCAGCCAATGTTATCACCTGCCATTGCTTTTGAGGTTCATTGAGCATTGTACGCATAATAGCTGATGCTGCGCCTGCTGACTTTGAAAAATAATTTTTTCTTTCTCTTTTTACAACAAACTTATTTGTCTGTCCACTCACATATAAAAAAATCCTTCTGGTCAAAATATAACAGTTCCCGGACAAATCCATATAACTGTATTGTCCGTTTTTCAATGATTGGGCAGATTCCTTCGATATGTAAGGCGCCATAAATACATAACACCCATCATCATTATATTGTCCCGCCATTTTCATAAATAAATTGGCAAAACGCTTCTCCCCGTTTGATTTGACCTCAACGCAAAAACGAATCGGTTCTTCCTGATCCACAAAATGAACATAAGCATGAAAATCCCCAAAGCCCCTTTGGAGGCCCGTAAGAGTAATCTCAATATCCGATACAAAGGGAATATCATTCAGCATCGCACAAAATCGTTCTCTTGCCATCTGCACATATTGAGCTTCTGTAAAATTTTGTTTCATAGTTTTTCCTCTTTTCACCGCTTCGGTGAAATAATTATATTTTATGAAACAAACATTGTCAATAGTTTTATAATGCCGCCCGCACCTTGTCCACCAGCGTAATGTCCGCCGGAAGCCACTCCACGGAATCCAGCTGATCTCCGGTCAGCCACCTCGCCGCCTCGTGCTCCCTGAGCACCAGATCGCCGGAGACCACCTCCGCCCAGAAGCAATCCATCGACAGGTGAAAAGTGGGGTAATCATACTCCACTGTGTCGATCAACTCGCCCACTGCGATTTCCGTCTCCAGCTCCTCACGTATCTCCCGCACCAGAGCCTCCCGGGGCGTCTCCCCTTCCTCGATCTTTCCGCCGGGGAATTCCCAGCCGTCCTTAAATTCTCCGTATCCCCGCTGCGTTGCAAAAATCATGGGCGCACCATCAGTGTTCTTTGCTTTTATGATTGCTGCCACTACCCGTACTGTCTTCATGCTGTGCTCCTATCCGTTTATAATGTATTCGTATAAATCTTCCCTCACCGGAACGTCCAACAGCCATTCTATCTCAACCGCCGTCTTGTCCGTATTCGGCATAACAAACTCTCTTGCCCTGCCGCTGGCTTGTACATATCCCAAATAATAAAATTCCTTTGAAATCTTATCATCCTTATTTTTTCGCACAAACAAGTGAACCTGTATTCCACGTTCTGCAGCATACAAAAAATTCTGCACATCTTCTGATGCCATGCTTCTTCCTGACTTTGATATTGCAATCAAACTACTGTTACTTGTAAAATGGTCCTCGTATTTTGTTGTATCGCTTATATCCTCCGACTTGTCATAATTAATGAATATCGGAAAAGTCTTCGTCTTTTTGTCATACTTATATCCGCCTATGTTCAGCGGGACTTCATTGGTCTCCCAGTTTAATAATCGACAGACATCTTCATACGTGTACTTCTGATACAGCACAAAATCTGTGTCTCGATATGTATCGGAAAAATCACGCTCATATCGGCTGATGCCAAACTCCACAAGTTCCTTTAAAATCTCATAAAAATCTCTGTCAGCAAGCATTTTTTCAAATGGCTTTGAGACATGATAATCCGTTCCGGCTCCATCATCCTTTTCAATGAAAACACACTCGGCATAGGACTTCTTACCGGAGCCCGCCGGAAAGTCATTTGTCATAACATTAATAATATTTTTCTTTTGAGCCTCGCTCATGCGGATACCGTAATCCGCTCTGAGTTCCTCCTGCAATCCTGCAAACAGCAATACCCTTTGTGTGTACGCAAGTATTCTGTTTAAAAGCTGCAGCTCCTGAATTCGCTTTCCGCTCGCAAACTTCTTAGAAACAAATTCAATCAGCTTTTCTTCCGCCGGTGTCAGTCTTACGGTATATTCCTTTTCGTATTTTACCAGAAATTTATAATAACTTCCCAGACTGCTGTTGTCAAAGATCCTCAGCACATCCATCTCGCCATAATCGTCAAAATCTTTCAGCCGCGGAATTCTGCCAAGCTTGTTTTTCAGGTTTGTATAGTTCTCCCTGATAAGCTTTATATCACTAAAATTAGCATTATCCACCGCAGCAAAAATTCGCTTTCTGCTAATCTCATCAAAATGAATCGTACTTGCGCCCGGAATGACCCTTCCCCCTTCCAGAAGATACCGCCTGATGTTATCTTTGTTATAACTGCGGTCTCCGGACAGAGCAATCGGTATCATAAAATTATTCTTGTAATTGCCGATAAAATCGAGAATCACCACATACTCTTTCTCTGAAGCTTTTCTAAGCCCTCGTCCCAACTGCTGAATAAAAACGATCGGCGACTGCGTCGGGCGAAGCATAATAACCTGATTGATTTCCACAATATCCGTGCCTTCGGAGAAAATGTCAACCGTTATAATATAATCCAAATAATCGTCCTTTTCAGACTGCACATTCATTGTCAAACGCTCAATGGCTTCTGCCCTTGTCTCTTCGGAATCAGCGCCGCTTAATGCAACCGTTCTCAGACCCCGAGCATTAAACTTTCTCGACAATTCTTTTGCCTCATCTATCCTGCTGCAAAAAATCAAACCTTTGACACGCTCTCCGGAATATCCATAATATGCCGCCTGCTCCATCACATACTGTACGCGCTCATCGCCGGTCAAATATCTGAAATTTTCAAGTTGCTCTTCCCGACAATTTCCTTCGTCAGATATCATTGCCAGATCAGTGATACCAAAGTAATGAAACGGGCACAGCAAATCATCTTCCATCGCCTGCTGCAATCGAATCTCATAGGCAATATTATGGTCAAAGATTTCATAGATATTGCGCCCTTCTATATTATCATCGCGCTTATCCGGCGTTGCAGTCATTCCCAGCGTAAACCTCGGGGTAAAATAATCCATCACTTTCTTATAACTTCCGGCGCTGGTATGATGTGCTTCGTCATAAATACACGCTTCAAAATAATCCCTCGGAAACTTCTCCAGATTTTCCTGTTTACTCAGCGTCTGCACTGTTGCAAACACAAAATCTGCGTCATAATCCTGCCGGCTTCCCGATACAAAACCGGTCTTAATTCTGCTGCCGAACACTTTTTCAAAAGAAATCTGCGCCTGCTTCGCAATCTGGTTCCTGTGTACCAGAAAAAGGACCCGTTTAAAGCCAAGCTGCCTCATGGCAAATGCGGATGCGTAAGTTTTTCCCGTACCTGTAGCCGAAATCAACAACGCCTTGTCTGCACCTTTATTCCTTAATTCCGACAAATTATATATAAAGGCCCTCTGCATCGAATTAGGCTGTAACTTATATGCCTCCACAGACGGGATAACTTCGCTCTTTGCAATTTGCTTTTGTTCCGCAACTATTTTATCAAGCAGCTGCTTCTCGCGGTATTTTCTTCTGTATTCCTCAATAAATTCCGCATATGGCTTTGTATATTCCGGTTCATTCCAAAGCTTTTCAAATTCATGCAAAAGAGAATTTACCATTTCACCCTGATTGGAAGACACCAGTTTGGTGTTCCATTCCATATTCTGCGTCAAGGCGCTCTGGGTTAAATTGGAGCTTCCGATAATAAAGCGGTATTCTTCCCCCTTTTGAAAAATATACCCTTTGGTATGAAATCCGTTTCCCGCAGGTTCGGTCTGATACATACGCAGTTCAATATTGGAGAGCTTTGCTATTGTATCTAACGCCGCAGGATCGCTGAAATTAAGATAATCCGTAGTCAGAATTCTGCCCGGCACGCCTCTTTGCTCCAGCTCCTTCAATGTCTGCAGCAGGGGAGTAATACCGCCTTTTGTAATAAAAGCAACACTGATCGCAAAACCGTCACATCTGAGCAATTCGTCTTCAATGGCAGAAAATACCTTGTGGCCGTTTTTATTATCGTTGTATATAAACTGCGGTTTATATGCCAAGCTGGAATTCACTGCACTATTTACAAAGGCCGTACTTAAACCGCGATGCAGTTGCATTAAATTATCTTCTGTCATTTCGACTTTCCTCATTTTGGGATTTTCAGGTCAAGCATTTTTATGTATTTCCCTTTCCACACAGCTATGTATGCACTCTGATCTCAGAATGCCAAGAAGAAGTAGAAATTTCCCTACTTCCCCTTCTTCGCCGTTCTCTTCTTTGCCGCCTTCTTCTGTCCTGCCACTTCCTTCAACAGCAGCGCCTTTCCCAGATCGCCTTCCACCTTAATTTTCTGGGTCGTAAATGCGAAGACGGGATCCAGCTTGCCCTCGATAATCTTAAGAAGCGTATCCGCAGTACACCGGATCAGCACATCTCTGTCATAATATTCGTAGGGCTCTACGACCGCCTTGCCGTCCTTGACCTCAAGGTAGAACGCGCCTGCGGCTTCGCCCTCGATATTGAACTGGAACGCCACATGCTCTTGAATTTTTCCCGCATCTGCCTCCTCGGCAATCTCTTTTACCTGTTTTACTAATTCCTCGTAAGTCATGACTTTCTCCTCCTTTAAAAATATCAAGATTTTCTAAACTTTAAAAAATTGAATCGTCAACTACTCAATCCCCAACACCTTCTTAAAAATATAATTTCCAATCCCTTCCTAGCACCCGAACAGCTCCGCCGTCTTCTTCATTCTCTCCGCCACAGGAACGCCGAAGGGGCATCGAGACTCGCAGGCACGGCAGCCGATACAGGCGGAAGCCTTACCCTCCAGAAGCATATAATGGGACTTTACCGTGGCAGGCACCTCCGGCTGCATGGACGCCAGATCATAGTATTTATTGATCATGGCGATGTCCAGCCCTGCGGCGCAGGGCCTGCAGTGCCCGCAGTAGGTACACTCCCCTCTGTAGGAATGAAAAGGTGCGTTGGCCAGTATGGACGCATAATCCTTCTCCGCCTCCGAAGCGTCCTCATAATGCACCGCCTGGTCCACCTGCTCCTTGGTGTCGAATCCGCACAGGATCGACGACACACCAGGCCGTGTCAGCGCATAGTGGATACACTGCACCGGCGTCAGGCGCACCCCGAAGGGAGAGCGCTTTTCGTCGAACAGCCTTCCTCCGGCAAAGCCTTTCATCACGGTGATCCCCACGTTTTCTTCTTCACACAATCTGTATAACCGCGCTCTGTCAGCGTCAATGCCGGAGAGCTCTTTGTCGTACCGGTATCCTTCCGAAAGCAGCTCGTCCAGATCTTCTCCGGCGGGCAGCATGTCAAAGGCGGGATTGATGCTGAACAGAATCATTTCCACGAATCCCGACTTGGCAGCCAGCGCCGCGATCTTCGGATTGTGGGAGCTCATACCGATATGGCGGATCACGCCGTCCTTTTTCAGCTCCCGCACATATTCCATGTATTCGGAATCCTGAATCTGCTGCCAGTCTTCCTCCGTGTCCACATAGTGGATCATTCCGATGTCTGCTTGTGTCAAGTAAGGAATAAAAAAAATTTCATTTTTTTGCGAGCCACAGGCAAAGCCTGCCTATGGCTCATATTTTACCATTACTTTTCGTAAATTGGAACAGGTATTCATGTGATAATTTCAGTCTCAAATGGATTGCCGACTTTCCATACAATCTCTATCGCATCTGCCCCATAGACAACAACCTTATCAATCAGCGCTTTTAACCTCTCCTTATCAAAGGACTCCAGAACGGAAAGCTCTGCCAGTTCTATGTCTGGTATTTCCTCCAGCTTTGATACTGTCTGCATACTGTCCAGTTCTGCTTGTGCCTCACTCTTGATCTGTTCCAGTTCTTCCATTCTTGCCTTGCCCTTATCAATCCGTGTAACATAATCTTCTCTGGTGAGTGTTCCTGCCTTATACTGTTCATACAGACGCACCTTTGTGTCCTTCCATCGTGCTATCTCTTTTGCACTGTCAGCAGCCGTTGTTTCGAGAACTGTCCTCCGGTCATTCTTTTGTGCCTTTCTGCGGATATTCTTTGCTTCTATCAGCATATCCGCCATTCCCCTTACCTGACACAAGACTGCATCTTCAAGCTCTTTTATCCTGATGTTTGTCCTTTGACAGTCATTCTCTGACTGCTGTGTGCCAGTTATGCAATAATATTTATCGTTTATCCTGTTCCTGTGTTTCAGGGTTTTTCCACAGTACCCACAGATAAAGAAAAGATCTTTCTTACCTGCCGCTTTCCTGTTCACACTAAGGCCAACAATATTCGCATTTGCCTTGTCAAAAAGTTCCTTAGACACAAGGGCTTCATGCTGATTTTCTACGACAATCCATGTTTCCCTCGGCTGCTCTACCCGCTTTTTGTTGGTATCCATTCCGCATTTTGCCCTGTTCCAGAACATTGTGCCGAGATATGTTTCGTTTGTAATAATATCTTTCACCGCACTGTTATCCCACTTCTTTATCTTTACATGCGGCTGTTTATCTGGAAAATTGTCTCCTTTCAGCTTGTGGTACATATACCTTGTAGGTATCTCTGCCTCATTAAGCCGCCTTGCGATTTCCGCATGGTTTAACCCGTCAGCAGCCATTTGAAAGATTTTTCGGACAACCCAAGCTACGTTTTCGTCAATCAGCAGTTCGTGCTTATCTTCCGGGTTTTTCCGGTACCCATATGGCGCATACTGTCCGATAAACTCTCCGTTCCTTGCCCTTATATCCCTTGCCGAGCGGATTTTCTTTGACAAGTCCGCACTGTACATTCCATATACAAGGTTCTTCAATGCAACGCCCATACCGCCTGTTGTTCCCAGCTTGTCGCTGCTGTCGTAATTATCATTCACAGACACAAACCGTATCTGCAGGATAGGGAAGATATATTCCAGATACCGCCCTACTTCTGCTTGTGTCAAGTAAGGAATAAAAAAAATTTATTTCCTTAGCAAACCACGGGTAATGCCTGCCTATGAATTAAATTCAGCATTCATGTCCGTTTTTGCTTCTCGTACCAAAATATCTATTGTTTCATCTTCTGATATAACCGCAATCAAACAACTTTTACCTTGCTTATATTGTGTATCTACATATGCTAATCCCGAATTATATCTAGCACCTCTCCCTCTCTGAGAATCTTCCGATGCATTCCCATCTAAAATAGCCCCTAACGCATAACACATTCCATCAAAACCAATTATCAAAGCTCCATCAATAGATGCCATCTGTACAAGATACTCTATTTCATTTTGTAAGCAAACAGGCTCTAATTCCAATGCCCGTCCACACTTTCCAAGACGTTGTGCCTCTCTCTCTGCTTCTTTGTGAAACACCAACATTGTTCCATGATGCTGTTTACTTGCTTCTTTTATAATGTTTATAACCTGTGTCTTCTGTTGCTCTAAAAGAAAATTAACATTTCTAATCTGTTCAGTTACAGAGTCATTCCTAACACCTTTTCCTAAAAACTGATAGCTTACACCATCATAAAGGATTCGTTCATATTGAAAACTCATTTCAAATCCCTTATCTCCGTGAAAAGATATACGTGCATCATAATTCTTAAAATCAGCTTCTACCAATCCATATACCTTCCATTTTTCTTCCGGCTCAATCGTATCATAAGGAAAATCTCTAAAAAATCCAGCAATTACTAAAGGCATTTTTTTATTGGACATTTCCAGATATTTTCTGACTTCCCTGGCATTTTTCCAATTCAATGCACAAGCTTTTTTAAATTTAACCTTACACCCATTTTCTAACCCTGCAATATTAGTATCATCTGGATTTAACTCAAAATTCCCTCCTTCTGATAAAATCAAATTAACATCATGATGTACAGTATTGATTATTCTATAAAAGATCAATTCCCCATGATTCTCTTGACTTTCATATTTTGCATTTGCAATAGTTAATGCAGTACGTGAATCTGGAAACTTTAAATTCTTCATAATATAGTTAAACACATTTTCGTCGGAAGAAACTAAAGGACTTAAACTACTTAAATTGTCTTTAAACTCTGGTAAAGGCTCTATTGATATCGTTTCTGCCATAATTAACCCTACAAGAATAGGAAATTCGTGTTGAAACTTACCTTCTAAGAGTGACTTTTTTATCAAATCTGAATTAGACACCAATGCATCTACATAAAACATAAGCAATTCTAAAACATTGTGGTTCTGTCTAAAAAAAATGGGTATCAATACACCAGTAATATCCTCATTTAAAAGGTTCACAATCTTTTGTTTATCATTTCTGTCAAAGTCCATATCCGAAAATACATAGACCTTAGTCAAATTGGCAGCATCTATTAATTTTTTTATTTCTTCAACGCTAGGTCCCCCCTGTACACCATACGTTTTTGCAGTATTCCCCATCATGGATATTGATTCGGAAAGCAATCTCTCTCCTAATTCCAAATGAGCTCTCAACGACAAAAAACAAAATTTATCAGTTGTCGTATCTTGAAAATAGCAATCTAAATATTTGTATTTCATATTAGGTTTGTTATTTTGTATATATTGTTTATGCAATTCTTCAATAATTTTCATAGTAACATCTCCTTACACTCAGAGGTATTTCCTGTCAGTACAAGTAGAAAATATAATTTCGAGCCACAGACAATGCCTGCCTATGGCTCATATTTTACCATTACTTTCCGTAAATTGGAACAGGTTCTCATACAGTGCTTTCAGCCTTAAACGGATTTCCCACTTTCCACACAATCTCTATGGCATCCGCTCCGTAGACAATTACTTTATCAATCAATATTTTTAGCCTGTCTTTGTCAAAGGACTCCAGTACGGAAAACTCTGCCAGCTTTTCGTCTGGTATTTCCTCTGGCTCTGATACCGCCTGTAAGCTGTCCAGTTCTTCCAGTGCCGCACTTTTGATCTGTTCCAGTTCTTCCATTCTTATCTTCCCTTTTTCAATCCGTGCAACATAATCTTCTCTGGTAATCGTTCCTGTCTTATATTGTTCATATAAGTGCAGCTTTGTGTCTTTCCAAAGAGCCGTTTCTTTTATACTGTCAGCCACCGTTGTTTCAAGCGTTGATTTTCTGTCATCCTTGTGAGCTTTTTTGCGGACAGCTCTTGCTTCAATAAGCATACTTGCCATTCCCCTCACCTGACACAGCACTGCATTTTCCAGTTCTTCCTTTGCGACATTAATCTTTTGGCAGTCATTTTCTATCTGTTGCACACGACCTCCACAATAATATTTATCGTTTTTTCTGTTCCTGAGTTTAAGACTTTTACCACAGTAACCACAGATAAAAAAGAGATTTCTCCTGCCCGTTGCTCTTCCGCTCATATCAAGTCCGACAATATTATCATTCGCTTTCTGAAAAAGTTCTTTTGATACAAGGGCTTCATGCTGGTTTTCTACAATGATCCACTTCTCCCTCGGCTGCTCTACCCGTTTCTTATTGGTATCCATTCCACACTTTGCCCGGTTCCACAGCATTGTTCCCAAATATGCCTCATCAGTAATTATGTCCTTGACTGAACTGTTGTCCCACAGCTTAACTTTAACATGCGGCTGTTTATCCGGGAAATTATCGCCTTTTAACTGGTGGTACATATATCTTGTTGGTATCCCTTCCTCATTGAGCTGTCTTGCAATTTCCGTATGGCTTACACCGTCAGCAGCCTGCCGGAAGATTCTACGCACTACCCACGCCACATTTTCATCAATCAGCAGTTCATGCTTATCTTCCGGGTTCTTCATGTACCCATATGGAGCAAACTGACCAACAAATTCACCGTTCCTAACCCTTGTGTCCCTTGCACTCCGTATCTTTTTAGACAGGTCAGCACTGTACATCCCATAGACAAGGTTCTTGAGTGCAACACTCATTCCCCCTGTTGTCCCAAACTTATCACTGCTGTCATAATTGTCATTGACGGACACAAACCTTACCTGCAAAATTGGAAAAATATACTCAAGATACCTTCCAACTTCAAGATAATCCCGCCCAAACCGTGAAAAGTCTTTGACAACAATCATGCCGACATCGCCGTTTTTTGCCGCTTCAATCAATGCCTGAACGCCCGGTCTGTTGAAATCGGTGCCGGAATACCCGTCATCACAAAACTCTGTGATGCTGTATTCCTGCCCCTGCATAAGTTCCTCTACATGCTTTGTAAGGAGTACCCTTTGCGCTGAGATACTGTTGCTTTCTTCAAGTTTCCCCTTATCGCTGTCCTCATTTGAGAGGCGGAGGTATATGGCAACTGCTGTCTTATCCATTGGCACCGCCCTCTCTTTCTGCACTCAGGCTTTTCAGGCTTTCCAGTACATCATCATAAATCAGATGTACGACAATGTTTGCATCTTCATGTACCTCTACCCTGTCCACAAATGCCTCTACCATTTCTTTGGTGAGCTTGCGTTTATTGAGGTATTTCTGTACCACTGCTTTCCAGTCCTCGTCAATATGGTACTCTCTGGAATATTCTGCCTGTGCCTTCAGCATTTCATCAAGCCTTGCAGACAGTTCCTTGATTTTGGCAGCGTATTTCTCACTGATCTGCACATACTGTTCTTCATCAATCAGCTTATCCCAGTAATCCTCAAAAATGCCTGCCTTGACTTCCGTTGTCTTTTGCAGCTCTTTTCTTATCTTGTCTGCCTCTTTTCCATATAAATCATACTTTTTGAGGTTTTCCGTCTTGGCATTCAGCCGCTTTACTGTTTCCTCTTTATCAATGCAGATATGCATATGCTTTTGAATCTGATGAAATACTGCCGCATTGACCGCCTCTGCTGATACCAAGTGATTGGTGCAGCCTTTCCTTACCGTATTCAGATAGGTCTTGCACCTGTAAAACTTGTTGACATGCCTTGTCCCCTCTGTTCGGAATCCCATGATTTTTCCACAGTCCGCACAGACAATCTTTTTACCGATAAGATTAAACTGGGCATGGTCAAAACCATTTTTCCCGTGTGTCGAATGAAAATGTTTAACATTTTCATCAAGCATTTCCTGCACCCTGTCAAAATCTTCCCTGCCTACCAGCGGCTCATGGGTGTCCTCAATAACAATCCACTCTTCTTTAGGTACATTGACCTGTTTCCCATTTATCCGGGTTCTTTTATTGTGGACGCTTGCGCCAACATAAGCATGATTTGTGAGGATAGTCCTTACTGTCACATTGTTCCATCCCGTGTTCATTCCTTCTGGAATATCATGCCCGGAGCGAAGGAGCTTGTATGATTTTGGATTGACAATTTTTTTGCTGTTAAGCTGCCTTGTAATCTCTTTTAATGAATTCCCCTCTAAAAACAGCCTGTATATCTCCTGCACCGTTTCCCTAACCCTTTCATCCGGCTGGAGATGTCTGTCAACATTTACATACCCATATGGAACGGAACCTGAAGAATACTCCCCGTTATTCCAGTATGCCCTATGAGCGGATTTCATCTTTTTGGATAAATCTTTCACATACATCTCATTTACCATGTTTTTCAGCGGCATCAGCAGTTCTTCGCCGGACTTGTTGGAATCGTAACCGTCCGTAACCGCTATGAACCTAACATCAAAAAACGGGAATACCCTCTCAATATAATTGCCTGTCTCCACATAGTTTCTGCCAAGCCTTGACAGATCCTTTACAACGATACAGTTGAGCAATCCATTCCTCATATCCTTTATCATTTCCTCAAATCCCGGTCTTTCAAAATTCGTGCCGGAATAGGAAATATCGGCATACTCTTTAAAAACAACCATATCGTCATTCTCTGCCACATACTTCCGCAATAGTTCCATCTGTGTCTCAATCGTTGCCCGCTCCCTGTTGGCTTCTGTTTCCTCTGAAAGCCTTGCATATAAGCCGACTTTGTAGCAGGCTGATTTTACCGGAGCAGCGGCTGCTACGGTCTGATGTCCTAAATCATTGATATTGACAAAATCAATCTTCTTTGACTTCCTAGCCATACTACACCGCCTCCTTCCACTCAAACCGAACCCTGCCATGTTCATCACAGACAACCTTACAGCCTGCATGTTGCAGATTATCGAGAATTTCCTTATAACAGTCACCAAAACTGAAAATTACCTCAATGCTGTTCTTATCTATAACCCGTACCCTGTCAATCAACTCCACAGCCACATTTCTTGTCAGTCTGTCGATATTCTGATGTTCTGCAAAATAATCAAGCCATTTGTATTTATCCGTATTTGAAGCAAGTATATCCTTGATTTCCTGCTTCATCTTTCTTACCGCTTCTTCTGCACTGTCCCGCTTCTGTGTATATGCCTCATGCAGCTCCATGTAATCCTCTTTGGACACGATACCATCTTTCATATCCTCATAGAGCATATTGCGGAGTTCCTTGCAGCGCTCAATCTCTGTTTCCTTCTGTTCAATACGCTTTTCCAGTTCTTTTATATCCAGTTCCTGAAAAGGGATTGTAGAAATCTTTTCCATGACCTGTTTCAAGTCAAGAATGTTGCTGATCTGGACCTGTAGGAACTGCAAAACCGCTTCTTCCAGTTTATCCACTGGGATACGGTGGTTGCTGCACTCCTTAGTCTCCTTGTTGCGGGAACACACATAATACTGATACTTCTTCCCTCCGGCATAGGCATTCTTCCTTACCATAGCCGCACCACAGTCGGCACAGACAATCAGCCCTGCCAGCGGATATACCTCTGACTGTTTCGGGGAAATCCTTGTATCCATGCCAAGAAGCCGCTGCACAATGAAAAAATCCCTGTCTGAAATAATGGCTTCATGGTTCCTTTCTATCCTTATCCAGTCCTTCTCCGGCTTTAACACTGTCTTTTTTACCTTATGGTTCGGTGTTGTCTGCCTGCCCTGCACCAGAGTACCGATATAAAGCTCATTTTCCAAAATTCTTCTGACTGTTACAGAACTCCATACTGCCTTGTCACTGGTCTTAAAGCTGGTCTGGTAATTGCTGCCCATTGCGCTTTTATATTCCATAGGGGAAAGCACACCCATGTCATTCAGCCTGTTTGCAATGGCATCCTGACTGAGTCCGTTCAGCTTCATTCTGAAAATGTCCCTGACAATCCCCGCCGCAATCGGATCAATCACTAAACTGTTCCTGTCATTTTCATCTTTCTGATACCCATAAGGGGCAAAAGAACCGATAAATTCCCCGTTTTTTCTTTTTACCTCCAAATGGCTCCGTATTTTTACGGAAATATCCCGACAATACGCATCGTTGATTAGGTTTTTAAAAGGGATAATGATTTCATCCGCCTGCTCTTTCCCGTCCAAGCTGTCATAGTTGTCATTGATGGCGATAAAACGAACCCCCAGTGCAGGGAACAGCCGCTCAATGTACCTGCCGGAATCAATATACTCACGTCCGAAACGTGAAAGGTCTTTTACGATAACACAATCCACAATGCCCTTTTTAATGTCCTCAAGCATCAGCTTGAAGGCGGGACGCTCAAAATTAGAGCCTGTATAACCGTCGTCAACCCGTTCCGACACTACTTCAATATCTTCTTTGTCCTTCAGGAAATCACGGATAAGATTTTTCTGATTTGAAATGCTGTTGCTCTCTGCTTTCGCAGCATTGGAAACATCACCATCTTCCTTAGATAATCTAACGTAGATAGCTGCATGGTAGATTTTCTTAATCTTGTTACTCATGTTTACCACTCCTTTTGATTTTCTAAGTCAGAAAACCCGAAGGGAGTGCCTGTTTAGTCCCAAGTTAGAAATAATGAAATTTAGTCCTAACGCTATTCTAGCACACCCTGCGGATTATTTCCACCAGATTCTGAAATTTTTTTAAACAGACAAGAGCATATTTTCAAACGCTTCATTAAAAGATATGCCGCCTGTAAACCTCACCTTGACTTTCATGTTACCGACACGCACCAGATAAGGATTGCCGACTTTTTTAAGGTACTGCTTTTTTCTCTCTTCTAACGGCAGTTCCCTGTCAATCTGAATCCCGCTAATATCTGTCAGTTCTTCCAGCTTCACATCCGTAAAATTGGTATCAAGCATTTTTCTGTGTTCTTCTGCCGTCATACTGTTACCTCCCTATTAAAAACGCTGCCGGATATTTGGGGCAGCTATGTATGCCGGATTGCAGATCCGGCTTGGAAAGGTTTTCCGGGTTTGCTACCATTTACTCGCTTCCAGCCTCTTTTGAAAATTCCTGTATATTTCTTTGTCTGCCCATTCCATATAATCCTTAATGTCAATCAA
>CANQSV010000021.1 GCA_947626605.1 uncultured Clostridia bacterium | reverse complement strand
GGTAATTCTCCTATTATAGAATTATATTCAGATAGAGTTGAAATAACTTCTGCTGGGGGACTTCCTCAAGAATTATCACAAGAAGAATTTTTAGAAGGTGTAACTGCTCCTAGAAATAAAGAACTTATCAGAGTCTTTAAAGATGTTGATTTAATTGAAAATATTGGCTCTGGCGTATTAAGAATTTTAGATGCTTATGATAAAAGTTGTTTTAAATTTATGGATCATTTTTTAAGAGTTTCTTTTAAGTATAAAGAAAATCCTTTTGAATATGATGTAGATAAACAAAAAAATGATAAGATAAATGATAAGATAAATGATAAGATAAATGATAAAGAAAAACAAATTTTAAATGTGTTAATTGATAATCCAAATGCTACAATACCAGATATTAGTAAAATCACAAAAATATCAACGGCAACTATTTCTAGATATTTAAAACAATTGCAAGTTAAACAAATAGTTGAAAGAGTGGGTTCAAACAAATCAGGATATTGGAAAATTTTAAAATAACAACAAAAAGAGAATTTATAGATAGTTTGTTAAAACGTTATGGATTTCCAGAAATTAATTCTCACCTAATGGCTGAACAAGCAGCAATAATTGCTAAACAAGCTAAAGTAAAAAGATTAGCATTAACTCATTTCTGACCAGAAGAAGATGTTCAAAAATATGTAGATGGGGCTAAAAGAATATTTACAAATGTAATAGCATTGAATGAAGGTCAAATAATTGATATACCAATAATAAGTAAAGAAGAGCGAGGCAAAGATTAAATTATCAATCTTTGTCTCACTCTGAGATTGTAATGAAATTATTAGTTGTTGCTACGTCCATGTTTAAGCCTATAGTTTTCGAGTTCCATACTTGAAAAAGTTTTATTAAATATATATAAATTTTTAAATGTTATAGTAGTATCAATAATTTACCCAAAAATCTTTGATATTATTTTTTTTATAAATCCTTTTGAATATGATAATGATAAAACAAAAAATAACACCCGGCACAGCTTTTTATAGCTGTGCCGGGTGTTCGGATATGTTCATATTTATAGTTTTATTAAACCTTTTTCAAACGAATATATATATACTTCTTTTACTTCTCTTTTTAAAGACTTTTCTAATGCTCTTTTATACAAATCCAATTGTACTTTATATTTTTCTATAAGCTCTTCTTCTGTTTTTACTTTGTCTGTTTTATAATCTACTAAAACCGCTTCATCATTCTTATTAATATAATACAAATCTATTATTCCCTGTACTAGAACTTTATCTTCTTGATTGCCATCGCCATATATTTCATCTGCTGATAAATTTATATAAAATGGTTGTTCTTTATAGATTTTTTTTGCCTCTTTCAATTCTAACCATATCTTTGATTTTGTAAAATCATATATTTTAGAAAAATCTACTACATCTGCTTCATCTTGAGTTATTTGTCCTCCTAACACTAACTCATTCACAAAATTCTTTATATTTTCCATATCATATTCTTTTTTTTCATCTAACCTTTGAAGACATAGATGCATTACTGTACCTTTTTGTGCAGGAGTTACTTCTTGCCTATTTTTCATAAATTTTGGAATTGTTTGTAACCTATTTCTTGTATTCTTTTCTTCTTCCTGCTCGATCACTCCATTAATGCTTTTTGACATTTCTTTTATTTTACTAACAGATGTTTTTGTAGGTATTTCTGTTGATTTTATATATTGATATTTCCAATCCAATATCTTTTTTATTTCACCTTTTGATTGTTTAATTTCTTTTTTTTCTTTCTTAATGCATTCTTCAAAATCAAACTCTTCTTCATTCTCATCACTTTGCTCTTTTATGTCTTTTAATATTTCTTGCTTTGTATGAATAATTAAATTCATTTTACTATTGTTTTCTTTATCTTCTTTATTGTAAATATGTATTAATTCCAGCCAATCTAAATACGAAATATATTTTTGTACTATATTACTATCTATCTTCTTATTCTCATCTTTACTATATGAATTTAATATCTCCTCTTTTTCTTTCAAAGCCTTTTCTATATCTCTAGAAAAACCTGTTATTATTAGCTTTTCTTTAGCTCTTGTTAGAGCAACATATAAAACTCTCATTTCTTCAGATATAGCTTCTTTTCTTGATATACATCTAATAGCTTCTTTTGCAAGAGTATTATATTCTATTTTTCTTTCGTAGTTAGCATATTTAGGTCCTATTCCTAATTCTTGATGCAACAATATATTGTTGTTTAAATCTTTTAAATTTATTCTTTTTCCAGCACCTGATAAGAATACTATTGGGAATTCCAAGCCTTTGCTTTTATGTATACTCATTATCCTTATAACATCTTCATTTTCACCTATTAGTTTGGCTGATGATAAATCTCCACTACCTGTTTTTAATTTTTCTATAAAATTTGTAAAATTAAACAATCCCCTAAAACTTGCTTTTTCATATTGTTTTGCTCTTTCAAATAACATTTTTAAATTTGCTTGTCTAATTAAGCCTTTTGGTAATAAACTCACATAATTATAATATCCTGATTCCATGTAAATTTTCCATATTAACTCATTAAGTGGCAAATATTCTTGTGCTTTTCTCCATTGTTCTATCATACCTACAAAAGCTTCTATCTTTATTGTGATTCTCTGCTCTTCCTCATCTGTTGTATTCTTTTTTTCGTTTAAAAATTTTATCATAGATTCATAAAAAGTTATTTTTCTATCTATTAATCTAATTGTAACTAATTCATTATCATCAAAACCACCTATTATACTTCTTAATACTGTAACTAAAGGAATATCTTGCATTGGATTATCAATTATTTTTAGTACAGACATAATCACTTGAATCTCAATAGAATTTAAGTATTCTTGCGATGTATCGCTGAATACTGGTATTTCTAGATCAGATAACTCCTTTTCATATATAGGAGACAATACATTTGGTGATCTCAGCAAAATTGAAATATCTTTTGGTCTTACTCTTCTATAACATTCTTTCTTTTTATCCCAAACTACTTGCTCACTTGATAATAATTTTTTAATTTCACTTGCAACAAATTTTGCTTCTAAAATAGTATTCTCAATTCTCTCTTCTTCCTCTGAGTCATTTTCTTCATCTTCAACATCTGATTTGTCCTCTTCTTGCTTTAAATCTATTATATGTAATTGAGTAGTCAAATCCTGTTTTGGGTCTTCATAGGCTGCTCCTAAATTTAAATATTCCTCTTTTTCATATTCAACATCACCTAATTGCTTGCTCATTATATTTTGAAATACTAAATTAGTTATATCAAGAATATTACTTCTACTTCTGAAATTCTTGAAAAGTTGAATTTTTAATCCTGTACTATTTTTATTAAATTGTTGTTTTAAATCATATTTTTCATATTTATCTAAAAATAGTTTTGGACATGCTTGTCTAAATTTATATATACTTTGCTTTACATCTCCTACCATAAAAATATTATTGCCTTTTGATATAGTTGTTAAAATTTGTTCTTGAACTAAATTACTATCCTGATATTCATCTATTGCAATTTCTTCAAATTTTTCACTATACTTTTTAGCTACTTCGGTTCCAACGTAATTTCCATTTTCATCTTTTTTAGTTAATATTTTTAGTGCAAAATGTTCCATATCATTAAAATCAATTATATTTTTACTCTTCTTTTTTTTGGCAAATTCCTCACTAAATTCTAGAACTAAATTCTTTAATTTAATTAATACATCATACATCTCATATATATCTCTATAAGCATCTTCTGAATTATATATCAATAATTTTTCTTTTACACTTGAAAATTTCTCTTTTATAATATCCCTTTTTCCTTTTGCTTCTGTTTTTGCATCTAGTATTATCTTTCTATCCTGTGGCCATTTGTCAAAACTAAAACTTTGTACTACTTCAAAGGCTAAATCCCATCGTACTAAGCTTTTTTCTACTTCTTCAAGTTTATCTAAATCTAAGCATATTACTTTATAGAATTTTTCTAGCTCATCATAATTTTTCAATATATTAAGTATATTTTTAGTTCCATATATACAATCTTTCACAATATCTTTTATATTTTCTAATAATAGATTTCCCCATACGCTATTACTAAAGTCTTCTTTTGAATCGATTTCTTTTTTTACATTAAACTTTTCCACATTTTCCTCTAGCCATTCCTCTGGATATGGATTACTTTGTATATATTGGTATATTCCAAGGACCAATTCTTTTAATGGCTCATCTCCTCTATACCCTGTATAAGTGTTTATTAAATCTAAAAAATCTTCATCTCTTTTTATATATTTTTTTTCAAATAAATCTTCTAAAACTTCTTGTTTTATTAATTCTATTTCAGCTTGATCTGCTATTCTAAAATTTGGTGTTATATCTATCTCATAAAAATTATTCTTCACAACATCTAAACAAAAAGAGTCTATTGTACAAATATTAGCTTTAGAAAGCAACATTATTTGCTTTTGCAAATGTTCATCATCTGGATTCTCATCTAATTTTTTGTATATTGCATCTAGAATTCTTTCTTTCATTTCTGCTGCTGCTGCATTTGTAAATGTAACAATCAGTAATTTATCTATATCAATTTTTTTATTTATTATTTTAGTTATAATTCTTTCAACTAATACTGCTGTTTTACCGCTTCCAGCAGCTGCTGCAACTAATATATTAGACCCTTCTTCATATATCGCCTGTTTTTGTTCTTCTGACCAATTAATATTCCCCATTTATTTCATTCCTTTTTATTTATATAGCTTTTCTTTAAACCTTTGATTTTGTGCTCATTTTATGATATAATATTTGTGTCCGTGTTAAGTCAAGACTAACATTGTTGAAAGGAGAGTTTTTTTCATGAAAACACAAGGACGGTTTGACATCATTGCTCTATCAAATCATGAACATTTTCTCAAAGCCACACACCTGGATGAAAGCAAGGTAGAAATCGGCGACATTCTTATTGCCGAAGTTGATTGTGGAGACCATTACTCCATTACCAAGCTTTTTGTGGGACCTCATAGCAAAGTCAAGAAACATGAACACCTGGATAACTCTGAGTGGTATTTTGATCTTGACAGCAGAACTGCAGAGTTCTGTGCTTTGGGTGGTAAACACGAACTTGAGAACACCGGCTCCGGATGGAGCATTGTTCTCTCCATTAAGCAGTGGTAAGCAAAAAGGTTATTCCCTGGTCTAGTAGACTAGGGAATTTTCCTATCAAAATCAAAATCTATTCAATATCTATATTTATATTTTTTGATGCTCCTACATCTTCTATTTTGAATAATTCTTCTTCTTTAAATCTAAATATACTTGCTACAATATTATATGGTACAACACTTATTTTAGTATTATATGTTGTTACATCATTATTGTATATTCTTCTTGCTGCTTGCAACTGACTTTCCATTTTTGATAGACTTTTTTGTAGATTCAAAAATTGTTCACTTGCTTTTAATTCTGGATATTTTTCTGAAACTGCAATAACGTAATTTATTTTATTATTTAACTCTTGGCTTATCTTCATATCATTTGTTTTATTGTATTGAGCTCTCAATTCTGTAAGATTTTTTAAAGTTTCTTTTTCATAATTCATATATCCTTTTACAGTTTCAACTAGATTTGGAATTAAATTAAATCTTTGTTGTAAGTATACATCTATCCCACTTCGAGACTGTTTAACCCTTTGTTTTAACTTCATTATTGAATTGTATTGTATTGCAATTACTCCTATAATTAATATCACTAATATGAAAATTACTATTTCCATAATTTTCTCTCCTTTCTAATGTACAAACCTAGTTATTTATCAGCTGTTTTAATAATCTGTTTCTTCAATCAATTTTGTTATTTTGTATGTTAAATCAAATGTAAAATCTAGTATTTTGTAATTTCTATACATTAAATTCTTATCTAATAATGATTCTTTTAAATACGGATGTTCAAATATAGAGCCACAAAAAAATCTAAGGAAAATTCTGTTCTTTTTTATTACAAAGTCAAATCTTATACCTGTATCTTTTCGAAAATCTATAAACATTTGCATTACATCCGCAGTTAATAGCTGCATTGTTACAATTTTATTAGTACCATAAATATCAAAATACTGTTCGAATTCTGGGGAATCTAATTGAATCTTTTCACACTTAGGAGTAATACTTCGTATTGTCAATTCTTTATCTTGTTTTACATATAGCTCTTCTTTGAATTTCTTAGGAGTTTCTATAAGAGCAAATATTCCACTAAATAAAGGATGAAAATGTATTTTTCCTTCACTATCTCTAGTTTTGTATTCTGTATATACTTCTGCCATCTTTGCTTTGCAATCATTTTTAAGAATAATATCCATCATATCTTCAGATCTATATCTATCATAGTTTTCTATTTCAGCCCCATTATATATATCCATAGGCATTCCTTCAGCTGGATAATATTTTATTTTTTCTTCAAATTGCTTTAAAAATTCTGGTATTACCTTTTCTTTATACTTGTCTTGGTAGATTGTTATATCTGATTTTTTCTTTTTTCCAAAAAATATTGCAAAAATTATTGGTCCTATCATAATTATGTAAATTAATATAATTGCCACCATGAATTTTTGCTCCAGCATTAGAACAAATGAAATCAAAGCTAATATTATTACTGAAAAGCAAACTATCTTAAATATATTTTTATTTTTTTCATTTTTTCTTATTGCTTTATTTCTAAGCTCTTCTAATTCTTCCATATTTATATTTTCTAACATATTATTGTACATTTCTTCGAATCTTTTATCATCAATTTTTAAATTTTTTTTACTTTTTAAATTTTTTTTGATTTTGAAAAGTCTAATGCACAATACCAGTAAAAATAGTGATATAAATAATAGGTAAAATACTTTACTTATAATTATAATACCTTGAAATTCTTCCATTCATACTACTCCTTACTCTTTATACTTTATATTTCTCTGATTTTAATACTCTGTCTCCTCAAGCAATTTTGTTATCTTGTATGTTAATTCAAATGTAAAATCTAATATTTTATAATCTCTATACATTATATCCTTATCCCATAATGTTTTTTCTAAATTTGGGATTTCAAATAAGCCTCCACCCTCAAACCTTAAGAAAATTCGGTTGTTTTTTATTGCAAATTCAAAGCTTATACCTGTATCTTTTCGAAAATCTATAAACATTTGCATTATATCTGCTGTTAATAACTGCATTGCTACAATTTTATTTGTTCCATAAATATCAAAAAATTGTTCAAATTCTGAGGAATCTAGTTGTATTTTTTCGCATTCAGGTATAATGCTTCTAACTGTCAAATCTTTATCTTGTTTTACATATAACTCTTCTTTAAATTTCTTAGGTGTTTCTATAAGAGCAAATATTCCACTAAATAACATATGATAGAATACATGTCCATCTCTATCTTTAGTCGTATATAAAGTTAATACTTCAGACATTTTTGCTCTGCAATCATTTTTAAGAGTAATATCCATCATATCTTCAGATTCGTATGTATCATACATTTCAAATTTAGCCATATCATATATTTCTCTAGGCATTGTTTCAGCCCTATTATATTTAATTTTTTCTTCGAACTGTCTTAAAAATTCTGGTATTACCTTTTTTTCATACAGTGCTTTATAATTTTTTATATCATCTTCAAATCTTTTTATATCAGCATTAGATTTTTTATTTTTTTCACAAAGTTTGACATAACCTACTAACATTATCGAACCTATAAAAATCAATATTGGTCCCCATAATGGATCAACCAAAACCATTAAAATTGATGCAAGTAAGATTATTATACTCATTGTACTTAGAATTGTACCTAAAATTATTTTGAATTTCTTTTTTTCTTTTTTTTCAATACTTTCAATTTGCTTTATTAATTTATTCCTAAGTGAATCTATTTCTTCTATATTTATATTTTTTAACATACTGTTATGCATATTTTCAAATCTTTTATCAGCTATTTTTAAAAGCTCTCTTTTCCCCAAAGTATTTCTAGGTTTATAATTGACAAAACTATCAAACTTGCTAAAGCTTAGACCTTTAGCTAAATTTATTATAGGTTGTATGAATGGCAACACCAACATCAATATCAAAAATACTCCCATAAATGTTCCAAGCAATATTCCTACCATTATTCTTCCTTCAATTATGTTTTCCATTTATATGCTCCTTTGTTTATTTCTTTATATTATTCCTATTATATGGTTTGGCTTTTCTACTTTCTCATCTACAATCTCATATACACTTAATAAATCTTTTACCTTTTCATTTCCTAAGTTTTTATTATTGGCATGAAGATATGCTAAAATATCTCCTTGTTTTGCATAATCTCCCGTTTTCTTTTTTAATACAATTCCAACTGCCATATCTATTTTATCTTCTTTTCTTATTCTTCCAGCTCCTAATTCTCCGGAAATTCTACCAACTCTTTCTGCATTTAAAGATTTTATATATCCATCTTTTTCTGATATTACAGGTAAGATGTATTCAGCCTTTTCAAATTTATCTAAGTCCTTTACATATTCTATATCCCCACCCTGTCTTTCTATTAATTGAATAAATTTGCTATATGCTTTTCCGTTCTCTATGTTTTCCAATATCATTTTCTTATTTTGTTCTAAATTATCGCCTTTGCCTGCTAATTTTATGATATATGCTCCTATTTCCAGAATAACTTCTTTAACATCTGGCTCCATTTTATTTTGCAGACACTCAATTGCTTCTATCATTTCCAAACTATTGCCTACTGCATATCCTAATGGTTCATCCATATTAGTTATAACACAAACAGTTTCTTTTTTAGCTAGTTTTCCAATTGCACTCATTGTTTTTGATAGAAGAATAGCATCTTCTTTTGTTTTCATGAAAGCTCCTTTTCCACAAGTTACATCTAAAACGATTTTATTAGCTCCAGCTGCAATCTTTTTACTCATAATACTAGAAGCAATAAGTGGAATACTTTCAACTGCACTTATTGTATCTCTTAAAGCATATAGTTTTTTATCTGCTGGTGCTAAATTTAAGGTTTGTCCCATAACACTTATACCTATTTCTTCTACATTTTTTATGAATTCATCTATTGATATCCCAGTATTATAACCTGGTATGGATTCTAACTTATCAACCGTTCCTCCTGTAAACCCTAATCCCCTTCCAGACATTTTAGCTACAGGTATTCCAAGTGATGCTATTATTGGAGTTATTATTAATGTTACTTTATCTCCTACTCCTCCTGTACTATGTTTGTCTACTACATTTTCACCAAATTTTGATAAATCCAAAACATCTCCAGAATGTGCCATTGCTAGAGTTAAATCTGTAATTTCTTCATTATTCATTCCATTTATGAAAATAGCCATAACTAGAGCTGCTGCTTGATAATCAGTTACTATACCATTTGTATACTCTTTTATAAAAAAATCTATTTCTTCTTTTGATAATACCTTTTTATCTCTTTTTTTCGCAATTATGTCTAATATATTCATTAACAATCTCAATCCTTTCTTATGTATAAAATTTTTATTTATTTATAAAATTCTTTGTAAAAGTTCTTCTATGTATAGGACATAATCCATATTCTTTTATAGCTTGAATATGTTTTGCTGTACCATAACCCTTATGTGCTTCAAAGCCATATTCAGGATATTGTTTATCCATCTCTCTCATTATTCTATCTCTTGTCACTTTAGCTAAAATAGATGCTGCAGCTATACTATAGCTTTTAGCATCTCCTTTTATAATCGATCTATATGGTATTCCTAGTGTATTAATATTAGTTAAGGCATCAACTAATATTACATCTGGTTTCTGTTCTAAACAGTGAAGTGAAATTGTTAATCCTTTTTTTGTTGCCTCTAAAATGTTTATTTCATCTATTTCATCATGTTCTATTATTCCTATTCCATAACTTATTGCTTCTTCTTTTATTTGTTCATATAATTTTTCTCTCTTCTTTTCTGATACTTTTTTAGAATCATTAACTCCTTCTATCATTGAATCTTTCGGCATTATAACACTAGCTACTACAACTGGTCCTGCTAAAGGTCCTCTTCCTGCTTCATCTATTCCACAAATATATTCTATTCCTTCTTCTTCATGTATATAGTTTTCTATTTCTTTTAATTTCTGTAATCTTTCTAGTTCTTTTTCTTTCATTTTATACCTCTTATAAGTAATTATTTATTTATTTCACTTAGCTTGTATAATATTTCATTTCCTCTTTCTATTCCATTAGCGTATACTACTTCTTCTGTATCATAATTTACTAAAAATATTTGTGATGGATCTATTTCGTATACATGAAGTGCTTCTAAATCTTGTTCTGATAATAAATAATATTTTTCATCTTTATTAAATACATTTTTTTCAATCAAAGATTCCACAACTTCATTATCTTCTATTTCACTTATTAGTTGTCCCTTTAATTCTTTTTCTATTTTATTGTCTTCAGTTTTGTTGTCTTTATCTTCGTTTTTACTGCTATTATTTTTACTATCATTTTTTTTATCATCTTTACTGCTGTTTGTAGTAATATTAGTATCTTTTTTATTGTCTTTATCTTTTTCCATTACTTCTTTATCTTTATAGGTTTTACATCTTGCTTGAATAGATAACATAGTAGTAGTTAAATCATCTACATCTGCCTCTTGAGTCCATTTTTTTGCTATTATTATTGTTTCGAATATTGTTGCTATTATTACTGCTAAAACTATTATTACCGCTATCATTGATAAACCTTTTTCATTTTTATTATTCATAAATCTACCTCATTATTTCATTATATTTTTGTATTATTTTGTATTATATCATTAGGGTATATTTTTTTCAATGTTAAAATTTCATTCTTTTACTACATAAAAATTTAAATTCTCCTATATTCATACATAATCATCAAATTAACTCTTTTCTTTTATCTTGACTATTTAAATTAAATACGGTATTATATATTATTATAATATAAAGAAATACAAGGGAGAAATAAAAAATATGTTATGTTCAAAATGTAAAAAAAATACAGCAATAATTTTTATAAACAAAACTTCTGATAAAGAAGATAAAAGCCATTTGGAAGGGTACTGTTACAATTGTGCCAAAGATTTAGGCATAAATCCTTTAGAAGTATTATCAAAACAAGTTTCTTCTCTAGATGGTGAAAATATAGATATTGAAGATATGTCTTCACAATTAGAAAATATCTTTAATGATATTACAAAATCACTATCTGATGAAGATGTAGATTTTAATACTAATGAAGCTGAAGGTGGTATTCCTTTAGGCTCTATTTTCAATGGAATAATAAAAAATAATCAAGAAGGTTCTCATGACTCTTCTAATGATTCATCTAATTCTAATAAAAGAGTAAAGGTTGAAAAAAGACCTACTGCTAAAAAGAAAAAAGCATTAGATACATTTGGTACAAATTTAACTAATAAAGCTAAAAAGAACGAATTAGATATTGTTATTGGAAGAGATAAAGAAATTGAAAGAGTTATTCAAATACTAAATAGACGTTCAAAAAATAATCCTTGCTTAATTGGCGAACCTGGTGTTGGAAAAACTGCTATTGCTCAAGGATTAGCTATTGCTATTGCAAATCAAAATGTTCCTGCAAAGCTTTTAAATAAAGAAGTTTATTTACTTGATATGACTGCTATTATTGCCGGAACTCAATTTAGAGGTCAATTTGAATCTAGAATGAAAGCAATAATTGATGAATGTAAATCTTTTGGTAATATAATTTTAGTAATTGATGAAATTCACAATATTATAGGTGCTGGTGATGGTGAACATTCTATGAATGCTGCTAATATTCTAAAGCCATCTCTTGCAAATGGTGAAATTCAATTGATCGGTACTACTACTCTAAAAGAATATAGAAAATATATTGAAAAAGACACTGCATTAGAAAGAAGATTTCAAAGTGTTCTTATTGAAGAACCTAGTGTTGATGCCTCTATCAATATCTTAGATGGTATAAAAAAATATTATGAAGATTATCATAAGGTAAGAATTTCTACAGATGTAATTAAACAAACTGTTATAATGTCTGAAAAATATATTCATGATAGATTTTTACCTGATAAAGCTATCGATATTTTGGATGAAGCTTGTTCTAGAATCAATTTAAATAATAAAGAATTATATAGATTAGAATTATTGAAAAATGAACTAAAAAAAGTTCAAGAAGAAAAAGAAGAAGCTGCTCTTGCAGATTCTACTGAAGATTATCAAAAAGCAGCTGATTTAAAAACTCGTGAATGTAGAATTATGGATGAAATAAATCAAATTGATTCTGTTTTAGTTCTTAAAGAACTAACAACTCAAGATATTGCAGAAGTTATTGAAAGTTGGACAAAAATTCCTGTTAAGAAAATAACAGAAGCTGAAACTCAAAAATTATTAAATCTAGAAGAAAATTTACATAGAAGAATAGTTGGTCAAAATGCCGCTGTTAGTGCTGTTTCAAAGGCAATAAGAAGAAATCGTGCAGGTCTTCAAACTTCTAAAAGACCTCCATCATTTATCTTTGTAGGACCTACTGGTGTTGGAAAAACTAAACTTTCAAAAACATTAGCTTATGAATTGTTTGGTTCTGAAGATTCTTTAATTAGAATTGATATGTCAGAATATATGGAAAGTCATTCGACATCAAAACTTATTGGTTCACCTCCTGGATATGTTGGATATGATGATGCTGGACAATTAACTGAAAAAGTAAAAAGAAAACCTTATTCAATTTTACTATTAGATGAAATCGAAAAAGCTCATCCAGATGTATTCAATATATTACTACAAGTTCTAGATGATGGAAAATTAACTGATTCTCAAGGTAATACTGTTAATTTTGAAAATACAATAATTATAATGACATCAAATGCAGGCTCTCACCTAAATCAAAACTCTATCGGTTTTGGAAAATCAACTGTTGATTCTAACAAAATTATGGATAGTCTAAAGCAAACTTTCAGACCAGAATTTTTAAATAGAGTTGATGAAATTGTTGTATTCGATAGTTTAAATTCAGATGAATTGTTACAAATAGTTGATTTAATGCTTAATGAAACTCAGAAATCTTTGGCAGAGAAAAATATGTACTTGAATGTTTCTTATGATGCTAAACAGTTTATTCTAGCTAAAGGAACAGATTTTAAGTATGGTGCTAGACCACTAAAAAGAGCTATTCAAAAATATATTGAAGATGAAATTGCTGAAATGATATTAAGACAAACTGTAATAAATGGTCAAACAATTTCTGTTGAAAAAGATCCAAATGAAGATAAATTAAATTTTATAATATCTTAACAAAAAAGTTGCAATCTATCAAGATTGCAACTTTTTGTTTTTTTAGAATTTATTGTATAAAATATGTTTTTTTGAAAATACTATGTAATAAAAGATATTTTTTCTATAAAAACTTAGGAGATGATTATATGGACTTTTTACAAAGTATAGATTGGTTACAATTGTTAAAATGCTTTATAGTTGGTGGTGGTATTTGTATTATAGGACAAATATTAATAGATAAGACCAAACTCACTCCTGCAAGAATTCTAGTTATCTTCGTTACAACTGGTGCTATTTTAGGTGGTCTTGGTCTATATAAATATGTTGTTGATTTTGCTGGTGCAGGTGCCACTGTTCCCCTTACTGGTTTTGGCTATAATTTATCTAAAGGAGCTATTGAAGCTGTTCGCTCAGATGGACTTATTGGTGCATTCACTGGTGGTCTAAAAGCAGCTGCTGGTGGAATTGCAGCAGCAATATTCTTTGGATATATAGCTTCTCTTGTTTCAAAGCCAAAAATGAAAAAGCAATAAAAGCAATAAAAAAAGCGATTGATATCGCTTTTATTGCTGTTTTTATTTGTTTTGACGGGCGATTACTAATCGCCCCTACAACTCTATTTTTTGAAAATCTATTGTGAATTGTAATTATGCATTTTTTGCAACTTCAGCTATTTTTGCGAATGCTGGTGCATCTGTAACAGCTAAATCAGCTAACATTTTTCTGTTGATTGTAACATTAGCTTTCTTTAATCCTGCTATTAATTTACTATATGTTAATCCATTCATTCTAGCAGCTGCATTTATTCTTGTTATCCATAATTTTCTAAAATTGCTCTTTTTATCTTTTCTTCCTATATATGCATACATTCCTGATTTCATAACAGCTTGTTTAGCCATTCTAAATCTGTAATGTTTTGCTCCATAATAACCTTTTGCTTGTTTCATTATTTTTTTATGTTTTTTACGAGTTATTCTCGCTGTTTTTACTCTTGCCATTTATATTTCACCCTTTCTTTTCCATTCTATTTTAGTTACCATATGGTAATAATTTTTTAATTCCTTCTACGCATGTTTTATCTGCATATGCATTACATACTTTTCCTGATTTCTTTTGTCTTGTAGTTTTGTTTGCTAGAAGATGTCTTCTATTTGATTTTGTTCTTTTTACTTTACCTGTAGCTGTTATTGAATATCTTTTTTTAGCAGCTTTATTTGTTTTTAATTTTGCCATTTTTATTTCTCCCTTCTAATTTTTATTTGCATTTGATAATATAACAAACATATTCTTTCCTTCTAATGAAGGTTTTTTATCTGGATTTGATATATCAGATAATTCCTCAATGAACTTATTTAGAATTTCTTCTCCTAATTTTACGTAATTAAGTTCTCTACCTCTAAATCTAACTGTAATTTTTACTTTACAACCATCTTCCAAAAATTTTCTAGCATTCTTTGCCTTAAAATTGAAGTCATGATCCTCTGTATTAGGAGTTATTCTTATTTCTTTTATCTCAAATGTTTTTTGTTTCTTTTTAGCTTCTTTTTCCTTTTTAGCTTGTTCAAATTTATATTTTCCATAATTCATAATTTTACAAACTGGTGGTTTTCCATTTGGAGCAACTAAAACTAAATCTAAATTTTTTTCTAGTGCTATATCCATACCTTTCTCAGGAGCCATTAAGCCAAGTTTTTCTCCAGTTTCGCTAATTACTTGAACTTCTTTTTCTCTAATTTGTTCATTAATTAATAATTCTTGTTTTATCTAAAACACCTCCGATATATAAATAAAAAATGAGTTGTATAAGACAACCCACTACTCATAGTTACGCAATGCAACTAATATTTAAGAAATATTATAGATATATTTTTTAAATATTACCTTTTTCCTCTAGGATAAGGTGAGAAGTGGTTGCTTCTTCTTATTAACAGGTAATATTATAATATATTCTCACCTTAAAGTCAACTATTTTTTAATAATTTCTAACAATTTTGAAAAATCATCTATTATATATGTAGGATTTAAACAAGTGATATTTTCCAATTTATCATATCCATATGTAACAGCTACTGTATCTACTCCTGCATTCTGTCCTGCAAGTATATCAGCTGCTGTATCTCCAACCATTATAGTCTCTTCTTTAGACACGTTCAATTCACTCATTAAGTAATTTATAACACCTGGATCTGGTTTATTCTTAAACTGACTTTTCCCTATTCCTAATGTAAACTCAAAACCATCTAATTTGAAAAATTCTACCATATCATCTACTGCCTTTTGGACTTTTCCTGATGCTATTGCTATAAATACTCCATCTCTTTTTAATTGTTCTAAAGTTTCCCTTACTCCCTTAAATAACTCCGTTGTATCTAAGCAATGTTTTTCTTCTATATAATACTTTCTATAAGCCATTGCACAATCATTATAAATATTTTTCTTATCCTCAGGCAAGGTCTTTTCAAACATCATTTCAAGTGATAGTCCAGCTAATTCTTTGAACTGTTGATAGCTTATCTCAATTCCTGATTTTTCCTTTAAAGTATGGTTAAAAGATGAAAAAACATCATTCTCACTATCCCATAAAGTTCCATCAGCATCAAATATTATTAATTTTTTTCCCATTAAACTCCTTCTCCTTTTTCTTTTATATTACCATCTAACAACTAATTTTCCAACTTTAGAATTTATATAAGCTTCTAACTTTTTCATAAATTCTTCTTGATTTATTTCTTTATTTGCTACCATCTCTAGTCCTTTTTCCCAACTAGCTGTAAGCTTTGGATTCAACATATCTGGCATTGACTGTTCTACAACATCATAAATAACTTCTCCAAAAGTTGATGGTGTTATTATCTGAGTTTTTGAATTTATATCTATATAATTTATTTTTTCTAATTTTTTTATAATCTCTGCTCTTGTAGCACTTGTACCAATTCCAGCCCCTTTTATCTGTTCTCTAAGTGCCTCATCTTCTATAAGTTTACCTGCATTTTCCATCGCTAGTATTATTGAACCAGAATTGTATCTATTTGGAGGACTAGTTTCAGAATCTTTTGTTTCAAAATTTTTTACTTCTACCTTTTCTCCTTTTTTTAGTGTTTTTAATATATCTAAATTTGCTTCTGTATCTCCTTCTTTTTTCTCATTTTCCTCATCATTTGAAGGATTATTGTCTTTGTTTTCATTATTTTCTGTATTTGCTTTATTAATATTCTTTGATTTTAATACTTCCAAGTATCCTGGATTGATACATACTTTTCCACTTGCATAAAAATTTTCTTTATCAATACTTATTGTTACATTTACTTTACTAAACTCTGCAGGTGGATAAAAAATACTTAAAAATCTTTTTACTATCAATTTATAAATATTTTTATGTAACCCTGGTAGTTTATCATAATTTTCTAAGCCTTGTCCTGTTGGTATTATAGCATAATGATCCGTTATTTTGCTATCATTTACATATTTTGATTTTACAATATTCGTAGAATATTTTTCTTCTACCATCTTTTTTATATACCCCTGAATTTCTTCGTCTTTGAAATTCTTTGATAATCCATTTAAATTTTTTGTTATTTCTTTTGCAACAGCCGTTGATAAAACTCTAGCATCTGTTCTTGGATATGTAACTAGTTTTTTTTCATATAAATTTTGAATTACTTCTAGAGTTTCATCAGGTTTTATTTTAAATCTTTTTGTACATTCATTTTGAATTTCTGCTAGATTAAAAAGTAATGGTGGATTTTCTTTTTGCTTTGCCTTTTTTACTTCTGTAACTATAGCATCTTTATCTTTTAGAGACAATATGAAGTTTTGCGCATCTTCTATCTTTTTAAAGCCTGATTCATTATACAATTTTTCTGAATTATATACAGATGATTCTTCAGACACTTTCCATTCTGCTTTAAAAGAACTTACTTCATTCCCAAATTCTCCAATTATTTTATAATATTTTGTTTTTACAAAATTTCTTATTTCTCTTTCTCTTGAAACTACCATTCCAAGTACACACGTCATAACTCTTCCAACAGAAATTACAGCTCTATCTTGATTTAATTGTTTAGCTACTCTTTTTCCAAAAATTATTGATAAGAGTCTAGAAAAATTTATACCAATTAGATAATCCTCTTTAGCTCTTAAATACGCTGATTCTGATAAACTATCATATTCTGATAAATCTTTAGCTGTATTTATTCCTTTTATTATTTCTTCTTCGGTTTGAGAATCTATCCAAACTCTTTTTTTTGTTTTTCCTTGTACACCAATCATCTGATCAACCAATCTATATATGTATTCTCCTTCTCGTCCAGAGTCAGTACAAACATATATAGTATCAACATCTTCTCTTAATAAGATGGATTTTATCACATTAAATTGCTGTTCAACACTCGGAATAACTTCATATTTATATTCTTTTGGCATAAATGGTAATGTATCTAATCTCCAAAATTTCAGTTTTTCATCATATTTTTCTGGATAAGACATTGTAACTAAATGTCCTACACACCAAGTTACAATCCACTCTTCTGCTTCAAGATATCCGTTTTTTCTACTTGTGTTTAATTTAAGTGCTTTTGCAAATTCCATTGCTACTGATGGTTTTTCAGTTATAAGAACTTTTTTTGCCATATTCCTTTATCATTCCTTGCTTTTATCTATTCTTGTAATCTTCTATCTATATAATTTGATAAAATATGTTGTATTTCTTGTAATTCTTGTTTTGTTTCTTCAGTTTTATTTGTAATTTTATTTATCATAAAATCTACATAGCCTTTTTCTTTAACAATATTTAGACCGGGTTTAAAATTATAATCAAAAATATATGATAAGTTGCTTACAAACCAGTCTAAATCGTTCTTTAAAATTCTTCTATCAATTTGTCTGCATTGTTTCATTTCATCAAATACTTCATTTGTTATTTGATACATACCAATTTTATCATAATCATATAAGCCTTTTCCTGCTGTTTCTCTTCTAAACACTTCAAAGATGTCTGTTTTATCAGCATCTCTAATTATTTTAGAATGCAACAAAGTTTTTTCATCTAAGCCTTCTTCTATTGATGCTTTATTATGATTCCATATAGCTTTTTTTATTATATCATCATAAATATCTTCATCAATAAATTTTCTTATATATCCTTCTTCAAATAATACAATATTGCTTTGTTTTGCATGATCAATACTAATTGAATCATTATATGTATCATATATTCTAATTTGTTCAAACCTACCTAAATCATGTAAAAGTCCTATAAGACTTGCTAATTCTATGTCTGAGCTTTCTAAATTCATTCCTTCAGCAATTTTTCTAGCAACATCTGCTGTTCTTAAAGTATGTTCTATTTTTCTTGAAATCTTAAGATTACTTGCATCATAATTTGACACATATTCTTTAAAAACCAATTTTGCTTTATGCATATCGATCATTCTTACAATCATTCCTTTCCTATTTACAAACCTATTTAAAAATTTTTATATTTTTTCATATTTTATAACTTCAATATTAGATTCTTTACTTCTATCCGTCATCTTATTATATACCAATTCACATAAGTATTCTTGATTTTCTTTTAATGTTAAATCTTCTTTAGGAAAAAACGGACCATCTATATAGGTTTCGATTTTTACTTTATTATTGTTTTTTCCATAACTTTTATAAGTATTTGTTAAAGAAAAAACTGGTTTATTGTATTTTACAGGATATTTAAATGATACAGATTTAAATTTTCTTATTTTTGTATAGTATGGCCAAATATGCGCTTCTGGATAAATTGTAATTGAACAATTTTCTTTTTTAGAACGTTCTTCAATTATTTCTAAAAAATTTTTCATTCCATTCATTCGATTTGGAATTGGTATAGCTCCCAGCATTTCAACTATATGGCTTAAGCCTTTCATTGAAACATTTTCTGGATTTACTATTAGAAAGTTTCTTTTAGGAAAACATGCCAAACTTGGAATAAAAGTATCTGCAAAGGCTTGAGTATGATTTCCATAAATAAAATATCCTTCTTTTTTATAATCTTTTAGCTTCTCTTTTCCTATAAATTTTATTCTAAACTTAATTTTAGCATATAAATATTTTATAGGCATTGATAAAACATTTTGCACTACATATGAACTTATATTCCAAATTTTAGAATGTTTATATTTGTAATTTTCATCAATTACTCTAGGAGTTATTTTTGCCGTTGAAAATTCATCATTTAATTCATCCTTATAAAAAATTACTTTTTTTTCATTATTCTCCATCTTCCATTACTTCTTCTTTTATTTTTGTTGTATATTCAAGAGGAATTCTATAAAACTTCTCATAACATTTCTTCCATATGTTGAAATTTTCATTTTTCATTAATTCAACATTTTCATGAATTGACATTCCTTCAATTGGGTATATTGGTTCCCCAATATTAATAATATATTCTTGAACAGGAAAACCATCTTTACCTATTGCTTCTGTATCTTGCATCGTTATGAATATAGGTAAAACTGGAACTTTATTTTCAACAGCAAATTTAAAAGCACCAGATTTTAATGGCTTTGGTTTTTTATAATTCCACCATAAACTCTGCTCTGGATATATTAAAATGAAATCTCCTCTGTTCAAAATAACCTTTATTGATTTTAAAAATTCTTTCATAGTTTCAGTATTTGAACTTAATGGAAGTGTATCAGAATTTCTAAACAGAAATCCATATAGTCCTGGAAAGTTTGTATAGTTTCCTTCTCTGATTACCTTATATAAAGTCTTTTTACCTGCAAAATTAGACATTCTATATATATCTTCAATTGCAAAAACATCAAATGGATTAAAATGGTTACATGTAATTATTGCTCCACTATTTAAGCCATTTAAATTTTCTATTCCATTTACTTCTCTTATAATTAATTTATTATTTTTTAAAATACTATCTAAAAACTTCTCTCCTACTTTATTTGCAATTTTTGTTTTTATTTTACTTGCATTTTTTTGTTTTAAATAATCTACATTTTCTGGTTTAAGTGTAATTGTTGGTGGATCATCCTCTGGATCAACATCGAATTTTCCCTCTTCTTCAAGCTGTTCTATCTTCTTTAATACTTCTAACCTATCTTTAGCTTTTGGAATACTAGTCTTTTTCTCTACAGTTTTTTTGATATATTTTCTAGTTTCACTTACTCTATCATCTCCAACGCATTCGCTCTCTTTTAAAGTTAACTCTTTTAAACTTTTTTCAGTTTCCATATCAAAAAACTTATCTTCGAGTTTATAACTATTTTTTATTGCCATTATATCATCAAAAAACTCAGTTTGTTTAGCGTACTCCCAAAAATATTCTTTATACAATATTTTTTCAAAGTGCCATGGCTTATATGATAAATTATAATGAATAATTTTCAAATTTTCTCTTGGTATTGTGTCACCACCTATTGGCATTCTATTCCAAGTATTATCTAATAGCTTTACTCTTCCTTTGCATAATCTATTTAAATAGTCTTGGTCTTGTGCAACTTTATATTTTACAGAATCCAATAAATATACAAATTTATCTATAAAATTAATTTCTCTAAGAGCTTTTAAATTCATAGATAACACACCTGCATTAAAATATTTTTTATATGAAGATACCCCAATAACTTTTTCAACATAATCCTGAAAAGATTTTATTATCTGAACTGAATCATCTGGAATTGCTCCTAATAAATTATCTTTTAAATCAACATCATAAAGTAAAGCGATATCTTTCAATACTACAATATCACTATCAAGATATATTGCTTTATCTAATTGTGGGAAAAGATCTGGAATAAATAGTCTAAAATATGTAGTTTTTGAATAATAGTCCCTTATATATAATTTTTCTTGAATTTCTTGCATATATTCACTCAAATCAATAAACTCAATACTCACATTAGATTTTTCATATTTTTTTATTTTTTCTTTATTTTCCTCTGAAATATCTGTATATAAAATATTTATTAAATATTTCACATTCTTTGATGTATGTGCAATTAAAGATTGAATTGTTACTGCTAAGAAAGGTATATATCTATCATCTATTGCAAAAAATATTGGAACTTGTTCTGATTTATGCCTTTTTATTATATTTAAATCTGAATTTATTATTTTATCAATATTATTTTTTATAAGTTTCATTAAATACTTCTCTCCATTTTACATATTCATTTAAATCATTATCAAACGCATGACATTTATAAATATCATGTACTTTTTGAATTTGCCATTGCTTTATATTTTCTGTATGCGGATATGGTTTTAACCATAATCTTTTGGAAAAATGACATATTACAGTATCTTTACAATTGAACTTTCGTTGTTCATTATATATTCTTGGCAAAATCAGTTTTCTTGTTGTATTCCAAAAAATAGCATCTTGATCCGCAAACAATAATTTTCTTTTTCTTAACATTTCTCTTCCTTTTTCGAAAAGTTTTGTTTCTTTAATTTTTTTCATATTTAATAACAACATACCTGCATTAATATAATCATATCTAATGATTTTAGAACCATACTTTTCTTTAACCGCTGCATATTCGTAATTTGAAATATCTATATTATATAGTGTAGATATATCTTTCTGTGCCAACATATCAATGTCTAAATATAAAATTTTATCTGGTATATTTGGAATTAAATCTGCAAGCAATCTTAATAATGTATAAGGTGTACAATATGCTGATTCGTTTTTTCCTCTTCCAAATTCTTTTTCATATAATTCTGTTACATCTATTTTTTCAACTTGGTTTTTTTCATTTTTTGATTTTGCAACCTTATTCAAAAATTCAATTTGCTCATCTGTGATTGGTAAAAATTCTTCTTTTACTCTAGTTAAATCCATAGTTAATATTATACAATTAACGGGCTCTTTAGTTTTATTTGTTATTGAAATAATTTCAGATAAAGCACCATCAAATACGCTTTTATTTCCTGCAAATAATATATTTATCATTTTTTCCTCTTATATTTTGATATTATTCGTTTGTTTACAATATTATCATAACAGCAGCAAATTATCAAGTCCTACAAAAATTGACCTATTATATCCTTATATTTCAATAAAATATTAACTTTCCAAAAAGGAAATGACTCAACTCGTAATACGAGTTGAGTCAAAAACAAAACAATTTAAGGAAGCTTCTCTCTATCTTTCCAAAAATGCTGTCAAATCCGTTGCAAACTGACTGTATTCTTCATACGTATAGAAGTGATTTTCTTTTCCATCACCCCAATAGAATACGTAGTCATTCTGCACATGCCCGTTCAATGCATATAGCACCGCCAACCGCACAGATTCCGTTACTCTGTCGGAGTAGAATCCCCGACTTAGTTCTCCTTCGTACTGTCCTGGTTGTGTAATTACTTCCTCTACAGTATCCGGGAAGTACGGTGATGCAACACGGTTAAGAACTGTCTGAGCAACTTTTGCCTTTTCTTCAATTGGCACAAAGTCTGCCCCGTACTCTCTAGCTACCAAATTGCACAAATGAACAAAGTCATTTTTACTTACTTGGTACTTGAATCCAATGGGTGTAGCCCAAGGATTCGTGTCAACCTCTTCAAGGGTGCATGAACACACAGGTGGCTGATTAACCGGCTCTTCTGGCTTTGTCAACATCCATTCCCCTGTTGTTATCGGACTCAATGCCACAGGTTTATTAATAACATTCGTTACTCCTGTAGCTTTTTCCGCTGTCTTTTGGATACCTACCGTAGCACCAAAGAATGCAAGATTTGTTGTTGCCAGTAATGCAACAATACATCTGTCAATCCTTAAGTGTGGTGCTCTCAGCACCCGTTTCGTTTTGCCGTTTCTTCCTTGTTTCATTTTTGTTTTCCTTTCTGGCACTTGTTCGTGCCCACAACAATTTGCATGCTGTACGCATACATAACTATATTATACCATATTTTCCCTATTTTGTCTAATTGTATAGTTTTTTTACTAATTCTAATATTTTGATTTCTACATTAGTGAAGTTATCGGTAAAGTTATTGGTGAAACGCTTTTTCTATTGCCTTATCATGACTAATATTACCAGCTCCAGTTAATAACTTTTCACCTGTAGAAGAAAGTATCATATCTAATTGTTTAATATAAGTTTGATATATTATAATATCTCCATTTGCATTATCCATAATGAATCCCTCCTTTTCCGTTGCGAACATTTGTATTGTATCATGTTTTTGTTTTACAATCAATACTTTTTCAAATCATATTGATTTTTATACAAATAAAATTTTCTCATAAACCTACGGATGTTGTTCGGGTCGTCGATGCTGAGGCTGTTAAGGCTCTGCCCTTTGTAGGGGCTGGCGTCCCCGACAGCCCGTGTATCATTGAATTTGTAGTGATGTTATTTTTTGCCATATTTTTTTGCATCATTATATTAATAATTTAATTTTGTATTAAATTAACATCTCTACCTTTTTTTGTTGTTCGGGTCGTCGATACTGAGGCTGTTAAGGCTTTGCCTGTTACAGCGTCAGTATGTCTGCTGGACGCCGACCCCTACAATATAAAAATTTAGAGCTATGTTTCCATAGCTCCTTTAAACTCTTGGTTATCTGGCAGGTGTGCCAAATCCTGCATCTCTTTTGACCTATTAGGTGTGTGGATGGCACTATTGTCCACCTCAAATAACCTATTTTTTCTTTTTAATTATTATATCATTTTCAAATTTTCTATACCTCTTGCTATTATTGATTTTTACCACAACAGTTTTTATATTTCTTACCACTTCCACAAGTTCGGGTAAAATCAGTATTTATCATATTTATAGTATTTTAAATATTATTGATATTTCAGGCGTTACAAAAACAAGTAATGTTTTTATTTATAATATTATTAGTATTTACAATATTATAAATATTTATATTCTGTGGACAAATAGTGGACTTTGTCCACATTCGTCTACCTCTTCATATTTTTAAATTATCCCCCTTTTAGATAACTGCTATTATATACAAAAAAATTAAAATAGTCAATGAACAATTAACTATTTTTAGGATGATAATTTATGTAAACAATTACAGAGTACATTTTGTTGCACTCTCCAATATATTTTTTCATTCCAACTTTTGGCTTAGATACTCCAATTTTTTCATTCCACTTTTGGTAGGATACACCAACTTTTTAATTTCACTTAAGGCTTGTATACTCCTTTAGAAAAATAGTAAATTATTTTTCTTTTCGCACTCTATTATACTATATTTACACAAATTGTCAAGTCAATCGAAATTTTATTCCTGTATTTCCCAATGACCACTTTTATTATTTCCTATTCTCTTTAGAATTTGTTTTTTCTGTAAATTATTCATATTTGTAGTTATAGTTCTTTTTGATATACCTATAATTTCAGCCAATTTTGATTGAGAAATTGTTGGTTCATTTTTTACTAATTCTAATATTTTGATTTCTACATTAGTGAAGTTATCGGTGAAGTTATTGGTGAAACTATCGGTGAAATTATTATTTTTGTTACCATTCATTTGATTTAATCTATGAAAAAAGTAATAACTTATAAAAAAATTTGTTAAAAATGTGAAAGCATATAGAGGCAAGTATTTTTGCCTCATGCTTTCACATTTTTAAGTATTACATATAATGAAGCTTACAAGATGTTAGTTTTTTCTAGTAAATCATATAATTTTTTACCTATATAGCTTACTTTAAATGCAATAGGTTAACCATCAATGTCTCTAACTGTTAAATGATTTGGTCTAGAAATCATTTGATAAGATTCGAATTTATTAAAAATTAAAAAGGTTTCCTCTACATTATCAATATTTAAAATATCAGAAGGTACATAATAGTCTTCCCCTATATTAAGTGTCTTTTGAACAAACTCTTTAAATACATTTAATTCTATATCATTTATATTTTTTAATATATCTATTATTTGTAAATCTATATAATCTATATTTTTATATTTATTCAAAATATTTCCAGCATATACACCTAAAAGACTAGAACACTTTATAGATTTACTATTAATAGAATTATCTATAGTATTGATAATAAAATCTACATTAGTATCATTTAAAACATATTTTTGTAATTTATTAACATTATTTATATCAACGAATTTTGCATAAATACCTCCAATTTAATACTTGAATATATTTTTTTATAATCTAAGTATTATCATTTAATTCCAAATTTCTTTTTTCTTCTTCAACAGCATCAATTAATTCTTGTTCTGTTGGTAAATGTAATTTATAACTTGAAGAAAATATATTCTTATTGTCTTCTGGTAATGTATATTTTACTACTGTTTTATTTTTTAATGTAGAAAGTAGTATTCCAACAGTTGGATTTTCATCATTACTTTTTATTTCTCTATCATAGTAATTTACATACATTTGCATTTGTCCAATATCTTGATGTGTCACTTTTCCAATTTTTAAATCTATTATAACAAAACACTTCAAAAGTCTATTGTAAAAAACTAAATCTGGATAAAAATGGTCTTCTTCTAATGTTAATCTAACCTGTGAACCTACAAACATAAAGCCTTTTCCTAATTCTAATAAAAATTCTTTCAAATGTTCTAATATATTTTTTTCCAAATCAGATTCTAAATAATCTGTATTTTCCTTAATATCAAGAAATTCTAAAACAAAAGGATCTTTTACTAAATCTTTACTTATTTTTATTTCATGTCCTTTTTCTGCCAATTCTAATACTTTTTCTTTATTAGCCGATAATGATAATCTTTCATATAGCAAAGAACCTATTTGTCTTTGGAGTTCACGAACACTCCATCTTGAATTTATAGTTTCTTTCATATAAAATTTTCTTTTTGATTCTTCTTCAACTTTAATTAACTCAAGATAATGTGACCAACTCAATTGCGACGACACTGTTGTCGCAATTGGAAAATAAATATAAAATTTTCTCATTCTTTCTAAATTTCTTTTAGAAAACCCTTTTCCAAATTCATTTGTTAATTTTTGAGATAACTTTTCAAGTACAGTCTCCCCATATGAAGCTCTTTCATCACCTTGTTGTATTTCCATAATATTTTTTCCGATGTTCCAATACAAATTAAGCATTTCAGTATTAACCGCATTATAAACTTTATTTCTACTGTTAATCACTAATTCCTTAATATTATTAAACATATTGTTAATTTCATTTTCACTATTTATTAAATTATTATTCAAATAAATTCCTCCTATTTTGCGAACATTTGTATTGTATCATGTTTTTGTTTTACAATCAATACTTTTTCAAATCATATTGATTTTTATACAAAAAAAGTGTATTCATTTTAGTTTTTGGATACACTCTTTCATGTTTATATTATTGGTTTTTACCACAACAGTTTTTATATTTCTTACCACTTCCGCAAG
>CANQSV010000020.1 GCA_947626605.1 uncultured Clostridia bacterium | reverse complement strand
GAAGTGGTGTAGAAACGATTGGAGCGGATGCTTTTAAAAATTGTACATCATTGACAGAAATAACAATTCCTAAAAGTATAAAAGAAGGTTCGTACTGGTCATCAATGTCTGTGGGTTCACCAGTATTTAAAGGTTGTACAAATCTAAAAAAAGTTACTTTAGAGGAAGGATTGACAATTGTGCCACAATTATTGTTGGCAGGATTACCAATAGAAGAAATAACAATACCAAATACAGTAAAAACAATATCAGGAGAAGCATTTAAAGATTGTGCAGAATTAAAGAAAATAACTATTCTTGATAATGTTACAAAAATAAGTGACACTGCTTTTAAAAATCATAGTGATGACCTAACAATTTACTGCTACAAAGATTCTGTTGCTGATAAATATGGAGAAGAATATTCTATTAAAAGAGTATATTTAACAAGACCATCTAATCCAACAACATCAGATGATGAAGATAATGAAACAGATAATAACAACAATGCAGGTTCTAATGTAAATGACAATAATAGTGATAATAACAATAGCAATAACAACAACTCAAATACAAATGGATCAGTACAAGGTGTAAGCAAGGATGATGATGATGACAAGAAAACAAGCACAAGTAGTTCATCAAGTTCATCAAAGAATAAAACAACAGGAAAGAAAGACAACACAGTATCACCAACAATATTACCACAAACAGGATTAGGAAGAGGAATTATGGCAATAGTTGTAATTGCAACAGTATATGGAATATATGCATATCGCAAATATAATTATTTAAAAGATATAAAATAGAGAGATTTTTAAATGAAACGTAGGGGAGACCAGTGGTCTCCCGTTTTTATGTTTAATGAATATTGAATGATGAAAAATGAATAATGAATAATTAATGTAAAAAAATTATATATTATTCATTATTAATTATCAATTATTAATTGCAATGCAAATGCATTGCACATGTGTAGGGGTCGGCGTCCGCGACGACCCGAGCAACCAAAAACAATAGAGATGTTAACATTAATTTAATGAATGATGAATAGTGAATAATTGGTGAAAAAATTATAAATTATTATAAAGAATAGTATTTTTTTTACAATTATGGTATACTTAATTTATCATGTGATAAGGGAGAGGTTTATAAATGCCAAATATACCTAAAAAAATTAATAATATAATAGATGAATTTGTGAATGAAGTAAACAAAACATTAGGAAATAGGGTAAAAAAAATAATTCTTTATGGTTCTTATGCACGAGGTGATTATAATAAGAGTTCTGATATAGACATTATGATTTTAACTGATTTGAAAGATGATGAAATATATGAGAATTTTGTTAAGATTTCAGACATAGCATATGATATTGAGGAAAAAAATAATTTTGATATAACTTTATCACCTTTAGTTAAAAATATAGATAGATTTAATTATTGGCTAGAAGCATTACCTTTTTATACAAATGTTCAAAACGAAGGAGTGATTTTAAGTGAATGATAAAGTATCAATGGAATTAGTTATGCATAGACTAGAGCAATCAAAGACAGAATTAAATGATGCTAAATTATTATATAAAAATAATAGTTATTTATCTGCAAATAACAGAGCTTATTATTCAATTTTTCATGCTATTAGGGCTGTTTTAGCTTTAGAACCAATAGACTTTAAAAAACATAAGGACGTTATGGCATATTTTAACAAAAATTATGTTAACACAGAATTGTTCCCAAAAACAATAGGAAAAAGAATAGTACAAGCTAATAGAATACGAGAAGATAGTGATTATGATGATGAATATGTAGCAAATTCTAATGCAACAGAAGATCAAATTAAGACAGCAGAAGAATTAATTGAGTTAGTTGAAAGATATATTAAGAGTAAGGAATAATTAATGTAAAAAATTATGCATTATTAACTATTAAATATTCACATTGCAATGCGAAAGCATTACACAAACGTAGGGGAGACCAGTGGTCTCCCGTTTTTTGTAGAGATGTTATTTTATAGTATCTTTGAATTATAGCATCTGTAGGGGTCGACGTCCAGCAGGCATACTGACGCTGTAACAGGCAGAGCCTTAACAGCCTCAGCACCGATGACCCGAACAACAAAAACATAACCCACCATATTACATTTACATGACAAATTTTGAAAAATATTGACAGGTAATTTTTTTTTTTTATAATATTTTCAGATCTTTTTTTATATATCGTTTTTGCTTGTTTGCTATGCAAAAAATAATATAATAAGTTTATAAAAAAAGACTTGACAAAAATTAGATAGTCAATATTGTTAAAGAAAAAATTCGTTTGCTAATATGCGTAATATGCAATATGCTTAAATTTTCTCAATTAGTAGAATTACTTAATAATACTATCAAAAATTTTAGAATCAATTTGTAAAGAGAAAGGAGGAGAATAAGATGTCAAAAATTTTAAATGAATATTTAAATCAAGAATGCACTTTAACTATTTCTGGAGCTGAAATGCTTTTTGGGAGTGGTGGAGCAAAACAAGTTATAGGAAAAATATTAGAAATAGATGACATGTTTATAAAATTTCAAGCAACAAAAAGTACACTAGGTGCTGTAACAAAAGATCACTTAGCAATAATAAACCAAAAATATATAATAGCAATAAATGTATAATATCCATAATAATTTTTATATTGATATATAGAAATTTATTCTGCACTTAATTTTTTATTAAATAATAATAATGATGTAATTAAAAAAATATCAAAGCAAAAAAGTTTGAAAAATTATAATTATTAAAACAACATTTCAACTCAAATTTTTTGCCTTAAAGGAAAGGAATGTTATTAAATATGGACAATAATAAAAAGAAAAAATACCTAACACTTACTAATATAATGGCATTTTTAATGATATTTTTATATATTTTGGATAGATGGATAATACCAATTCCAGAAAATTATAATGGATTTAAATGGGAGGATATGTGGAAACAAAGTATAAATACAACATATGGAGATGACTATTTAAATAATTTATCTTCTGAAGAATTAACAGCTTTAAATATGGGTGGAACAATTGGTGGTTATAAAGGTGGAACAATTACAAATCTATTAGGAATAATTGATAATAGTATTAATCCAAATGGGGATAGCTTTTATAGATATTTTACAGTAGTATTTACACATGGATTTAATTTGCATCTTATAACCAATGTTATTGCATTTTTAATAATTGGAAATTACATTGAAAAGAAACTAGGTTCTTTATCAATGCTTGGGTTATTTTTTGCAACAGATATTTTAGGAGTTCCAATCACTAATATGATATGTAATCCTGAAGGAACGGTTATAACTGGTGCTTCAGCTGGAATATTCGGATTATTCGGAATTGGAGTTGTAATGTGCTTTTTAAACTCAAAAAACTTTAAAGAATTTTCTAAATTTAAAAAAATATATTTAATACTTTATGGAATTATTCCAACATATATTATATCATTTGGGTGGACAACTATTGTTCATAATATTTCCTTCTTTATTGGAATTATCCTAGGTATGTTATTAAATATTATACTTCCTAAATTTAAAGAAGCTGTTTTTAATAATGCAGAAATGAAAAGCTCAAAAGAAGAGATAAACGCTTAATTTTCAGAAAATATTGAGAGGGGAAAATAAAAATGAAATTTCATTATGTAGGTAAATACAATGGTGATGAAAATAGTTTGCCACAAAGAGAATTAAAAGAAGGAGTGAAGAAATTCAAGGAACCAGAAAGTATGGAAAAATTGACTAAATATATGGATATTGCTAGTATTATTGTTTTTTGTTGTCTATACATTTTAGCTTCTTTAAGAATGGGGGCAATATTAGATAATGTATGGGGAATATTGACAGGTATAGTATGTTTAGTTCCACATGAATTTCTACATGCCAGTTGTTTTAAAAAAGATGTTTATATGTATACAAATTTGAAACAACGGAATGCTTTTTGTAATTGGAACAGAAGATTTTAGTAAATTTAGATTTTGCTTCATGAGTATGCTACCTAACTTAGTATTTGGTTTTATCCCTTTTATAATTTTTATGATTAATCCAAGCTTAACTTTTTTAGGAGATTTAGGAGTATTCGCAATTAGTTGTGGGGTTGGAGACTATTTAAATGTAATTAATGCATTGAGACAAGTACCAAAGGGAGCAAAAATATATAATAGTGGTATGCACTCATATTGGTATAAACCAGAAAAATAGAAAATTCTTATAAGATACTGCAAAATATAGAATATTTGGAGGGGGATCATAGATCCCCCGATTTTGTTATTTTAATGAATAATGAATAGTGAATGATGAATAATTAATGTAAAAAAATTATATATTATTCATTATTAATTATTAAATATTAATTGCAATGCGAAAGCATTGCACAAATGTAGATTGCCTATTTTTGTATTGAAAAAAATAAGTGAATGTGATAAAATGCAATTGAATTATTTTTTGCTATAAAAGCAAGATTGGAGATAAATATGCTATATGAAATGAATAATGAAAAAGACCAAAGATATATTCAACAATTTGGTAAAGCATACGGCATAATTTTATTAAAAAAATGGTTACCTGATATAAGTAAAACAAAGAATTTATTTGTATTAGATAGTTATGAAGAATTTAAAAAAATCGAAGATAAACTTCCAGAAGTATTTTCATGTAGAGCTGATGCAAAAACAGGAGAAAAAGCTACTCTTGGAGTTGAAGGTTGTTTCGCTACAAAGGAACAAGTAGAAGGTTACATAAGTCGTGTAAAAAAGAGCAATCCAAATGGAGTTGTATTATGTATAGATACAGAGGAAGGAACTCACGAAAGAATACGAACAGATGGAGCTTTTAATGTTTATCTGCAAATGTATGATAAAATTTATATAGATTATCTGGGCAAAGGTTTTGATATGGGATCAATTACAAAAGGAAGGGAGAATCATGAAAATTGGACAATTGATTGGGAAGATATTTTATTTGTAACACCACGTAATATGAATAAATATAGGCAGCATATAATATCTAATGAACAGTATATAGATTCTGCTAGGCGTAGATTGCAACAGTTAATTAATATAGGATATAATGTTGATGATATTAGAGGAAAAATACCAAGAGAATATATACAGATGCCTGAATCCATAAAAGAAATGTTACTAGATCAAATAGTTTTACCACTATATATTAATAAAGAAAAATTAGTACAGGAAGGGTTAAAATCTTTTGGAATTCAAGGAATGATTATAGATGGTAGATTATTTCCTATAGAAGTTAATAGAAAAGAAAGATTTGCAGAAAAAAGCTATTTTCAAGAGAGTGACGGCAGATAAAAAAATAATGGAGGTATGTAAGATGGAAATAATTGCAGGAAGTATTATTGTTAAAGATAATAAGATTTTAATGGTTAAAGAGGCAAAAAAAGAATGTTATTCTAAATGGTCATTCCCAGCAGGTCATCTAGAGAAAAATGAAACAATATTTGAAGGAGCAAAAAGAGAAACCTTAGAAGAAACAGGATGCAAAGTAGAATTAAAAAAAGTATTACCAATATTAATAAAGAATGATGATAATAAAAATGTTATGATTTTAAATTTTCTTGCAGATTTGTTAGAAGATAATGAAGAATATCATACTGATGAGATATTAGAAACAAAATGGATAGAGATCGAAGAAATGAAAAGAATGAAAGTAGATGAATTTAGAAGTTATTCTGTAGTGAAAAATGTGTTACAAAGTATAGAAAATAAAAACTTGTACGAATTGGACATTATAAAAGATATATATGACATATAAAAATAGAATATTCTATATTAAATATTCATAATATCTATAGGAGATAATTGAGTTTTCTATTAATATTATATTAAAAAGTGAAAAGGAGGTATGACTAATGATAACTAAAGTAAATTTAGATGTAGTGGCAGAAACAAAAGAAGAAAAAGAAATCGAACAATATCTAAATATGTTACATCAAAGTAGTGAAATACAAGACTTTTTACAAAAAATGAAAAAAGAAGCTATAGATAAAAATGTATTTAAATATAGAGCAAGAATTAAAGATGTTAAATCAGCTATTAGAACTTATAGAATAAATGGTAAAAAATTAGATGATGTAAGTGATTATGTAGGAATTTCATTTATAACTAACAATGAAGATGAAATTTATCCTATAATAAGCGATTTGAAGAAAAATATATCGAATGGAGATTTTGTTGATTTTGTAAATGAAGAATATATATACTCTCCATTAGTATATATAAAATGGGTTCCGCCATTAGGTTATAATATATTAGCTAAAGAACCTTTAATAGAAAATGAAAGGAATGTTCCTATAGAAATACGAGTATCTTCAAAAGAGGCTTATATATCAGAACAATCAGCTTATTATTCAGTTAAGAAGAATGACTCAGTAAAAATGCCAGAAAAAGAAAGAAATAATTTAAGAGATGTAGTTCAGCATATTGCATATAAATTTGCTCTTCTAAATATAAGAGAGCTTACAGATGAGCAAGTTTCAAAACATGAAAAAGAGTTAAATTCTTTAATAAGTAACAATTATGAATTTCTAAAAAAGCATGAAGAGTTATGCAAAGAGGCAATGCTTGATTTTGGAAAATTAGTCTATAGATGTGAGCATGATAAAGAAATATCTGAGAATGAGAAAAATTTAACAAAAGATGAAATAGATAGAATTGATTATAATCTAAAAAAGAATTTTGAAGAATTCCTTAATAATGATAAGGATACTATAATAGATAAGGTACATGAAGCTGTGAAAAAAATAAACGGAATCAAGTATGAAGAAATAAAAAAACAAAGTTCTATGTAAAAGCAGAAGAAAATATTCTTCTGTTTTTTCTATAATGAATCAAATATTGCAAATTTATTGAAATTAATATATAATACTCAATATATATTTTGAAATAATTTAAAATGAGGTGGATGAATGAATAAAACTAAGAGAAGAATTTTCAATACCGCAATAAAATTATTTTCTGAAAAAGGATATGATAATACTAATATAGAAGAAATTACAGCAGTGGCAGGAGTAGCAAAAGGATCTTTATATTATCACTTTTCTAAAAAAGAGGATATATTTGATTTGTTATTAGAAGAAGGGGAAAAGCTTTTAACAAACAACATAGAAATAAAAACAAAAAATTGTACTACTGCTTTAGAAAAGATAAAAGCTATAATAATGATTCAAATAAAAATAACTGTAAAATATGAAGATTTTTTAAATATAGTTCTAAGTCAGATTTGGGGACAAGAAAGCAAAAATATTAAATGTCAAAAGGCAGTTTATAAATACATAAATAGAATTAAGAAAATTATAAAAGAAGGAATAGATAATGGCGAATTTTATGATGGAGATATAGAAGCTTTAGCATCAGGAGTTTTTGGAGTAACATGTTCTAGTTTAATTTATAGATTAAGAACAGACAGACAAGTTGATGTTCAAGATGTATATGATGGTTTTATAGAAACAGTAGTAAGAGGAATAAGTAAAAAGTAAAATTTGAGATATGGAAGAAAAGTTAGAAAAATTATATAAAGAATGTATAAATGAATTAAATACAATAGGAATAGACATAAATAATAATTTAATAGGCAAAATAGATGTAAAAATAGCTAAAAGAAATTCAAAAAGATATGGGTGTTGCAAGCAAGAAAATCCAGATAAAAATTTTTATCATATAGAGAAAAGACAAAATAGGAGGATAAAGATATATGATAGATTTAATAATCATCATATAGAAATTTGCAAATGGGTAATGGATTTGAATGATGACATAATAAAAAACACGATAATGCATGAAATAATACATTGTTTTCCAAAATGTAATAACCATGGAGATGAATTTAAAAAGTATGCTAATATAATAAATAACAAACTAAATTATGATATAAAAAGGGTAGGAAACAAAAAAGAAGATTATCAAAAGAGTAATATTGAATATAAAGAAAATGATGTGAGTTATAATTATAAGATTATGTGCCAAGGATGTGGTCAGCTATTTTATCGTAAAAGATTGCAAAAAAATTTTACTAGAAAATATAGATGTGGGAAATGTGGAGAAAAGTTTAATGTTGAAATTCTTAAATCATGATATGAAGGAGAAATAAAAAAGATAGAGACATATATCGAACAGTTTCGAAATATGTCTTTTGCTTTGTAAGTTTTTTTGTTTACAAACTAAATAAAAAATGATAAAAAGTATATAATATTATGAGTTTTCAATATTTTTTTAATATTATGGTAATATAATGTCATAAAATAGGAGGTATGTATGAAAATACTAATAATCGAGGATGAGTATAGTTTGGCAGATGCAATTTCCGAAGTATTAAAAAAAGAAAATTTTACGACTAATATAATAACTGACGGAGAGTGTGGCGAAGATGAAGCGTTAACAGGGGTTTATGATTTAATTTTATTAGATATAATGTTACCTAATAGAGATGGGTTCAAAATTTTAAACAGCTTGCAAAGAGAAAATATAGAAACACCAGTAATCATTTTGACAGCTAAGTCTGAAATTTATGATAAATTAAATGGTTTAGAAAACGGTGCAGATGATTACATTACAAAACCTTTTCATATGAAAGAACTAGTAGCAAGAATAAAAGTAGTATTAAAAAGAAAAAGACAAGTTAAAGATTTTAGTATTTTAGAATATGGTAATCTGAAACTTGATTTAAGAAATGGAAAAATCTCTTGTGGAGAAAATGAAGTTACTATAAATGGTAAGGAATTAGATTTACTTGAAATACTATTAATTAACAAAACTCAAACAGTTAATAGGGAGATTATAGCTGATAAGATTTGGGGATATAATAGTGAAGCAGAATACAATAATGTAGAAGTATACATATCTTTTCTTAGAAAAAAACTAAAATTATTAAAATCGAATGTTCAGATAAAAACAGTAAGAGGAATAGGTTATATTTTGGAGGTTCAAAATGATTAAAAAGTTAAAAAACAAAATATTTTTACTCGTTTTTGTTTCTTTATCTATTATTATTTTAGGTGTTATTTCTATCTTTGCCTTTTTAAACTATCATAATACCATAAATACAGCAGTTATGATGATTGATAGAATGTCCAAAATGGGATTGCCAAGAGAATTGGAAAGAACACCGAGTAAAGAATTAGAAAAAAATAATCAAAGTATTGATGGAATTTATAATATAAGAATAGACAATAATACAGTTCTAGAAGACATACAAATAGATTCTAAAATAAGAGATTATGCAATTGAAGCTACTAAAAGAAAAAGTGAAAGTGGTATTATTGGAAATTACATATATAATGTAAAAAAGCGAGGAAGAAATACTTGTGATGTAATTTTAATGGAAAATGAAGATGCAATATCACGAGCTAATTCAATATTAGTTGTTTCTATTATAATAGGGATAGTATCAATTATAATAATATATATTGGTTCAAAAAAATTATCTAAAATAATTGTAAAGCCAGTAGAAACAACTTTTGAAAAGCAAAAACAATTTATATCAGATGCTTCGCATGAATTAAAAACGCCACTTGCAGTTATAGAAGCAAACACAGACGTTATAGAAAATGAACTACCTAATAATAAATGGATAAAATATATTCAAAATGAAATAGATAGTATGAATAAATTAATAAATGAATTATTAACATTAGCCAAAATAGAAAATATAGATAGTTTAAGAGAATTGCAAGAAATTAATTTATCAGAAGAGTTAGAAATCATAATATCTATGTTTGAAAGTATGGCATATGAAAAAGATGTAATACTAGAAAGCAATATAAAAGAAAATATAAAAATGAAAGCTAATAAAGAAGATATTGAACACATTGTAAGTACATTATTAGATAATGCAATTAAGCATACTGAAGCAAAAAATAAAGTAATTATAGAACTAGATAAAGAAAAAAATAATATTGCTATTCAAGTTAAAAATTATGGCCAGCCGATTCCAGAGGAAGAAAGAAAAAAGATTTTTGAAAGATTTTATAGAATAGATAAATCACGAAATAGAAGTGAAAAAAGATATGGATTAGGACTTGCTATTGCTAAATCAACAGTACAAAAGTATAAAGGAAAAATAGAAGTGTTATATAAAGATAATTTTACAATATTTAAAGTAATTATTCCAGTTTAAGAGATAGTATTTTATATACTATCTTTTATAATTTTCAATAAATTTTCAATATTAGTGTTGTATATTACAAAATAGAAAAAGGAGGATAAGAAATATGAAAAAAGAAACGAAAATACAATTAATAGTTATTGTAGTTTTAGTAATTATATTGTCAGTATTATGTGTAATAACTATTAAGAAAATTGATGAAAAAAATAAAGTGAATTGGAATAGTAAAGATAGAATAGAAGGAAAATTTTATAAAGAAAATGAAAGTAAAACAGAAAATGAAACAACAACAAACAATATAGATGTTGAGGAAAAAGATTAGCTAATGGAGGTTAAAAATGAGAAAAAAAATATTGCTTATTATATTAGTTATTATAATTGTTATAGGAAGTTTTATAATAGGTAGACAGATAGGGTTAAATACAGAGAAAGATAAAACACAAATTGTTACTAGAGAAGAAATAGTGGAAAGTAGAGATATAAAAAAGACTTTAACAGCATCAGGAGAAGTATCTGCAAAAACTACAGAAAAATTAGAATTGACAACAACTAAGTATTTTAAAACCATGTGCGTAGAAGATGATGATACAGTAAAAAAAGGGGAAAAAATATTGCAATATACAGATGGAACATATTTAAAAGCAGAATATGATTTAGTGGTTATAAGTCATAATGTGCCAGAAACAGAAGAAAAGTGTACAGATTCAAATTATGTAGAAGTATCAGATTTGGATACTTTAATTACCAATATATCAATTAATGAAAATGAGATAAACAGTGTAAAAGAAAAACAGAAAGTAGAAATAACTCTTACTGCAGATGGAAGCAAGAAATATGAAGGAAAAATAACTAAAATTGATTCTATTGGTACATATGCATCATCAGGAACTACTTTTAATGCAACGGTAGAATTTAAAAATGATGATACGGTAAAATTAGGAATGAGTACATCTTGTACAGTTATATTAGATGAAAAGGAAGATGTTATTTGTGTACCAATAGATAGTATTTCAGAAAATAGCAAAGGAGAAGAATATGTAACAAAAATAAATGAAGATGGAACAACAGAAGAAGTAATTGTTGAAACAGGTATTGCAGATGAGAATTATGTTCAAATACTATCAGGTTTATCTTTAAATGATAAGGTGCAAATTGAAACAGAAATAACAGAGAGTACAAATAATTCTAATAGTAACAATGGTTTTGAAGGTTTTGGTAGTGGCATGAATGGAGAGCGAGGATATAGACAAGGAGGAAATATGCCTGGTGGAGAAGGAACAATGCCAGAAATGAAAGGAAGTCAGATGAAAGAGAGAACAACATCAGAAAGTCAAAATAAATAAGTGTAGGAGAGGTTAGGATGATAGAACTAAAAAATATATGTAAATCCTTTATATTAGGAGGAGAAGAAGTAAAAGCTTTAGATAATGTGAACTTTTCCGTAAAAAAAGGAGAATTTGTATCTATTATAGGTCCGTCTGGATCAGGAAAATCAACATTAATGAATATTTTAGGACTACTAGATGTGGCAGATAAAGGAGAATATATTTTAGATGGTACTGTTATAAAAAATGCAAAGGATAATGAACTATCTGAAATAAGAAATAAAAAAATCGGATTTATTTTTCAAAACTTTAATTTATTATCAAAATTAAATGCTGTAGAGAATGTGCAAGTGCCTTTAATGTATAGAGGAGTGCAACATGAAAAGTCTAAGAAGATAGCTTATGAATATTTAGAAAAAGTTGGGTTAAAGGGAAGAGAAAAACATTTGCCAACTCAATTATCTGGAGGACAACAACAAAGAGTAGCAATTGCACGAGCTTTGGCACGGAAAGCCAGAAATAATTTTGGCAGATGAGCCTACAGGAGCTTTGGATTCTAAAACAAGTAATGAATTAATGGAGGTATTACAAAGATTAAATGAGGAAGGACAGACAATTATATTAATAACTCATGACATTAATGTAGCAAGGAAAGCTTCAAGAATTGTAAGGATAGCAGATGGAAAGTTATATGAAGGAGAGGAGGTTTGAAAAATTCTTTTTCAAACCTAGAATGGAGGGAATCAAATCGTGACAAAGACAATAAGTATTTTTAAAGAAGCTTTAAAAAATATTGTAAGTAATAAACTTAGATCTAGCCTCACAATGTTGGGACTAATTATTGGAATTATGTCAGTTATTTTATTAGTAGGAATTGGTACAGGAGCTACTACAAATGTTACATCAGCTGTTAAATTACTTGGTACAGGAACTTTAACTGTTACAATTGATTCTGAAAGTGATGCAACACTGGATTATGAACAACTAGATGATATAGAAAATCTTACTAATGTTGATAGTGTAGCTCCATATAAAAATGTATCTGGAACAATAAGTAAGGGAACGCAAAGTTCAAGAGGTACAACAATTTTAGCAACAACACCAAGTTATATAAATATTATGAATTTGAAATTAGAAGCAGGAAGATTATTATCAAAAGTAGATATTGATAATACTAGTAAGGTATGCCTAATAGGAAACAGCTTAACAGATACTTTTTTTGAAAATACCAAAATTAAAGATATTGTAGGTCAGACAGTGAGCATTGAAGGTGATCAATACACAGTAATAGGAGTACTTACTAAAGTAGGAAGTTCAATGGGAACAAATACAGATAGTACAATAATAATACCTTTTACAACAGCTAAATATTTGAAAAGTGATACAAGTATAAACACTTTGTATGTAAAAGTTCAAGATGAAAATAAAATAGAAATGACAACTTCACAAATAGAGAATTACTTAGAGAGAACATTATCAATAACATCAGATTACTATAAAGTATCGTCTCAAGACAGTATGATAGATACAATGTCAGATATTAATTCGACTTTAACTTTATTGTTAGGCGGAATTGCAAGTATATCATTAGTGGTTGGTGGAATAGGAGTAATGAATGTTATGCTAGTTTCTGTAACGGAAAGAACTAAAGAAATAGGAATAAGAAAAGCTTTAGGAGCAAAGAAAAGAGATATATTAACGCAGTTCCTTGTAGAATCACTATTCTTATGTGCCTTAGGAGGAATCATAGGAGTAGTATTAGGAATAAGTGTAGGTTTAATTTTGCAAACTTTTGGATTTAATTTCAATGCAACTTCAGGAATAGTAATGATATCATTTGCATCAAGTGCTTTAATAGGTATTATATTTGGAATATTTCCTGCGTATAAAGCAGCAAAGCTTAATCCAATCGATGCTTTAAGAACTGAGTAGTATATGGAAAGGTGTGATTAGAAATGAATAAAAAAGTAGTAATACTTCTTGCTTGTATTATTTCATTAGTAGTTGTAATGAGTATAAAAATATCTTATGCAATTAATCGTGATAATTCAAATGAGATATTTATGGTTAATAAATTAGAAGTAAGTCCAGCAGAAACTCTAGAAATGACTTTAGATATTTCAAAAATAGAATATCAAGATTTTAAAATAGTATTGAATTCAAATATAGAAACTAACAATATCTATACAGACAAAGATACCAATATAGATATAAAAGATAATACAAATGCACTTACAATAGAAGTTAATAAAAACAAAATGAAATTAGATAAAATAATGCTATATTATCCAATACCTGAAAATATTGAAATTGGAACGAAAATTCAATTAATAGCACAGATTGTAGTAGAGCAAGATATTGAAACTGAAAATAAAACTGAGCAAAACAATACTATAGAAAGAAAAAGTAAAAACGATTCAGAAGAAAATAATATTGTAGAGAAAAATAATGTTATAGAAAAAGAAATACAAGAAGAGAAAAAAGAAGAGGTTGTTAGAGAAGAAACAAACATTATTACAGTAATAGAAAAAACGGAAGAAAAAGTTAAGCAAGAAAACAATACTGTAACAACAAACGAAAAAGAACAAGAGAAAATACCATCTACTTCAAAAGAAAATAATAATACTGGTAATAAAAATGAAAAATTACCAGAAAATGAAAAAACAGAAGTTGAAAATCAAAAAGAAAAAAATCAATCAACAAGTAGCAATTTTAGTAATCAACAAAGAACAAGTGTTAGCAGTACAAGTAGTATATCAACAAATGAGAATAAGTCTAATGAAGCAACTGCAACATACAATGGTTCACGAAACAATTATTTATCAAATTTAAAAGTTAAAGGCTTAAAACTTAATACAACATTTAACAAAGAGAATAGTACATATTTTATAACAACAAATAATACAGACGATATAACAATCACTGCTACAGCTGAAAGCGAAAATGCAAAAGTATGTATTAGTGGAAATAAGGATATACAAAAAGGACAAAACAAAATTCTAATATCAGTAACAGCTGAAAATGGAGATGTTAGATATTATCGTATTTTTGTTAATTGTGAGGAGGAAAGCAATGAAACATAAAAAGATATTTATTCCACTAATAATTATTATTGTGATAGCAGTAGTTTGCTGTATTAAAATCTCTAAAGCTAATAATAATGAAGAGGATATTCAGAATGAAAAATTTGATAAAGGTACAACTGAATTTGGTCAAAAGAATACATCAGCAAAGAAAGGAACAAGGACTACAACAATTAGTAATACATGTGAAATTAAATCAGCATTAAGTGAAGATGTAGAACTACATGCAACATATTATTTAGAAAAAGTATATGTAGAAGAAAATCAATATGTAAAAAAAGGAGATAAGATATTAGAGTATACCAATGGAAAATATCTAAAAGCTCCATATGATTGTTATGTAATAGAATTAAATTTGCCAGAATTAGAAGGTAAATGTTTAAACAGCAATTATGTTAAGATTGAAAGTAAAAAAATGTTATCAGTTTCAATGAAAGTGGATGAATCACAAATTAATAGATTAAATTTAGGTCAAGAAGCTAAAATAACCGTTTCTGCTATAGGTAAAACTTACACTGGATATGTAACACATATAGGTAGTATAGCAAGTAATGGAAAATTTGATGTTACTATAGAATTTGAAAATGACGGAGATATAAAGTCAGGTATGACATCAAATGTTGAATTAACAATATAAAAAATTATAATTAATAAAATAATACGGAGGTATAAAGATGAAAAACAAAATATTAATGTTTATTATTGGTGTTTTAGTTGGAGCAATTATTGCAACAGCAGGATTTTATATTTATGAAAAAAAGACTATGCCAAATAGTAAGTTTAATGGAGAAAGACCACAAATGGTAAATCGAGGTGATGGAGAAGAAATACTAGAAAGACCATCAGGAGAAAGAGGAGAAAGAAATAAAGGAACATCATCAACTGATGAAAATAGCGATAATCAAGTGTAGGGATATATCGGAATGCACACATTGAATATTATGCAAATTAAAAATACTAATCAAAATAAAAACTAAAAGCATATCTCTCTTTTGTTTTTTTGTTCTTAAATGAAAAAAACAGCATATATTTAATAAGAGAAAACTCATTAAAACAAAGGAGAAAAAATGATTAATTTAAAAGTAATTCATATTAAAAGTGCAACTAGATATATAGGAGCTTTTATTTTAACAGTAATTATAATACTAATGCTAACACAAGTATTTTTTAAAACTGATATTAAAGCCTTGGAAAATAATTTTGATAGTAAAAATGATGAAAATTTTAAATTGCTTAATAAATATACTTTTTTAAGTCCTTTGCAAATTGGACTACCTGCAATTAACAACAAGAATTTAGAAGGAAATATAGAAGAAAAAAAGACTAAAATAAGTTCACGCGGAGATAATATTTTTAAGAGGGTTATGAAAGTAGAACTTGCATTATTAGATAATCTAACAGATGAAATGAAATCTAAAGAAAAAGTAAATAATAGTGAAGTAGAAAAAGAGGAAAATAAAGATAATGTGGAATTGGCAAGCAAGAATGTAAAAGTAGAAAAAGTAGAAGAGAGAAATATTGAAGCAACATATACTCAAAAATTTGAAGGCATAAAAATTAAAAATCAGTCAAGTTATAAATTAACAAAAGAAATATTAAAGGCAGATTACTTGCTAAAAAACTGTAAAGACATTGTTATATTCCATACTCATACTTGCGAAAGTTATACCAAAAGTAAAAAATATAATTATAAAATGACAGGAAATTATAGAACAACAGATCTAAATTATTCTGTTGCTAGAGTTGGTGAAGAATTAAAAAAACAATTAGAAGAATATGATTTTAATGTTATTCATAATCAAACACTTCATGATTATCCAGCATATAATGGGTCATATGATAGATCTTTAAAAACAATTGAAAAAGTATTAAAAGAAAATAAAAATGTTGACATAGTTATAGATTTACATAGAGATGCGGTAGGAAATGGGAAGGATTATGGACCAACAGTAAAAATAAACGGAGAGAGTGTTGCACAATTAATGTTGGTTATAGGAACTGATGGAGGTGGTTTGTGGCATCCAAATTGGAAAAATAATTTAAAAACTGCTGTGAGAATACAGAAGAAAGCTGAAGAACTATATCCAGGATTATTTAGACCTATGATTGTTAGGGATTCAAGATATAATCAACAAGTAAGAGATGGAGCTTTTATAATAGAAGTAGGAGCAACAGGGAATACTTTAGATGAAACTTTAGCTAGTATGAAGTATTTTGCTTTAATTTTAAAAGAAACTTTTAAGTAATTTTAATAAACATTTAACTTTAAAAGTTTTGCTTTATATGCATAAAGTTTGGAATTAGGTAATATTTTATGGAAAGTATATATTTTTTATTTTAAACTATTGATTTTTTTTTATCAATATAGTAAAATATGTAAAGTGAGTTACCTTATTCTTGGTTCTAGGAAAGCACACCACCAGAAACTAGGAATATGGCATATATAAATTTAGGAGGTGTTATTAATGACAAAGGAAAGAAAACAAGAAATTATCAATACTTTTAAAAGAGATGATAATGATACTGGATCATCAGAGGTTCAAATCGCTCTTTTAACAGAAAGAATTACAGAACTAACAGAACATCTTAAAGTTCATAAAAAAGATAATCACTCTAGAAGAGGTCTTTTAAAAATGGTTGGTAAAAGAAGAGGTTTACTAAATTACTTAGCAAAAAAAGATGTTCAAAGATATAGAGATATTATTGAAAAATTACAATTAAGAAAATAATCTGTGCAAAAAGGACGTTTCGCATTAGCAAACGTCCTATATTGTATTATAAAAAAGTTAAAAATACTTTTAATTGGAGGGTAGCTTGTATAATATATTAAATTAATAAAATCAATTAAATAGGGAATAATTAATATATTATAGAGGTTACATCTATTAAGAGTATTTAATATATATTGAAAAGGAGAAATAAATATATGTTTAGATCATTTGAAATGGAATTAGCAGGAAGAAAATTAGTAATTGAATCAGGAAAAATTGCACAATTAGCAAATGGAAGTGTTATGGTAAAATATGGAGATACAGTTGTAATGGTAAATGTTACAGCAGCTAAAGAGCCAAAAGATGGAATAGACTTTTTCCCACTTTCTGTAGATTATGAAGAAAAACTATATTCAGTTGGAAAAATACCAGGAAGTTATCAAAAGAAAGAAGGAAGACCTTCAGAAAAGGCTATATTAACATCAAGAGCTATAGATAGACCTTTAAGACCTTTATTTCCAAAGGATTTTAGAAATGATGTATGTGTTGTAGCAACTGTTTTATCAGTAGAACCAGATAATTCACCAGAAGTTGCAGCTATGATAGGAGCTTCAGCAGCTCTTTCAATTTCTGATATACCTTTTGGAGGACCAACAGCAGCAGTTAATGTTGGATATGTTAATGACGAAATTATAATAAATCCAACATTAGAACAAAGAGAAAATTCAAGACTAAACTTAACTGTAGCTGGAACAATAGAAAAAATAGCAATGATAGAAGCTGGTGCTGATGAAATACCAGATGATATAATGTTAGAGGCAATAAAAAAAGCTCATGTAGAAATAAAGAAAGTATGTGAATTTATTTCTAATATAAAAGAAGAAATTGGAAAACCAAAATTTTCATATAAGTCTTTTGAAGTAGATCATGATGTATATGAAGAAATTGAAAAGCTATATAAAGATAGAATGTATAAAGATGTACAAGCTGTCGATAAAGAAGTTAGAGACGAAGCTATGGAAACTTTAAAGGCAGATGTCGAAGCGTACTTCACAGAAAAATATGGAGAAGAAGTTACAGAAGAGAAGAAAACCGACATTGCAGATAGTTTATATAAGTTAGAAAAAAAATGTGTTAGAGAAATGATTTTAGAAGAACACAAAAGACCAGATGGTAGAGCAATAGACGAAATTAGACCTTTATCTTGTGAAGTAGCAGTTTTACCAAGAGTACATGGTAGTGCTTTATTTACAAGAGGACAAACTCAGGTATTATCTGTTGCTACTCTAGGTATGATTAGTGAAGAACAAATATTAGATGGAATTGATGAAGAAGAAACTAAAAGATATATGCATCATTATAATTTTCCTTCATATAGTGTTGGAGAGGCAAGACCTTCTCGTGGACCAGGTAGACGTGAAATTGGACATGGAGCATTAGCAGAAAAAGCTTTAGTTCCAGTATTACCACCTCAAGATGAATTCCCATATGCAATAAGAGTTGTATCTGAAGTTTTAAGTTCTAATGGTTCAACATCTCAAGCTAGTATATGTGGTAGTACTTTAGCTTTAATGGATGCAGGAGTACCAATAAAAAGACCAGTTGCAGGTATTTCTACAGGTTTAGTTACAGATAGTGAAAATCCAGATAGATATATAATGTTAACAGATATTCAAGGTTTAGAAGATTTCTTTGGAGATATGGATTTTAAGGTTGGAGGAACAGAAAAAGGAATAACAGCAATACAAGTAGATATCAAAATAGATGGTTTAACATATGATATAATAAGAGAAGCTTTTGAAAGAACAAGAGTTGCTCGTAAGTATATACTAGAAGAAGTTATGTTAAAACAATTAGATAGACCAAGACAAGAAATTTCTAAATATGCTCCAAGCATAATTAATATGACAATAAATGTGGATAAAATCAGGGATGTTATAGGTCCAGGCGGAAAAATGATTAATAAAATCATTGATGAAACAGGTGTAAAAATAGATATTGAAGATGATGGAAAAGTATTTATATATTCAGTTGATTCAGAAGCAGGTAAAAAAGCTAAAGCAATGATTGAAGACATAGTTAGAGAAATAGAAGTAGATGGAATTTATGAAGGAACAGTAGTAAGAATAATGCCTTTTGGAGCATTTATAGATTTAGGCTCAGGAAAAGAAGGATTACTTCATATTTCAAAGATATCTAAAAAAAGAATTGAAAAAGTTGAAGATGAATTGAGTATTGGAGATAGAGTAACTGTAAAAGTATATGAAATTGATGCTCAAGGAAGAATTAATTTAACAAAAAAAGATTTAGAAGAAGAGCAAGAAGAAGTAGTAGAAGAATAGAAATTTAACAGGTTTAAAGAATTTGTAAAAATAAAGGGATGATATTCATGGAATACTTATATATAGTGCAACAAGCGTTAGTATGGGTGTTAACAGTTTTTTGGGCATATCAACTAGCTGTGAGTTTATGTTCCTTGGTAAGAGTAAAAGAGAAACCTTTAATTATAGAAAAAGAACATAAATTTATGGCAATACTACCAGCTCATAATGAAGAAGTAGTTATAACAAATTTAATAGAGAGTATAAAGAATCAAAATTATCCAAAAGAATTAATTGATATATATGTTATTGCAGATAATTGCACAGATAAGACAGCTGAAGTTTCTAGAAATGCAGGAGCTATAGTTTTTGAAAGAAATGATCCAACAAAAAAGACAAAAGGTGCGGCACTTCAATGGTTTTTGGCACAAAAAATAGAAGAAGATGCTCAATATGATGCTTTTTGTGTATTTGATGCAGACAATATAGTGGATGCTAATTTCTTTAAGGCAATGAATGTAAAATTATGCCAAGGTGAGGAAGTTGTACAAGGATATAGAGATATAAAAAATCCAACAGACAGTTGGATTTCGGCAGGGTATGCATTATTCTATTGGACAATGAATAGATTTTATCATTTAGCTAGATATAACTTGGGCTTATCACCTCTAATAAATGGAACTGGATTTATGGTAAAATTTGATGTTATAAAGCCAGAAGGGTGGAATACTAAAACTTTAACTGAAGATATAGAATTTTCTTTAAAGAGAATTATATCAGGAAATAAGCTTGGATGGGCAACAGAAGCTATAGTGTATGATGAACAGCCTATAGGATTTAAACAATCATGGACACAAAGAACAAGATGGACAGTTGGACATTTTCAATGCATGGAGTCATATACAAAACAATTAGCTATGGCTGTAAAAGAACATAAAACTTTTATGAATTTTGATGGACTTTTATATATTTTAGGAACTATTCCTTTATTTGTTGTAACTCTATTGCTAATATTGGCAAATATAATTATTTACATTGCAAAAGGTATGACTTCAAAAGAGTTTATATTGAGTTTATTAGGCTATGGAATACCAACACTATTATTACCAAGTTTAGTTGCAGTTATGATAATGAAAATTGAAAATAAAAAAGTACGACCTATGCTAAAAGGATTAATATTTTATCCATTGTTCTTAGGTTCTTGGGTATTAATTAATTTTAAATGCTTATTTAAAAGAGATACAACATGGTCAAAAATAGATCATGTAAGAGATGTTAATATAGAAGAAGTAAATGATAAGGCTGAGGTTAAATAATAAAATAGAGCAGATAAACATAAAGATGTGTTTATTTGCTCTTATATTATTTTAGGAAAATAATAATTAAATAAAATTGCAACAAAATAAATATTATGGTAAAATATTTAACGTATGACAAAAAATAAGAAAGTAACTCAAGGAGGAAGTATGTCTAATAGAAGAGAATTTATTAGAAATTTTAGTATAATTGCACATATAGATCATGGAAAATCTACTCTTGCAGATAGGTTAATAGAAATGACAGGAGTTTTAACAGAAAGGGAAATGGAAAGTCAAGTTTTAGACAATATGGATATAGAGAGAGAAAGAGGAATTACTATAAAATCTCAAGCTGTTAGAATGATATATAAGGCAAAAGATGGCAAAGAATATGAATTTAATTTAATAGATACACCTGGACATGTAGATTTTAATTATGAAGTGTCTAGAAGTTTGGCAGCTTGTGATGGAGCTATATTAGTAGTAGATTCAAGTCAAGGAGTGGAAGCTCAAACTTTAGCTAATGTATATTTAGCCATAGAAAATAATTTAGAGATATTACCAGTAATTAATAAAATAGATTTACCAAATGCAAGACCAGACGAAGTAAAGAATGAAATAGAAGATATAATAGGGATTCCAGCACAAGATGCACCTTGTATATCTGCAAAGTCAGGTTTAAATGTAGAAGAAGTTTTAGAGAGAATTGTTACAGATATACCAGCACCTGTTGGAGATGAAAACGAAAAATTAAAATGCTTAATATTTGACTCTTTATATGATAACTATAAAGGTGCTATTGCATATGTTAGGATTAAAGATGGAACAGTTAAAGTGGGAGACGAAATACTTTTAATGGCTGCAAATAAGGTGTTTACTGTTGCAGAAGTTGGATATTTTGAGCCAGGATCATATCATCCAACAGAAGAACTTCAAGCAGGAGAAGTTGGTTATATTGCAGCAAGTATAAAAAATTTATCTGATATACGAGTAGGGGATACCATTACTCTAAAAAACAATCCTGCTGATGAAGCTTTACCAGGATATAAAAAGGTCAATCCAATGGTATATTGTGGTTTATATCCTATGGATGGTAGCGATTACGAAAATTTAAAAGTAGCATTAGAAAAACTTAAACTAAATGATGCTTCTTTAGTATATGAACAAGAAAGTTCAGCAGCACTAGGATTTGGATTTAGATGTGGCTTTTTAGGCTTATTACATTTGGAAATAATCGAAGAAAGATTAGACAGGGAATTTGATTTGAGTTTAATAACAACATCACCATCAGTTATATACAAAGTATATAAAACAGATGGTGAGGTTATTGAATTATATAATCCATCAGAATTACCTGTCCCACAAGAAATATCATATATAGAAGAACCTTTTGTTACGGCTGAGATATTAACTCCTAAAGAATATGTAGGAAATATAATGGAAATATGTCAAAATCGTAGAGGAATATACATTGATATGAAATATTTAGATGAAAATAGGGTAACATTAATATATGAGATGCCTCTAAATGAAATAATCTATGATTTCTTTGACAATTTAAAATCAAAAACAAAAGGTTATGCCTCTTTTGATTATGAATTCAAAGAATATAGAAGATCAGAACTTGTAAAATTAGATATTCATGTTAATGGAGAAGGCGTTGATGCATTATCTTTTATAGTTCACAAAGATAATAGCTATGACAGAGGAAAGAAAATGGTAGAAAAACTAAAAACAGTTATACCGAGACAATTATTCAGCATACCTATTCAAGCTGTTATAGGAGGAAAAATAATAGCAAGAGAAACAATATCAGCAATGAGAAAAGATGTATTAGCTAAATGCTATGGTGGAGATATTACCAGAAAGAAAAAGTTATTAGAGAAACAGAAAAAAGGAAAGAAGAAAATGAGACAAATAGGAAATGTGGATATACCTCAAGAAGCATTCTTATCTGTTTTGAAATTAGATGATGAATAAATGATTTGAAGGAGATTTTTTAGTGAGAAAAGAAAATATAAAAAAATTTGAAAATAAGAATTATATGAATAGAGATAATAAAATAAAGAAAGATAAAAAATCAAATATAAAAAAAGGAAGTTCTTCTAAAAAAGAAAAAGTAGAAGAAAAGATTACAGAAAATAAAATGTTTGATGACCAAATAGAAGGTAGAAATTCAGTACTTGAATTATTAGAATCAGGAAAAGATATTAATAAAATATATGTTGCTGATGGTGAACACCATGGATCTATAAAGAAAATTATAGCGATTGCAAAAGAAAGAAGAATAGTATTAGTAGAGATAGATAAAAATAAATTAAATGAAATGTCTCAAACAGAAAATAATCAAGGCGTAATAGCTATTGTACCTCCATTTGAATATTGTGAGGTAGAAGACATTTTAGAAAATGCAAAAAATAAAAATGAGGATCCATTTGTGCTTATATTAGATGGAATTGAGGACCCACATAATCTGGGCTCTATAATAAGAACAGCAGAAACAGCAGGTGTACATGGAATTATAATTCCTAAAAGAAGAGCTGCTGCTGTTAATAGTACAGTAAATAAAGTGTCTGCTGGTGCAGTAGAGCATATGAAAATTGCAAGAGTAAATAATATAAATGACAGCATAAAATTGTTAAAAGACAAAGGTTTATGGATAATAGGAACCGATGGCAATACTGAAACAAACTACTTTGAACAAGATTTTAAAGGACCAATAGGAATTGTTATTGGAAGCGAAGGGGCTGGAATGGGAAAATTAACTAAAGAAAATTGTGATTTTATGGTAAAAATTCCTATGAAAGGAAAAGTAACTTCTCTAAATGCATCCGTTTCAGCTGGAATAATTATGTATGAAGCTGTTAAACAAAGAAGATAAATTTGAAGGAAAATACTACCCATGTTTTTCTAACCTAAGTTTGTGTACTTTAGGATAGAATGAGAGAAAATGAAAATGAGTAGAAGGTGATAAAATTTGAGTAATATTGAAATGCCAGGAAGTTTAATGTCATATAGTAATTTACCAATGGAAGAAATTCGTAAAATGTTTACAGAAGAACAGTTTGAATATCTTGATAAACTAGCCCAAAACGAAGAAAATTACATTTATATTCATAGGGCAGGCTATTCTTCAGATGAGGAAAAAAGTTTCTTTGAACAAGGACTAGCGATAACACCAATGTATTCGGGAGAACCAGGTATTGATTTTACAGCATCAAATTGTGGAAATAAGACTGAATTATTATTGGACCAAATTATTGGTGCGGCTGGGTATAAAGGGACAGAAGATGTATATATATTGCAAATACCAAGAGGTGGAGTTGAATATAGAAAAGGACAAAGTGTACCAATTCTATATACTAAGAAAAATGAAAATGGAACATATGTAAACCCAGAATATATAAAAGCAGTTGTAAAACTACCAAGAACAGATGATGGAAGAATAGAAATAATAAAAAGAGATGATATGAAAAAAGAGCTAGATATTCAAGAAATAGAAGAATCTCAAAAAAAATATGAACCTAATGTACAAAATGAGTTTGCAAAACAAAATGAAGATGCAATCAGAGAAGAATGCCAAAAAATAGTAAGAATTTTAAAAGAAAAATTTCCTAATATTAAATGGTCCAAAAGAATATCAGTAGATGATTTAAGAAGTAGTGAGCGTATCGGAATAAAGTTTTATTTCAATCAAAAGAGTAGAAAGAAAGAAAAAAACGAATTTATTGAATCATTGAGATTATTAGGAAGCGATATATATGAACAGATTATAAATCTTCTAAAAGATGAAAATGGTCAAATAGATTGGGACAAATATAGAGTTAAAGACGAAAATGATACTTCATATGGAAAAATCAGCTATTTAAGTGTATTTATGGATATACAAAAAACGCACAGTGAAATATTAGAACAGAACAATATTAACTATTTAGACTTTTTTAAAACGTATGATGAAGAAATTGTAAAGGCAATATTAGGTTTAGAACAAGTTCAAAAAGAATTAGGCGTAAAAGATTTAAAGGAATCTGTTATAAAATCAATACTTGATAAAGAAAGAAATGGAATTCTTCCAACAATAATAAAAAAGAAAAGCTTATTTGAAAGGCTAAAAGAAATGTTTTTTAAAAAGAATCATAAAAAACAAGGTAATCAAGATAATACAGAAAACGGAAATAATATAGAAAATGAAAATCCGAGTAAATCAAGAAGGCAAAGCTTTTTGGAAGAATATGAATCTGATTTTAATGGAGAAATTAATATTGAAGATATGCAGCATACTGGTGAAAAAAATGCAAAGAGAAGGTAATGCAATTGGCAATGAGAAATCTTGACATCAAATTGCTTTAATATTAAAATTATTATAATAAAGATGAAGAATAGTTTTTAGGAGGTATTTTCTATGAAAAATACAAAAACTAAGATAATACTTATATTGGGGTTAATAATAGTAATTGCAATAATTGCAACATTAACAATTATGTTTATAATACCTATTAAAGGAACAAAATCTGATCAAGAGGAATTATGGGATTATGTTTTTAATAATAATATTCCATCAACACTCCAAAGTTATTTCGAAGGAGAAGATTATGATGAGATTCTAAAAGATAAATTATACCAGACAACAACTAATATTTCTTTTGAGTGTGATATGCCAGAGAAAAAAAATTTAGCAGAACATTTGCAGAGATTAGAGATAAATGTAACAAGCAAGACGGACAATAAAGATAAAAAACAAGCTATGGGCAGTATAGTGCTAAGTTACTTAAAAAATCAGCTTTTTAAGTTGGATTATATTAAAGATAATGAATCTTTTGGAATAAAATCAGATGAACTAGTTGATAAATATCTTGGAATAAAAAACGAAAATTTAGATATATTAGCTAAAAATTTTAATATAAATTCTGACATAAAAAAAATTCAATTTGTTGATTATAAAGCATTATTACCAACTTCTCAAACAATAAATAAAATTGAAGAAAATGTAAAGAGTGCTATTTCAGAACAAATAGGAACAGAAAAGTTTGAAAAACAAACAAAAAGAAAAAGTGAAGTATTAGGTAATAAAATGTCTGTTGAGTCATATACTATTGTACTAGATGATGAGGCAACTTATAAGGCACTAGAAAAAATACTTGAAAGACTAACTGAAGATCAAGAACTCGTGAAAGAATTAAACGAAAAAAATAAAACTTTAAAGCTATTAGGAATAAAAAATGAAATATCCGAAGAAAAAATTAAAGATTATATTCAAACAATAAAAAACAAGAGTTTTTCACACAAGCAATTGGTGATGGCTACGATATATGTTGCTGATAAGAAAATGATAAAATTCGATATTAACATTACTAATGAGGACGGAAAGAGTAAACAGTATATTGTAGAATGTATTGATGGTTCAAATACAATCAAATTAACAATAAATAAACAAGAGGGAGAAAATCTAAATACTAAAGAAATTGAATTAAAAACAGAAGGTGATGAACAAAATAGAGAGTATTCTATAAGTATAAATAATATAGAGAATAATAAGCAACAAAATAGTATAGTTATAAAAACAAGAAAGCCAGAAGGTAGTTTGGCTGATGGAGATGTAATTGATAAAATAATAGTTGAGCTAAGAAATGAGAGTGATTATATAAAAATTAATATAAAAAACGAAATAAAAATAGTTGACAAAATAGATATACAAAGTCTTACATCTTCAAACTGTTTGTTTGTAAATGATATGGAGGCTGAGAATTTAAAGTCTAAATTAAACCTTATTGCAAAAGGAATAGAAAATTTATATGAAACTAAAAAGAATATTATAATTAGTGGAAAATTAGAGGAATTAACTAAACCAGTTAATAATACAGTAAAACAGCATAATGCTAAATTTGATATCTATGAAGGCGAATTTACAGGAACGATTGTTGCGGAACTTCTAAATAAAATAATAGATAGCAATACTAATTCAGAATATAAGATAGCTTTAAAAACAAAATTAACAGAAGATGATGAAACGGAATTAAAAAATACAGAGGTGATTTTTGATAAAGTACAACCACTAGCAAATTTATTAGATAGAAATGCTAGTTATATAATAAGTATACATTATCAACAGGTTTCTGGTGCAATTGATGAAATATCAATTGTAAAATCTGGTTTAGAAAAACCAGAACCACCAGAACAAGTAGTAATCCCTCAAGAGAACAATGAAAACCAACAACAGGATACAAATCAGCAATAAAATAATAAATACTAGAAGCTAATAAAAAATAATTTAATTAGTAGATATAAAAAAAGCAGTATAAATCATTATAGTTTTATGCTGCTTTTCATATATTTGTTGCTTGGCAAAAAATACATGCGAAAAAGTGCAAAAAAAATCATAAAAAATGTTGACTTAACATATATAAATGTGTTATTATAAGTAAGTACGATGTTGAACAGAAAAAGTTAATAAAACAAGTAAAAAAGTTAAGGTATTTACTGTTTAAATATTTCATCACTAACTTATTTTTATTTGCCCAAAAATACTTAAAAAATATTTAAAAAAATATTAAAAAAAGTATTGACATCTGTCAATAAACGTATTATAATAACAAACGTTCCGCCAAGGAACAAGAAAGTACATTGAAAAGTAAACAATACAATATCCTTTAAGAGACCAAGCGGTAATACTTGATATTACCAAAATAAAT
>CANQSV010000019.1 GCA_947626605.1 uncultured Clostridia bacterium | reverse complement strand
GATTGGATATATAAGATAAAACATAATAATATGATTTAAATTATTTTTTATGTTTCACATCATTGACACTTATACATACTGTATTTGTTAAATTTTGTTTTATTATTGAAAAAATTTTTCTATTGTGTTATATTTATAATAATAATTACATAAGGGAGGATTTTTATAATGGGATGGATTATTTTAATCATTGTTGTTGTTTTACTATTAGCTATAGCTGGAATTTATAACAGTTTAGTTACTGCTAGGCAAAAAGTTAAAAATGCTTGGAGTCAAATTGATGTTCAATTACAAAGAAGATTTGATTTAATACCAAATTTAGTAGAATCAGTAAAAGGATATATGAATCATGAGAGCGAAGTTTTAACCAAAGTTGCAGAGCTTAGAACTTCTTGGGCTAATGCCTCATCAGTAAAAGAAAAAGCTGAATTAGATAATCAACTATCAGGTGCATTAAAAACAATTATGGCAGTTTCAGAAAATTATCCAGATTTAAAAGCAAATCAAAACTTTACTAATTTGCAAGAAGAATTAAGCCAAACAGAAAATAAAATTTCTTATTCTAGACAATTCTATAATGACAGTGTTACTATGTATAATACAAAATTAGAAGTAATTCCTTCTAATATTGTTGCTGGTTTATTTGGATTTAAACACGAAGAATTATTTAAAGTAGACAGTGAAGAAGCTAGAAAAAATGTAAAAGTAGATTTTAATAAATAATTGAAATATTAATAAAGGTTGCATATAATGCAACCTTTATTTTTTCATTTTTTTCAAATATTGTTTTTGTTCCTCTGTTATCCTATATGACTCTATTGCTTTTTGAATAGCTTTATTATATGTCCAATTGTCTATTTCTGAATTCTCTTTTAAATATTCTATAGTTTCATCATAATACTTTATTAAACAAATTGATATAGCCCAAGCTATAGCCATTTTTACATAATATTTATCACTTTTAATCTGATTAAAAATTCTAAAAATTTCTTTTATGTACTCTTCTTCAATGTAATAATCCAGAATCATAACAATTGCAAACCTCAAATCAAATTCTTCATCTGATTTAGTATATTCATTAATTAAAGTCCACATTTCTTTTTTATATTTTTTTGTAAATTTTAATCCGGCACAAAATACATCGCAAACTGCCCAATTATCAATTTTAGGCACAAATTCTTCTATGTACTTTCTTTTTTCTTTCCAATCAACACTTTTATCCAAACCTATTATCATTCCTTGAAGCATAATTTCTTCGTAGAAGTCATCTTCAATATTATTAAGCAAATCTTTTGTTGAAAAATTTTTACATAATTCTTTTGCATAGTTTCTAAGGACTGGTACTCTAATTCCTAATATATTTTCTGTTTTAGGACATAATCCTGATTGAAATTTTTTATATTTCTCATCTGCTAAGTTTTCCAAATCATTTTTTATATTCACTTCTAATATTCTCCTTATTTTCTATTATTTCATAAGGTTAAACAATATAGTACTTATTATTACAACTCTCTATCACTTTTATTAAATCATCATATTGCAAAGATAGACTGATGGTATTTACATTTGGGTGTACAATTATTTTATTTCCTAATAATTCGTTATCTATTAACACTTTTACTTTCCCATCATTATTTACTATTCCAAAAGGACTTACTGAGCCAGGACGCACTCCTATTTTTTCATACAGTTCTTCTTCTTTTCCAAAGCTTAATCGTGTACAATTTATCTTTTGAGCTATGTATTTTAAATCCGCTCTCTTTGTTCCTCTTAAAACATATAAATAAAATGTCTCTTCTTTATCTTTTAAAAACAATGTCTTACAACCAATTCCATCTAGTCCTTTTTCCACCTTTTCCGATTCACTTACATGATATAATGGCTGATGTTCGGTTTTATCGTATTTAATATTTAAATTATCTAATAAATTAAAAACTTTCTCTTCCATATTTTATCCTTTCTATTTATATCTTTATTTTTTTTATTTCATCTACCTTTTCAATTTTTTCTTCAAAAAATTGTTTAATTAGTTTTTTTCCTCTAGATTTTATTAATCTTTCTTTTTGCTCTTTAGTTAATTCTTTTATTCTATATTCCAATTGTGATGCTGTTTTCCTATCTTCTACTGTAAAACATGCCTCCAATTTTTTAGCTGTATGAGTTAATGTATATTTTGCACATTTTTTGCTTTTACTGAAATGTTCCTCCATTCTTCTATTTACATCTGTTGTTATTCCTGTGTATATTGAATTATCCTCACATCTTAACATATAAATATAATACATATTTCCCCCATTTCTCTAATAAACATATTATAAAACTACACAATTATTTATGTCAATGTTGAAAAACTTTTATTTATATGAATTTTCTTTGTTAATTTAATCATATTACAAAACATATAGAGATGTTATTTTTGCAGAATATCTAAAATTGTAGAGATTTGTAGGGGTCGACGTCCTCGACGACCCGTGGATTGCAGAGCTTGTAGAGATGTTATTTTATGCTATTTACAGATTTCGACAACATTTTGTTTCAAATTTTTGTATAATTATCTTATGGAAAACAAATATAAAAAAAGAAAAAAATTAAGAATCCCAGAATATAATTATTCAAATGAAGGGTTATATTTTATAACTATATGTACACAGAATCGAAAATGTATTCTTTCTAAAATTTTGAAAAATAGTGATTCATACATCTTAGAATTATTACCATATGGTAAAATAATTGAAAAATATATAAAATCAATAAATAATATTTACTCTGAAATCAAGATTAGTAACTATATTATAATGCCCAATCATATTCATTTCATTTGTTATATAAAACATAATCAATTAGAACATGTAAATAATCCAACTAAAACAAGACTGCCAATGTTAATATCAACATTTAAAAGGTTATCAAATAAAGAGATTGGATATAATATATGGCAAAGAAATTACTATGAACATATCATTAGGAACGATAAAGAATATATTAAGATTTTAGATTATATTAACAATAATCCTTATAATTGGAATAAGGATATTTATTACATAAAATAACATCTCTACAATTTCTATAATTCACGGGTCGTCGAGGACGTCGACCCCTACAATCTCTACATTTTAGATATTATACTAAAATAACATCTCTACAATTGTATTATTACGATTTTTTCTCTTAATAGTTGACTTTTTTAGCAAATGTAGTATAATGTTATAAATTAATTTAGCTGTGTTTAAAAAGATTTTTAGTAGTAAATTGTAGTTACAAATTCCAGAAAGATAGCGGTTGATGAAAGCTATTAGTATACTTTTTTACGAATTACGTTTCTTATAATGGCTAACGTTTAGGTTTACGAAAAACTAAAATAAGGCAACTTTTGTTGTGAATAAAGGTGGTACCACGAGCTAACTCGTCCTTTAATAGGATTAGTTAGCTTTTTTGTATTTTATTTAAGGAGGTTTTTATGGATAATTTAGAATTGATTAAAAGAAAAGCTGTACAAATTATTTCTGAAGAAGATTTAAAAAAGAAATTAGATAGTGGTAAAAAATTAAAAATTAAATTAGGAGCTGATCCAAGTAGACCAGATTTACATTTAGGTCATACTGTTGTTTTAAGAGCTTTAAGACAATTTCAAGAAATGGGTCATGATATTATTTTTATAATTGGCGATTATACTGCTATGATTGGTGATCCTACTGGAAAAAGTAAAACTCGACCTGTTTTAACTCATGAACAAGCTAGAAAATCTGGAGAATCTTATTTTAAACAAGTAACTAAAATCTTAGATCCAGAAAAAACAAAAATAGTATATAACTCTGAATGGCTTTCAGATTTAAAATTAAAAGATGTTATTGGTTTAATGAGCAGATATACTGTTGCGAGAATTATGGAAAGAGATGATTTTAAAAACAGATTTGAAAATAATCTTCCTTTAAGTATGCATGAATTATTATATCCTTTATTACAAGGTTATGATTCTGTTGCTTTAAAAGCTGATATTGAAATTGGTGGAACGGATCAAACTTTTAATCTTTTAGTTGGTAGAGAGTTGCAAAAAGATTATGAGCAAGATTCTCAAGTTGTTATTACTTTCCCTCTATTAGTTGGATTAGATGGCAAAGAAAAAATGAGTAAATCACTTGATAATTATATTGGTATTGATGAAGCTCCTGAAATCATGTATGAAAAAGCTATGAAAATACCAGACTCTGTTCTATTTGACTACTTCAAATTAACAACAGATATTGATTTAGTTGAAGCTCAAAATTTGATAGAATCTGATATAATATTGGCACATAAAAAATATGCTGAAGAAATTGTTAGAATGTACCATGGTGAAAGCTTTATCGAAGCTGCTGAAAATAGGTATCAATCTGTTGCTAAAGGTGGAATTCCTGAAAATATAAAAACTGTTCAACTAAGTACCGAATCATCAGAAATGAGTATTCTTGATATTCTTACTAAAGTAGGTTTTGCCTCATCAAAAAGTGAAGCTAGAAGAATGATTCAAGGAAAAGGCGTTAAGCTAAATTCCGAAACTATAGATGATATGAATTTAGTTATAAAACTTCAAAGTGAAAACATAATTCAATTTGGAAAGAATAAATTTATCAAAATAATTTAAATTTCCTTATATTTTTACTGGACTTTTTTTATTATTTTGTGTATGATATTATATATATTTTATTTTCCTTTAGGAGGTTACAAATGTTAAAAAAATCAAATTTAATTATACTTACTTCTATATTCATATTTATAGCTTTTTCATTATTTAATACAGTTATTGCTACAGATATAAACAATACTGTTAATACTACTGCAACCAATTCTGTAGATAATACAAATACTAGCACAACACTTTCTTCAGATCCACCAGCTGAAGATACTAATACTACTAATAACTCAACAACAAATACCACTTCACAATCCTCTGACGTATCGATTACTTCTAATGGTAATCTACCAGAAGAAACATTAGGATTAACTAATATCTTAAATATATTTTTAATTACACTAGGCATATTACTTTTATTATTAGGGATTGCTATTTTAACTCAAATAAAAAAATAATTTATATATTATTATAAGCTGTTTTCGAAATGAAAACAGCTTTTTTTTTGCAAAATTTTAACTTTTTTTGATTTACTTTCTTTTTTATTTTATGAATATCTTTTTTCAAAAATATAATACTATATTTAGATTAAAAATAGAATAACAATGTCAATAAAAATTTATAATATAATTTTTTAATCAAATTTCAGGAGGTAAATTTATGTTAAAAAAATCAATAGTTTTAGCATTGACCATATGCTTACTTCTAGTACTTTCTTCAACATATGTATTTGCTGACAATAATGATGGTATTGTTGGTAATATTGTTAAAGACGCAAAAAATGCTATATCTAACGGAGCTAATGCAGTTAGAAATACTTTGAATGATAGCAAGAATACAATAGAAAATGGTACTAGAAATGTTGTTAATGATGTAAAAAATGATACTAATAATGGAACAAATATGGTAAGAAACGATATATCAAATGGAGCTAATACAGTAACCACTGATGTTTCTGATACATCAAGTGATGCTGGATACACTGCAACAAGAACTTCTCAAAATGCTGGAAACAACATGGATTCTACAACATGGATGTGGGTTCTTTTAATAATTGCTGCAGCTGTAATTATAGGATTAGTATGGTACTATGCTTCACAAACAAATAACAAAGAATAATTTTGGGCAGGACTAATCCTGCCTCTTTTTTTTATATAATATTTGTGTTATAATATTCAAAATATCAAAATGATGGAGGTCATTATGTCAAAAATCATATCTAAAAATCCTACAGCAAAGCATAACTATACAATTGAAGAAACTATAACAGCTGGAATAGTATTATCAGGAACTGAAATAAAATCTATTAGAAATGGTAAAGTTAATTTAAAAGATACATATGCTAATATAAAGAACGGTGAAGCATATATATATGGTATGCATATTGCACCTTATGAACAAGGAAATATTTTTAACAAAGATCCTTTAAGAGATAGAAAATTGCTTCTACGAAAAAGAGAAATTAATCGATTAGTCGGATTAATACAGCAAAAAGGTTATTCTCTTGTTCCCTTATCTTTGTTTTTTGATAGAAGTTTTGTAAAAATAGAACTTGGTATTGGAAAAGGTAAAAAACTTTATGATAAACGCCAAGATATAGCAAAAAAAGACGCAGAAATGAAAATAAAAAGAGCTTTAAAAAACAGCATATGAAATGGGAGAGCATTGCTCTCCCCTACATATGTTTTTATTTTTATATCCTAGAAAAGTTATCAACTAAGATGGTAGACTTAATATACTTATGCTTTGTTTGATGATCCAAAAACATCTCTTATTTTATGTTGAACAGTTGATTTTATTAAATCTCTAGCAGGTGTTAAATATTTTCTTGGATCAAATACAGATGGCTCATCTTTTAATACTTTTCTTATTGCTCCTGTCATTGCAAGTCTTAAATCTGTATCTACATTTATTTTTGAAACTCCTGATTTACTTGCTTCATTTAAAATTTCATCTGGTACACCTTTTGCTCCTGGTATATTTGCACCATTTTCATTACACATAGCAACTAATTCTTCTATAACCGTTGATGCTCCATGCAATACAATAGGAGTATTTGGTATTTTTTCTTTAACTTTAGCTAATATATCAAATCTTAATTTTGCTTCACCTTTAAATTTATATGCTCCATGGCTTGTACCTATTGCAATAGCTAAAGAATCACAACCTGTTCTTTCTACAAATTCTTTTGCTTGATCTGGGTCTGTATATTTTGCATCACTTTCTGATACATTTACATCATCTTCAATACCAGCTAGTTGTCCTAATTCAGCTTCAACAACTACGCCTCTTTCATGTGCGTAATCCACAACTTTTTTAGTTAATTCAACGTTTTCTTCAAAGCTATACTTTGAACCATCTATCATTACAGATGTAAAACCTGCATCTATACATGCTTTACATGTTTCAAAATCTGGTCCATGATCTAAATGTAATGCTATTGGAATATCTGTTTCTTCAACAGCTGCTTCTACCATTTTCTTTAAATATTTTGGCCTAGCATATTTTATTGCTCCTGATGAAGCTTGTAAAATAACTGGTGAATGTTCTTCTTGTGCTGCATCTACAATTCCTTGTATTATTTCCATATTGTTAACATTAAAAGCACCAATTGCATACCCTTCTTTCATTGATTTTTCAAACATTTCTTTTGTTGTTACTAATGGCATATTAAACACCTTTCCTTTCTTGAACCAAGCATTGTGCAAAATATTTTTTACACAATAACTCATCTAAAATTTACCTATTGAATTATATCATATATATTTTTAAATTGATATCCTTCATCTCTTAAATATTGAATAATTTCTGGTAATAGCTCTGCTGTATCCTTTTTTATATCATGCATTAATATAACTACTATATCATTTCCTTCTACTGTTTCTTTTAAAGACTTTATCATTCCTTTTTTATCAGTTCCAGCAACAGCATCAGATGTTAATGCATTCCAATCTAAATAGGCTACATTATTCTTTTTTAGTAATTCTTTAGCTTCACTTTTTACTTCACTATATGTACCACCAACAGATCCTCCAGGAAATCTAAATAATCCACTTGAATACTCTTCATTTCCTAAGGCTTTTTTTATTGCTTTTTCTGCTTTATTGTATTCTTCTAAAACATTCTCTTTTTTGCCATAAATGCTTGAATACTCATGTGAATAACTATGGTTTGCAACATAGTGTCCCTCTTCATATTCTCTTTTTACTATATCTGGTGCTATCTCTGCATTTTGTCCCAATACGAAAAAAGTTGCTTTAACATTATTTTCTTTTAGTACATCTAATATTTGAGGTGTTGTAGCTCTGGATGGTCCATCATCAAATGTTAAATATGCAATTCTATTATCTAAACTACCGCCCTTATATATGTTTTTTACTTTCTGAACTCCTTCTTGATCCATTTTAGGTAATTTTACAATTAATTGTTGCATATGTTCTTCTTGTTTATTCGTTTCATCTACTGCTTCATTATTATTTGAATTATTTATATTATTACTTTCGTCTGTTGAAGCTAAAACTACATTTCTATTTTTAAAAAAAGCAACTACATCTATTCCATTAACTTTTAAAACCATTGCGGAAAAAATACCTATTATAGAAATAAAAACTAATATTATTAATATAATAAGTAATTTCATTGTTTTATGGGTTTTGGTTGTTTCTATTTCTAACAAATTAAAATCCATTTTTTTCGCCTCTTTTTCCTTTTTAAATTATATTCTTTTTTTATTTATAATTCAACAAATTTTGATATAATTTTTTGATATTTTTGATAGAAATTTTTGGCTTTAAAGTGTATATATACAAAAAAAGACAAGATGCATAAGCACCTTGTCTTGTATAATTTTTATTCTTAATTACACTCCTGTTGTATTATTTGTATTTGATGGAATTGCTGTATTTGTATTTACATTAGTGTTTGTATTTGTCGTTGAGTTTGTTATTGTGTTTGTTGTTGTGTTTGTTGTTGTGTTTGTTGTTGTGTTTGTTGTTGTGCTTGGTGTTGTGTTTGGTGTTGTTGTTGTATTTGGTGTTGTGTTTGTTGGCAATGATGGTGTTGTTGGTAATGATGATGATCCACTCATCATTTTATCTAAGTATCCTTCTTTTACTACATCTATTGCTTCTGTAGTTGTTACTTCAGGAACTGTTATACTATCTACTATTTCAGTTACAGTTTTTGCATCTAAGCTTACGTCTATATTAACTCCTGTTGCTTTAACTTTTATTGACATATTTACATTATCATCTAATTTAGTTTCTGTATCTTCAGTTACTGTTTCTTTAACTGTTAATTCTACTGTTGTGGTTTCTCCTGCTAAAGCTGTCATATCAGCTTTTATAGTAATTGTTTCTTCATTATTTCCTTTTTTATACGCTGCCTCAATTTTTGCTCCTGAAAATTCTATAGTAGCTTTTAATCCTTCATTTCCATCTTCTAAATCGAATTTTACTACTTCTTTGTCCATGTAATTTACTACAACATTCATACCTTTATCTCTTAATTCTGCTATTAATTTCATTGAGTTTGTTCCTTGATAGATTCCAGCTTCAACTTTATAAGTTGTAGTATTAGTTGCATAAACAACAACTTCCACTTTCTCTATAGTTATTTCATCTATTGCTTCATTTAAGCTCTCAAGGATTTGAGGCATATAATTTTTAACCATGCTCTTAATTGAATCCTTTGACATTCCAGTTACACCATTTTGTGCTAACATATCAAAAAGTTTCATTTCCTCAGCTATGTCAAGGAATTTATTTAGAACAATATCTTGCCCTTCTGTGTCATTTTTAATTGTTTCTACATATTTCTTTAATAAATTTTTAATATCTTCATTATTTAAAGTATATGTGATTTTATCACATTTCTCTGTTTTTCCATCAACAGTTACTTCTGCTGATTCCTTTTTAATATTATCTTTATTTATAGAATCTTTAAATATGTTTCCATAAGTATCTGTAAAATGTTTTTTATCATTCTCTGAAAAGCTGTATTTTTCCAAATTCATTGAATCAGCTGTTAGATATTTTGACATTTCAAATATTTCTGCTAATTCGCTATATTGTGCACTTGATGCTAGAGAATCTTTAAATAAAGCATAATATTTTTCTTGTGATGGTACTTTGACAGCTGCTACATTATTATTAAATACTAAATTTCCAATTTCTTGACCTGCAGCTGTAAGTTTTCCAAATAATTTACCTTCTTTAATATTTCCTTGTATTTCTCCAGTTAATTCTTTACCAGCAATTGCTTGTTTTATTGCTTCTACACTAGAACTATCTACTCCTGTCATAGTAAAATCATTTATTAAACCTGTTACTGTAACATTTGTTTTAAATGGTTTTTCTGCTAAATTTTTTGATATTTTTCTTGGCTCAGATTTTGTATAACCCTCTGTTATTTCCTCTAATTTTGAACTTACTTTATTAGCAGCATTGCTAACTTTTGATTCTTCTGACATTTGTAGTTTAGTATCCTTATTAAAGAAGAAATACCAACATACTCCTCCTGCTACAGCTAATATTAATATTATTACTATAGCTATTACTAAGCCTTTCTTTGACCCTTTTTGTTTTGAATTTCCTGGTTGTTGTACTTCAAATTTTTGTTCTTCTTCCATTTTTTCCCCCTTAAAATATTTAAAAATTTTTATTCATAAAATTATGATAACATAACAAAATTTTATACGCAACATTTTTTTGTTAATTTTTTACAAATCTAATGTTAATTTTCTATTGGTTGATTTATATTTTTTATATTTAACTCCACACGTATCTAACATCATCTTTGATACTTTGATTAAATCTGTATCTGCATATTTATCATCTTTATATATAATTTCCTTTATTCCTGCTTGTATTATAGCTTTTGCACATTCATTGCAAGGAAATAACGCAACATATATTTTACTTCCTTCCAAATTTCCTCTGTAGTTTAATATTGCATTTAATTCTCCATGGCAAACATATGCGTATTTAGTATCAATAACACTACCTTCTCTATCCCATTTCATAACATCGTCATGTAACCCCCTTGGTGCTCCATTATATCCTATTGACAAAATTCTATTATCTTTACTTACTATACAAGCTCCTACTTGTGTATTAGGATCCTTACTTCTATTAGCAGATAATAATGCTATTCCCATAAAATATTCATCCCAACTAATATAGTCATCTCTCTTCAAAAATATCACCTGTTTCTTTTATTTTTTACTATTATAATATACCAAAAGAAAACTTACAACTGACAATTGTAAGTTTTCTTTGATAATTATAAATCTTGAAAAACAGTTTTTGTTTTATCTGGGTCTTCGAGTTCTCCACCTCTTTTATTTAGTCCATCTGCTCTTATAATACTATATTCTACTGTTCCATCATTTAAAGTTATTTTTAATATTCCACATTTTGCTTTTTCTCCATCATCAAAAGTAATTGTTCCTTTATCACTTTCTAATTTCTTTATATTATCTTCATAATCAACACAATAATATACAGCATTTACATTAAAATCTGCCTTAATATCTTGCTTCATATATTCATATAAATCTAATGTTACAACTTTATTTTTTGTTGCATATGCTATTCCATATTTGTTATCTATTCCTACTTTATCTAAATATATCATATCAGCATTTGCATAATATCTTCCTGTTTTTTCATCTACTTTGCAACAATTATCTGCATAGAAATTATATATAAAATTCTCCTCAAAATAATTATCTTCTTTAATAACTTTTTTTAGTCTATCTGTTTTAAATTCTATTGTTATGCTTTTATCTTTTTTTAGAGTTAATATGATATCATCATTTTCTTTTACATCTATTACAGGAGATTTACTAACATCCCAATCGCATATTTTTATATATTGATCTTTTCTATGTAATACAAAGCCGATTTCTTTAGCTTTAGCTATTATTTGATTTTCCATTGATTCATCTATCCATATATCATCCACACCAGTTGCAATTCTTGTTTTTTTACCATCTGTTAATTCCATATGATACAAGCTGTCATCATATATATAATATACATTATTTGATGCTCCTGCCCAACCACTTGCTTGAACATATTTTCCATCTTGTGCCTCTATTGTATATTTTGTTGTTCCGTCTTGTGAATCAAATTTTACTTTTTCATAATTGCTTTTATCCATATTATTGTACTTGCCAATTTCTATTTCTTTTTCTTCCCCATCTTCCCTTACTGCATTTACACTGGAATATTTTTCTTCAGAATTCTCAATTGGCTCTTCGTTTTGTTTAAATTCTTTTATATTTTCTAGACCTTCAACTTTTCCTTGATTATAAAAATACAATTCATTTTTTTGAACGTTTTCATCATTGAAAATCTGAACACATTCAACTGTTCCATCCTCTATGAGTAACATAATTGCAGATCCTTTTTCAAGTGCAATGTCTTTTACTTTATTAATGATACCCTCTACTTCATAATATTTATCTGAATTTCCTTTCCAATTAATTGTTTTGATAAATGCTTCGTTCAATTTTATTAAAACCCTATTATCACTGGTCAAAACAACTTTAACATATTCGTCTTCTAATTCTTTTATTACAGAAAAATTATCTTCTTCTACTTCTTTACTTAGTATTTCTATTTCTTCATTTTGTGATGTTGTTATTTTCTGCCCTTTTATTTCAGTAGTATGTTTTTCTTCAGCTACAATATAATTGTCTGTTAATTTATCTTTATTAACATATATAGCTGCTCCTGCAGATACAACAACTACGGCAAAACCTGCAGCCATTGTAAGTATCTTACCTTTCCAAGTACTTTTCTTTATCTCTGGATTTCTTTTACTATAGTCAATGCTGTCAAAAATATTTTCTGCCTTACTAGAAATAATTTTATCTTTTTGTAATGTCTCTTTTATAAATTTATCTTTTTCATTATCTTCCATCTAAACTTCCTCCTCTCTCAACATTTCATATAGTTTATTTCTTGCTCTTGATAATTTAGATTTTACTGTACCCCCAGGGATATTTAGTATTTTAGCAATGTCTTTTATTGCTAAATCATCATAATAATATAATACTGTTACTGTTTTTAAATCCTCATCCAACTTTTTCAATACTTGTTCCAAAACAGATTCATTATATTTATCATAAACTTGTATTGTTTCAGCTTCTTTAAACTCTACCACTTTAGAATTTTTCTTTTGATTTGCTTTGGCAATGTCATAACATTTATTAATAACTATTCTTATAATCCAAGTTGTAAAGTACTCATTTTTTTCTAATTTATTAATATTATTATATGCTCTTATAAGTGCTTCTTGTATTGCATCACATACATCATCCTCATCTTTTAAGATTGATTTTGCTGTTTTATAAATTTTATATTTATTTTGTTCAATTAATTGATTGAAGGAGATTTCATCTCCTTCTTTAGCTTTTTCAACCAATTCTAAATTCATCCGTTTATCCCCTTTTAGATTTTTATTTTATTATATCACTTATTGTTAATTTCTCTTGTTTTTAAGCCAGATTATTTTTTTAATAATGATTATTATATAAAACTATTTGTATATTTCAATAATAGTAGGGAATTCGCCTCTACCTGCAGGGATGCTCAATTCAACCACTACATTTAGTTTACCATCTTCTGATAAGAAATATTTTTTTGATTTTTTATCCATTAAAATCCTCTCCTTTGTATATTAGACTTGTTTCAAAATCTCTTTGGTTCATTTTTTCAAAAAAATTATAACAATAGCAAAAATTTTTTTCAACTTTTATTTTTCTATTTATTATCTTCTATTTTTTTAACATCATTTTGAAAACTTAAGTACCAACTCATTCCATTATCGTTTTTCTGTAAATCATTTACCCTTTCGGTTAATTCTTTATATGTTTTAGGAACTGGTCTTATTCCTGGATTTCCTACCATCCAGTTTGCTGCTGTTGAAAGATTGTTTTTATCATGAAATTGCAAAGCATCTATTATTCTTATAATTTCTGGAATGAATCTTCCAGTTTCCATTGGATAAATTAGTATAGCACGTATTATCCCTTTATCATCAATTATGTACACATTTCTAACAGTTGCTGTATTATCAATGCTATTTGATATCATTCCATACTTTCTAGCTATACTTCCATTTCTATCTGCTATTATCGGAAAAGGAACTTCTACTCCTGCTCTGTTATATATGTCATATACCCATGCTAAATGAGAAGGATTACTATCTACGCTTAATCCTAATAAATTAGTATTTCTTTCTTGAAAGTATGGATATGCATTAGAAAATGCTATCATTTCAGTTGTACATACGGGGGTAAAATCTCCTGGGTGTGAAAATAAAACTAACCATTTTCCTTTAAAATCCTTTAAAGATATATTCCCAAATGTACTATTAGCCTCAAATTCTGGTGCATACTCACCTATTCTTACATTTCCATTCATCATCACTTCGTAATCCATAAAAAACCTCCAATCATAATTTGTATATTTTATGAGTGGTGATTTTGTTCGGTTACTATATCTATTTTATTACAATATTTTTGAGAAAACATTTTTATATCATAAAATGTAGAAATATACAATAAAATTATTAAATCCATAAACAAAAAAATTTTTGAAATTGTTTGACAATTGTACTTTTTCGTAGTACAATATAGATAGCTTAAAAAATGACTAAAGTTCTGCAGAAGTCATATAGTTAGAAAGAGATGCAATGGAAGAAGGCATCTCTTTTATTTTGTAAAAAATAAAGGAGTAGCAAATGGAAGTTACTACCCCTTATGATTAGCTATGTACTAATCTTTGCTCTGACCATTCTTTTCATTAGCATTCATTGTTTGTTGTTTCTTTTCAGATTCAACAAGCATTTCAACTAACTTCAAGATTAGTTCTGCATTTGTCATATAGCATCACCCCTTTCATTAAAGATTTCCTTTATGAAAAGGATATATGCATTATACTTTATAAATATCTAAATTACAACAAAATTGTCAATTTTTTACATATTATTAATTTTGAAGTGTAGCATAATTCTCAAAATCTTATTAAATCACAGGTGATTGCTTGTCTTCTTTTGATGGTAACTTTTGCAATACTTCATGAGAAGGATTACTAACTTTGTAATCCATAAAAAACCTCCAATCATAATTTGTATATTTTATGATTAAAGATTTATTTTGACACTTATTTAGAGATGATTAATATATTTATTGAATTCTTTAAAACTAATACCAACTGGTACTTCAAAGAATTCTTTTGTAGGACTGTCTTTGCCACCTCTTAATTTTATGTAATAATCTACTATAGTTTTTATTGCCTCATCTTCTGAATTATATTCATAAATTCCTTTTCTTTCAAAATTTGGATGTTCCATATGATATACTTTTCCATTTTCATAATAAAGTATAAAACAATGCATATGTTCTTCTTCCTCTAGATTGCCATAATCATCTGGTTCAAAAATCCTGCAACAAAACATTTTATTTTTAACATTTAATTGATTTAATAAATAATGTATTAAATTTACTTGCTCGATACATGTTCCTACCTTATATTTCAATATTTCATCTATCGATAAAGTTTTATATATTTTTCTAAAATCCTTCATTGTATTCAAATGTTTACTTCCATTAATATCTATCCAACCATATTCTATATTTTCGTCTATAAACTGATATACATCTTGAGTATTTTTTATATCACATAGCTTCATCGTTTTCACCTACAAATTTCTACTTTTTATTTTCTCACAGTATGACTATTATTCATAGTCTACTCATTATAATATATTTTTTTCAGATCAATATTAAAATAACTTTCATTAATTCTTTCTTTATGGATTAATTCATTATTTTTATATATTAAAATATAATTATCATTATCTAAAACAATATTATATCCTAAACTTTCAAGTTCATCTTCATCTATTTCTCTAGCACTTTTGGGTATAAATAAATTACTATATCTAATAGCAATGCTAATTTCCTTGCAATACTTATCATTTATTACATAAGTAAATTCATCTGAATCGCCAAATCCACCATTTCCTGCTGAATAATATGATAATAAAATATTACTATTTTTTATTAAATATAATTCTCGGCCTAATATTATCATAAATAATATAATTGGAATTAATACTATTATCAAAACATATTTAAACATATTCTTGTTTTCTGTGATATCTTCCAATTTTTTTCTTTTAAACAAGCAAATACTAATAGATATTATATACAAAATTCCACCACAAAAAGAAAGAAACCAAATTATTATAATACCTAAATCAACTATAATTGGCAATAACATAGGAATTAGTAATGATATGCTAATCAAATATATTATGTTTATTATATTCATGACAATAATGCATTTATTACTCTTCTTATCTTTTGTTTTTAATGCAAGAGCTATTGATACAATACCTATAATTGAAATTATTATCGGCATATAATAAATGAAATCTCTTATATTCATAATTTTTCCTACTCCCTATTAATGTATTTTTTTGCATATTATATCATAAAAAGCAAGCAAATTTCAACCAATTGCTTGCTTCTGCTAAATTGTGTTTTATAGCTAACTCCAAAAGCTAATCTGTTTATCTATATTTAACCAACTTTTTTGATTAGCCTCTGTTATTATATCTTCTGATTCCAATTCTCCAATTAAAAATGGAGATTTAGGATTATGTTTTTTTATATTTTCTCTAACTAGACCAGTATGCGCATTTGCATAACAATATTTACACAAGTGCATACAAGTATTATATGCACCTATATCATTCCCCATTAAACAATTACACATATTTCTTTTGCTATTATTTTTTTGGGCATTTAATTCGTTTTTTATTGCTTTCTCAACTATTTTCTTACTCATACATCCAGTTATATCTAATCCATAATCTTTTAAAAATTCTTTTTCACAGCAAGAATGTATTATAATGTTATTTTGTTTCCCTATTTTTGAAAATGCTTTTGCAATTTGTATCTGCTCTTTTTCTGTTGGCACTCTTAAATCAGGGGCATTTCTTTTTACTTTTTCATACAAATCTAAAAAACTAATAGTACAATCTTCTGTATAACCTTTAAGCTCATTTAACAGTTTTTCAAAACATTTGATGTGCATATTTACATCAAATTTCTCATTTATAAAAATTGGATCATAACGAACTGCTACTGCATTTTTTCCAAGATGTTCTGATAGCTTTTTGAAATCACTAATTACTTGCCTTTTATCTGGAACATTTGGCTCTATATCTTTTCCATAAGGTGTAATCGTTACAAACCAAAATTGTTTATATTTATCTAATTCCGATAAATGAGAAATTAACGGATGTGGATTTTTAGTACAAAAAGCTAAGCAATCCACTACCTCTGGATTTAAACTATATTTAGTTACTTGATTTTTATAATATGGATTCCTAACATATACAAACCCTTCTTTTATTCTATTTAATAACCAATTAGAATAAAAAGCTGGTATATCAGTTCTCATTCCTGTATTTATTATCATTTTTAAATTTCCTTCAAAAAAACTTATGTATAATACCTATTCATTCTTTATAATATTTTATCATATTTATTGACTTTTTACTTAAATTTAGATTATAATAAAAGTAGGAAATGACAATCCACAAACGTGGTTTTGCCAAATAGTTTTAGAAAACTCACATCTACCTAGCAAAGTACAGATGTGAGTCTTTTTTTATTTCTGTAGTTGCTTATCAACCCAGTTCTTATATAGAACCGTAGCTAAGGCAACGTTTAATGTTAAAGATAACATAAAGGATATTATAAAAAATAGTATCACTTTAACCATAAACATCACCACCTTTCTTACAAAACTATGTAAAAACAGGTGGCAAAACCACATCCGTTTACTATCATTTCCTATGATTAATAATATACAAAATATTTTTATAAAAAACAAGCGAACAATTATAAATTTTCATTTTTTCATTATATCATGTTTTGCAATGAGCATTGTAGTAAATGAAAAAAGCAAGTACTTGTAAATAAATACTTGCTTTTATAAATTGTAATTTATCGCTAGACTTTAAAGAAATTATTTATATCATCTTTTATTTCTATAAATCTATCCTGTAAACCATAAAAACTTCTTGTATCTTTATTAAATCTAGCTAAAGTCCAATTTTTATTGTCCAGTATCATTTGCTCAAATGGAAATCTTATAATTCCAGGTGTATTAAATCCTACTCCAAATTCAAGTAACAATACAGTTTTGTTCTTATTTCTATCTAAAAATTCACTATATCTTTTATCTTGTTTATACCAATTTTCATCTTGAACAAAATAGGCATCTTTTCTTAAATTCATATCCATATTTTCTTTACAAATAGGGCATTTCATTACTAAATTACTTGGTATTTTGCAATCATTTGTATTAACAAGCCATTTTTCTACTAATTCTTCATTATAATACAATTTATTATGACAAGCCTTTTCACATTGTAAATAAGCATAGTCCCCTTGAGTTGCAAATATATTTTCCTTATTAAATCCTGCTTTTTCAAATTGACCATCTACATTGGTAGTAATTACAAAATGTTCTTTATCTTTTATTAAATTATATATATCACAATATAATTTCAAAGGCTCTTTATTAAATCTGTTTAGTTTAATTAGTCTTGCCCAAAATGCCCATTTTTCTTCTTGAGTATTAAATGGATAAAATGATGCTGAATATAAATCTTCAAAATTATATTTATCTATAAAGTCTTTATAGTTATTTTCAAAATTTTTCCCTGAATATTCTAATCCTGCTGAACTTGATAATCCACTTCCTGCACCTATCAGAATACAATCGGCTTTATTTATTAAATCTTTTATATCATTTAATGTTTTGTTCATATATCATCACGTCCTCTACACTCCAAAGATTAAACACAACTTTATCTATCTTGTCTTGATTTTCACTTATAAAATTATCTACTGTTTTTAATGCAATTTTACTTGCTAAATCTTTTGGAAATCTAAATACTCCTGTTGAAATACAAGGAAATGCTATTGTTTTAATTTCATTATCTACTGCTAAACTTAGAGAATTTTTGTAGCAGTTTGCAAGTTCTTCTTTTTTACTTTCTGTAACTTCATCTTTTATTATTGGTCCAACTGTTTGAATAACATATTTACTTGGCAGATTATAACCTTTTGTTATTATTGCTTTCCCTGTTTCAAGATTATAGTTTAATTGTTTCATAATCTCATTACAAGCTAAACGAAGTCTAACCCCTGCAAATGTATTTATTTGATTATCTATGCAATTATGATTTGGCAAAAAACAACCTAACCCCTGTGAATTTCCTGCATTTACAATTGCTTCAATTTTTAATTTTGTTATATCTCCACGCCATAAACAAATCTTATTGCTATTTAATAAATTGGATTCTTTATATCGTTCTTTTATTGTTTTTATATTTTCTACATTAGTTATATTTGCTTTTTGTAATTCCTCTTGTAAATATTCATCTTCGGCTCTTAAAAATTCATTTGATATAGGATTTGCTTGTCTTACATTAACTAAAGCCCTATATAATGATTTTTTATCTCTATTAGCATAGTCAAAATTGTTTCTGCCAGATTCTTTTAGCAAATATTCAATTAGATAATCTATTTTTTCCATAAATACCACCCTTTATTTTATTTCTCGTGGAGCTGAATAAAAATTATATTTCATACATTTAACTAAATTAAGCTGATACTTTGTATCAGCCCATTATATCACATTTTACTTTTTGTTTTTATACTTATTTCCAAAATCTTTCATTAAATCAATTATTGGCTTTAATTCTTCTCCTTTTGAACTTAATGAATATTCTACTTTTGGTGGAACTACAGCATAAGTTTTTCTATTTACAATACCATCATTTTCAAGTTCTCTCAAATTTTCTGTTAATACTTTTGCAGATATTCCAATAATAGATTTATTTAATTCATTAAATCTTTTTGTTCCTGTAAGTAAATCCCTTAATATTAAACATTTCCATTTATTTGATAATATTGATGCAGTATATTCTACTGGACATTCTGTATAAACTTTTGCCATAATTTTCTTTTCCTTTCTACCTACATAGCTTTAGCAACAACTTTTCCATTTGCATTTTTCATATTTCCTGTTTCTTTATCAAGTAATAATGGATCTGCTACTGCTAGTATTTTATTTGAATTTTCTTCATCATACCAAAATACTTTATCACTATTTAAAACATTCATTCCAACTATTGCATTTTCAGGAACATTACTTGTATAATTTGTTGCACCTTCTATTGCTCCACTTTTTATTGTGTTTATTTCTTCATCTGAATAAGGTTTTGCATTTGCAGGATTTACTATACCTTTTCTTTCAAAATATTTTTTTGAATAATAAATTATTCCAACTCCTGCTCCTTCGTGATTTAAACTAAAACCATAAGCCCAATTTTCCATATCTAAATACCTCCTAAATTTTTATTCTATTTGCATTATAGCAGAGTATTTTATATTTAAGAAGTACGCACTTTTTCGTAATATAGTTACCTGTAAGTAAGTTTTGTTGATTTTACTTGGTTTAAAACTATAAAAAATTTAATCCAAATAATAAATTCTGTTTTTTAACTTTACTTACTTTTCAAATTTAGCAACTACACTATCACTTCCTAAATCAGGTAAATTGTCAATATGTCCTATTTTTGTATAACTATAATTGGTATCGAATGATTTATAAAAAATAACTAAGCAGTCATCACCATAAAGCATTATATCTCCACTTTCAATATGTTTAGGATTTGCTGAATTTGTAGGTAATGATTTTTCCATATACACATATTTTTCGTTACCATTTAACTCATTCATATTAAATTCTTGTGGTAATAGACTTATAAAAGCTTTTGCAGTTTCATTGTTTTCAATTATTGCATTATATTTTTTGCTATTTATACTTACATTAATGTTTGTAACATTTTCCATCGTTTTTTCCACCTCATTTTTATTATCATTTTCATTGTTCATACTATCAACATCAATATTATTACTTTGTGAGTCCACTGCTACTTTCATTGGTGGTGCGTATTTTTCCCATCTAAAAACTGTCTTTTTAGTACTGTTTGAAAAAATATAAGTATAAACAAAAATTCCTCTATCCTTTTGCTCTACATTTCCGCCATTATAATTTTCTGTAATTTTTACAAGCGGTCTATTATTAAATACTTTTGCTTGAATTGTATCAACAAATATAACAATTATCAAAGAAATAAAAATTATTAAAAATATTTTTATAAATCTTTTCATAAATTATCTCCTATTTTAAAATAATCTCTTTACCTGCTTAAAGTATAGCAAAAAAGCAAGTGCTTGTAAATAAACACTTGCTTTTATAAATTGTGATTTTCTTTACTTCGACAGATAATATTTATTACCTTTTGTTCTTACTTATTAAAACAACTGGTGGAACAAAAAGCTATTTTTATCAGCTTTCTTTTAAGTATAAATTATAATTCTTTCTTCATATATAAATCTTGATATTCGACATATCCATGTTTTGGATAGAAAATATGACTTTCTAAATAATCTTTTCCTAAATGAACATGAATTTCTTTATATCCTCTTTCTTTTGCTGAATTTTCTGCTAATTGCAGTAGTTGACTACCAATTCCGTGCCTCTTATGATCAAATTTAATATACAATCTTGATAAGAATATTTTTCCACCTTCATCATTTTTTGTACCTATACATCCTATCACTCTATCAAATTCATCTAATGCTATCCAAAAAGGATGACCCTTATCAAAATAATTCTTTTTTATATCCAATAAATCTTCATTGAGTTTTGGGACTCTACCTAAAGCATTTTTTGCACTTAATACCATAAAAATCATATCGTCTCGATACTTTTCTTCAAAATATATTATTTTCATTATACTTCTCCCATCTACAAATTTATTAATCATTTAAATTATAAAAAAATTACTGAGCTAACTTACTACTTTTGGGTAAAAAATTTTTTCATTTGACATTCCTTAAAAATCTGTGTATAATAAAGATAAGGAATGAGAAACTACAAATGTAGTTTTGCCTAGATATATGTTAAAAACTCACAAATACACTAGCCAAAGTACAGATGTGAGTTTTCTTTTTTTTTATTTGCTCAAAACTATAACAAGTATAATTAAGGCAAATATAATATACAAAATATTTTTATAAAAAACAAGCGAACACTTATAAATTTTCATTTTTTCATTATATCATGTTCTACAATGAGCATTGTAGTAAAAAAGCAAGTGCTTGTAAATAAACACTTGCTTCTATAAATTGTGATTTTTTTAAGTTTTTAATTAAGTTAAAGTCGCTCCCTGTGATTTTGTTTCAATTTTCATCGCAACGCCCCAACTGCGCAGAGTATGTATTTAAAATTTTTCTTACGAAAATTTTCTAAACATACTCTAAGCTTGTCGGTCCCCACCCGTAACTTGCTCGAAAATTGAATTCAAAATCACCTCGCGCTACTCTACTTATAAAAAGAATTACTCAGATAACTTGTAATTTTTTCTTAATATTTATAATCTTATAACCATTCTTTATTTATTTTTAAATATACTTTTTTGTATAATTGGATAATTATAGCATAAGTTAGCACCAATGCAATTATTACAAAGCCAAATTGTATTGGTAGTCTTTTTAAGTCAAATATTGTAGCAATATCTGTAAAAGAAATTATTAATGTTATCATTGATACAACAAACGTTGAAATCAATAATTGTTTTGATGATTTACTTGTGACAAATGGTATTTTTGATGTTCTTATCATATGAATAATCAATGTTTGTGATATTATTCCAAATGCAAACCAACCTGTTTGGAATAAAACTGCCTTTTCAATTGTATTAAATTTCATAACATACCACAATATGATAAAACATAATACATCTAAAATTGTACTAATAATTCCAAATGCAAACATATAACTTTTAATTTCTTCTGTATTCCATTTCTTTGGTTTTTCTAAATATTCTTTATCTACATTATCAAATGGCATTCCTATTTGTGCAAAATCATTTAGTAAATTTTGCATTAAAATATGAATTGGTAACATTGGTAAAAAAGGTAAAAATATACTTGCTATTACTACTGATAGCATATTTCCAAAATTTCCACTTGTAGCCATTTTTATATATTTTAGTATATTTGTAAATGTCTTTCTTCCATTGATTACTCCTTCTTCCAAAACGTTCAAATCTTTTTCTAATAGTATTATATCTGCAGTTTCTTTTGCAATATCAACTGCTGTATCAACCGAAATTCCAACATCAGCTTGTTTTAAAGGTGGACTATCATTTATTCCATCACCCATATAACCAACTGTATTACCTTGTTCTTGGTATATTCTAACTATTCTTTGTTTTTGTAAAGGTGTTAATTTAGAATATAATTTACATTCTTTTGAAGCTTTTTTTAACTCCTCATCTGACATATTATCTATATCTCTTCCAGATAAACACTTTTCAGTTGAAATTCCAACTTTTTTGCAAACATTAATAGCAACCCCTTCGCTGTCTCCAGTTAATACTATTGTATCAACCCCATGTCTTTTAAGTGCTAAAATAGCCTGTTTTGCACTTTTTTTAGGAGGATCTAAAAATCCTACAAATCCTATTAAAACCATATTACTTTCATCTTGAACTCCAAAAACATCGATTTCGTGGATTTCATTTTTTTGTGCTATAGCTAAAACTCTTAGCCCATCAGTATTATTTTTTTCATATACACTATATGCTTTCTTTTTCCATTCTTCTGTGAGTTCTACTACTTGTCCATCTAGCTCAATATATGAACAAATTGAAATAATTTCATCAACTGCACCTTTGGTTATAAGTTGTCTTTTTCCGTTATTATCCTTTAATACCACACTCATTCTTCTTCTGGTAAAATCAAATGGAATTTCATCCTCTCTAATATATTGCTCTTTTAAACTATTTAGTTTTTCTTTTTCTGCTCTTGAAATTATTGCTACATCTATTAAGTTTTTTAATCCTGTTTGAAAATAGCTATTTAAAAATGCATGTTTTAGAATTCTAATACTTTCTTCACCAGAAACATCCATATATTTTTCTAATACTATTTCATCTTCTGTTAAAGTTCCTGTTTTATCTGTACATAAAATATTCATTTCGCCAAATGTTTGAATAGCACTTAGTCTTTTTACAATTGTTTTCTTTTTTGACATTGTTACTGCCCCTTTAGCAAGCGTTGAAGTCATTATAACAGGTAACATTTCTGGTGTTAATCCAACAGCTATTGTAATTGCGAAAATTAATGAATCCCATATCTCTCCTTTAGTTAATAAGTTTATAACTAAAATAATTGGAACCATTATAACCATAAACTTTATTAGTAATCTACTTACATTATCAATACCTTTTTCAAAACTATTTTTTTCATTTACAGTATATAATGATTTCGTCATACTACCAAAATATGTATTACTTCCTGTTGCAATAATAACAGCTGTTGCTGAACCACTGACAACGTTTGTTCCCATAAACGCTATATTAGATAAATCTGTTAAGTCTGCATCTTTTTCCTTCAATTCTGCAAATTTTTCTACTGGATTTGATTCTCCAGTAAGAGAGGCTTGATCAATAAATAAGTCTTTGTTATCTATAATTCTAATATCTCCTGGTATCATATCTCCAGATGATAATTTAACAATATCTCCTGGTACCAGATTTTCAAAATCGATAGTTATCCTATTTCCATCTCTTATTCCATCTATTTTATTAGAAATCATTTTCTTTAATTTCTGTGCTGCTTTGTCTGAACTCGCTTGTTGGCAAAAAGAAATCAAAGCTGAAATAAAAATCGTACTTGTAATCAAAATAAATGTTGCATAATCTTTGTTTGATGATATAACAACATCTGTTATAAAAGTAACAATTGCCACAATTATAAGTACAATATTAAATGGATTAATAAAAGCTTCTTTTAATCTATCTAATAATGTTATATTATTATTTATATCTATAATGTTTTTTCCATATTCTTCAATTCTATCATCTACATCAACAATACTAATTCCTTCTTCAGATGTTTGCAATTTTTCAAAAATTTGCTTCTTATTCATCTGACTATATTGTTTTATTTTCTTGTTAATTTGATTAACGTTAATTGTATTTTTCATTATCCACCTCATTTTGGTATTTTCATAACTTAATTATACTTCTTATTACAAAAATCTAAACAGTAAATTACTATTCATTTGCTTAAAGTATAGCAAAAAAGCAAGTGCTTGTAAATAAACACTTGCTCTCATAATTTTAATTTGTCTTAGTATTTTTTAATCAAGTGGATATAGCACGATGGGATTTTGATTTCATCATAAATATACACCAATTACATTAGCAAAAAAATGTGAAATCCAACTGCACCATGCATTATCTGTCTCCTTAAATACAAGGCCATAAAATATAGAATTCATAAATATAAATATTAAATCATAAATAACAATTAATGGATTGTTAAAATTAAAATGCCCTAAAGAAAATAAAACAGATGTAATTATTAATGAAGGTATAAATTTTATTACTTTTGTAGTTTGTTTTTGAAAAAATGCTCTCCACGCAATTTCTTCTCCTAATGCTGCTATCGCAAGAATTAAGATTGTCTTTATCATTTCTGATGAATCTATAAAATTTGTTCTATTGCCTAAATGTTCAATATATTCAGGTAAAAATCTTTTTGCAATTATATAACATAATATATTTAATAATGCAGGAGTAATTGATAATAATATAACTTTTAAATTTTTAAAAGAAGAACAACACTTTTTTATATCTAATCCAGATGTTATAACTTCATTTGTTTTTCTAGTAGTAAAATATGCTATAATACCTACAATTACTGATATACCTGCTAATTTTAAGACTTCTTCATTTACTTTAATATTTAAAAAATTTGAAAATGATAAGATTGTCATTACCATTAATAGTACAATTACACTTTTATTTAATTTCTTCATATCTTTCCTCCTAATTAATTTTATAAAAAACTTTTTCTAAAATGTCAATACAATATTTTTCATCATAATTTATAGAATTGTTTGCTAGCAAACTAGCAAGTCCATGTGCTGTAATAAACAATAACTTAAATCCCTCTTTTATACTATTTTTGTCAATTTTAGTTTCTCTTTCAATTATTTTAAATATTTCTTTAAGTCCTTCTTCATTATTATCTATTAAATCATCAAAATTGAAATTTGAAAATTTATCACTTTGAAATAAAAACTTAAATAAATTTTTCTCTTGCTCTGCAAATTTAATATATTGGAGTCCAATATTTAATAATGGATTATTGTTACTATTTTCTTTCAGTAAAAATTGTGAATGATAATTATCAACTATACTATATAATTCTTCTTTTAAGAGATTCATATTTTTATAATGATACATTATTGGTTGTGTAGAACAATTTAGTTTATTGGCTATATTTCTTACATTTAATTTATCAATACCTTCTTCTTTTATAATTTTTAATCCACTTTCTAATATCATATCTTTTGATATTTTAGGAATTGGTGGCATACTATCACCCCATTTATATCATTTGTTATATAACAATTGTTATTATATCCTTAATTATATTATTTTGCAATATTATTTTTAAATTTTACAAAAAAAGATTAGTTCTGTTTAAACTAATCTTTACAATAAATAAAAAAACAAGTACTTATAAATAAACACTTGCTTTTATAAATTGTAATTTTCTTAAGTGTTTCATTAAGAAAATTTTAAATTCTCGTTATAATTGTTTTATGACCTTACAAGGATTTCCCACTGCTACCACATTTGATGGTATATCTTTATTTACTACACTTCCAGCACCTATTACTACATTATCTCCAATAGTTACTCCAGGAAGTACAACAACATTTCCACCTATCCATACATTATTTCCTACTTTTATAGGTTTAGCATATTCTAATCCCTTATTTCTCCTTTCATAATCTAATGGATGTCCTGCTGTATAAAATCCACAATTAGGTGCTACAAAAACATTATCTCCAAAAGTAACTTTATTTCCATCTAATATTACTAAATTGTGATTAGAATAAAAGTTCTCTCCTACTTCAATATTATATCCATAATCACAGTAAAAAGGTGGCTCAATATAAAAACTATTTTTATGTTTTCCTAATATTTCATTCATTATTTTGTTTCTTTCTTCTATGTTAGATGGTTTTACATTATTATACGCAAAGCACTTATCTTTAACTTTAAGTCTTTCTTTTATTAATTCTTTATCATAATTAGCATCATATATTTCTCCTGCTAACATTTTATCTTTTTCAGACATTTATTTTTCCTCCAATCTGAACAAAAAATTACAATTTATCTGAGTAATTTTTTTTATAAGTAGAGTAGCGCGAGGTGATTTTGAATTCAATTTTCGAGCAAGTTACGGGTGGGAACCGACAAGCTTAGAGTATGTTTAGAAAATTTTCGCAAGAAAATTTTTAAATACATACTCTGCGCAGTTGGGGCGTTGCAATGAAAATTGAAACAAAATCACTGGGAGCGACTTTAACTTAATGAAACATTTATTTATTCTATTAAAGTATAACAAAAAAGCAAGTGCTTGTAAATAAAACTACTTGCTTTCATAATACTTAAATTTGCTATATTGCTTCTATCTTTTCTTTGTAAGATTTTTTTAATATAAATACTGAAATTACTGCTGTTAAAATTTCTGCTATTGGTAAAGTCCACCAGACAACATTTGTTACATTGTTAGATAAAGTAAATAAATATGCTATTGGAAATACAAATACCACTAATCTTAATAAAGATATTATCAAAGGTCTTATAGCATATCCAATTGATTGTAACACACCTTGTACTGCAACTGAAAACCCCATAAATATATAACCTATACTTGCTATTCTTAAAGCCGTTGTACATATGCCTATTATCTCTGTTGTGTTTCCACCAGTAAGACCAAATAAACTTGAAATTGGTTTTGCTAGCAATTCGAAAATAAAAGTTAATATTAAAGTTACAATAGCTGTATCAATAATTCCATATTTAATACAAGCATTTATTCTCTCTTTATCTTTCATACCATAATTAAATGATAAAATTGAAATTATAGTATTAGATAAGCCGAATGCTGAAAATAATACAATTTGCTGTATTTTATAATATATTCCAAATGAACCTACTAATATTATAGGATTAGCTTTTGACATTCCAAGAATAGCATTCATCCCTGCCATCATAACTGAAAGTAACCCCTGCATAATTGCTGCTGAAATTCCTATATTATAAATTGCTTTTATTAAGCTTAATTCTGGTTTAATATATTTTGGATTTCCATTTATTTCTTTATTTAATTTATAGTGAAATATCATAGCAACTAATAATGAAATAATTTGACCTATAACAGTTGCCCAAGCTGCACCAGCTACGCCCATGTTTAATGGATAAATAAATACATAATCTAAAATTATATTTGTTACAGCTCCTAATATTTGTGCTATTGTTGAAAGCAATGTTTTTCCTGTACTTTGCAAAAATCTCTCATATACTGTAAATCCAATCGCACCTACCGATAAACAGCAACATATTTGCAAATATATTGTTCCCATAGATATAACTTGTTCGTTTCCACCAGCAAAAAGTGAAATAAACCATTTTGATCCAAAAGCTCCAAATAGTAAGAAAATTATATACAAACATATACTTAAAAATATTCCATTTCCTGCAACTTTGTTTACTTTTTCTGTGTTTTTCTCTCCTAAACTTTTTGAAAGAAGTGCATTTAGTCCTACTCCTGTTCCAACTCCTACTGCTATAATAAGTATTTGTATGGGGAAAGCAATAGTTAAAGCTTGATTTGCAATAGCCCCCTGTTCGCCCATGTTAGTTACAAATATACTATCTATAACGTTGTATAAAGCTTGTAATACCATTGATATTATCATTGGTAATCCCATTTTCCAAAACAATTCTTTCATTGGCGTACTTGCCATTTTATTTGTTCTTTGTTCATTCATAAAAATCATTTCCTCCTTAATTAAAAACAAAAAAATAGCGTGTAGCCTTTTAAAAGCTGGACTTACGCCTTTAAAAGACTACACACTATTTAAAATATTTCTTATTAACCTTTTGTAATTATAACACAAATTAAAAATTTATGTAAGTATTTTTTTATTTTTTTCTGTAATGTTTTATCTTACACTTGCTAATTCTTTTTCTTTGTTCATTGCACTATTGTTGTTTTTATTTCTAACAAATATCATCTTAAATATTGTTCTAACCGTTGGTTGAATAAAGAATAATTGTGTAAAGTATGCAAATGGGAAATTAAAGCACATTAATTTTAGCCAGTTTGCAAGTAATGTAAATATATTAAATCCCATATAATAAGGATAATATAAAAATGCTGCTATAAAACTCATTGCAGGACACATTATTCCAACTGTTGCACATATAATTGCAGTTTCAAATAAAACTGGATG
>CANQSV010000018.1 GCA_947626605.1 uncultured Clostridia bacterium | reverse complement strand
AGCTATCCGCGACTCGAACGCGGGACAACTTGATTAAAAGTCAAGTGCTCTACCACCTGAGCTAATAGCCCAAATATATTGTACTAAAAAAACAGTACTTGTATATATTACTATATTATTTGTATTTTGTCAACTAATTTATCAATTTTTTTCTAAAGTTTTTGATAAATTTATAAAAAGTTAATTAATAACTTCTAATCTTGTACAGAAATTTCTCCTAGCAGGAGAAATTTGGTACAATATAAAAAATATAAACTCCATACAAATATTTTATATGAAGTTTAGCTTTTATTTATTTGTTTAGTTTTTCTACAATTTCTTCAACATCTATACCATGAACTGAGCATGCTTCTTCCAAAGTTTCTTCTTGTGATGCTGGACATCCTAAACAATGCATTCCTGCTTCCAATAAAATATCTGCTTTTTCTGGAGCATTTTCTATGATTTCTCCGATTTTTGTTGTTTTTTCTATTACCATATTTTCCTCCTAAATTTTTTTAATATTTAATATTTTAACATATTTTTCAAAAAAAGTATAGACAAAAAAATTTTTTTGTTGTATTATACCACAAAAGGTGGTGATGTTCTATACAATTTTTAATCCATTTATTTTTTATTTCATTTATCTTTTATATTTTTATCATTTTTTATTCTATTTATACTTTTTTTGATATTTTTATTTTCCAAAACACACAAGGTTCAAAGTTAAAATTAAAAGAAAAAAACTTTAATAATTAGGAGGTACTATGCTTTTTAAGATTCTCAATAGTCGCTTTTTATTCTCTTTAATTTTTCTATTACTTACATCAATTGTTTTTATTATTTTATTATATCCTGTATATTCATCAAACTCAGTAATATTTCCATACTCATTTGTTCCATTTGATATTGCTACAAAATATCCACTGATATGGATAAACATAAAAAAATCTTATATTATTTGTTTTGTTATATCAAATTTTATAATATCTAATGTTTTTTTCTCAAATTTCATAAAAAAATTAAACATATCAAAAAAATTTTCCAAAAAAGAAATTTGCGAAGACAAAGATTTTTATTTATCTATTGGACATTCATTAGATAATATTTTAGTAAAAATACCTCTTATGAGTTTATACCAAAATATTTTAGTTACTGGAACAATTGGTACTGGAAAAACTAGTTCTGCTATGTATCCATTTACTGAACAATTAATTAGCTACAATAATGACTCAGAAGCAGAAAAAATTGGTATGTTAATATTAGATGTAAAAGGGAATTATTACAAACAAGTAAAAGAATTTGCAAAAAAATATAATCGTTTAGATGATATAATAGAAATAAGTCTAGACAGTAAGAATTTTTACAATCCATTGGATAAGCCAAATTTAAGTCCATCTATATTAGCTAATAGGTTAAAAACTATTTTAACATTATTTTCTAAAAATAATTCGGAATCTTATTGGTTAGATAAAAGTGAGCAAATAATTTTAGAAGCTATAAAATTGTGTAGATTATATAATGATTATTATGTCACTTTTGAAGAAATTCATAAACTAATAACAGATTATAATTATTATTTCTCAAAAATTTTATTTTTAAAAAATTTATTTTTTTCTGGAAAATTTAATTCTTCACAAACATATGATTTATTATCTTCCATGGAATTTTTTGAAAAAGAATTTTTTAGTTTGGATCAAAGAACTCTTTCTATTTTAAAATCAGAAATAACTCGAATAACAAATCCTTTTATATCAGATTATAATGTTTTAAATACATTTTCTCCATTAAAGGATAAACTTAATTTTCATGGTTTTTCTGATGTAATAAATAAAGGTAAAATTGTTGTTTTAAATATGAATATTGCAGAATACAAAAATCTGTCAAAAATAATTGCTGCTTATTTAAAATTAGATTTTCAAACAGATCTAATATCTCGTATTTCTTCAAGTTCTCTAAATTCAACTAGACCCATTGCTTTTATTTCTGATGAATTTCATGAATATGTAACTTCAACAGACGCTGATTTTTTTGCAATTAGTCGTGAAGCAAAATGTATAAATATTGTGGCTACTCAAAGCTATACATCTCTTATTAATGCACTTGAAAATCAGAATACTGCTAAAGTAATAATTCAAAACATTGTTAATAAACTTTGGTTTAGAACTGATGATTCTTTTACTATAGAAGATATTCAAAAACAAATAGGAAAAGAAGATAAACAAAAAACCTCAAAAAGTATTTCTGAAAATTCAAAAGAATCTCACTATAACTATTTTACAAAAAAATTTAATTCTCTTGATTCCAATTTATCTGAAACTCTAAATACTTATACGCAAACAGAATATATTTATGATACCAATTTTTTTACTCAACATTTAGAAACTTTTTCGTGCTTAGCATTTTTATCTAACGGTTTATCTGTTTCTAAACCACAAAAATTATTTCTCACCCCATATTTTAAAAATAATACATAAATTATACATAAGAAAGGATGATTATATGAATAATATAAAAAAATTATACAAATTTATTTTATTGCTTTTTATTTTATACATAACTATTCCATCATATTCACTGTGTGCTTATCCTGAATTAGTTAATAGATTAACTGATGCATTTATAAAAATTAATAATTATATAAAAGCTCTAGGTGGTCCAGCAGCCGCTACAGCCATTGGAACTGGGCTCTTCATAAAAAAATTCAGTTTTGGAGATGAAGAAAGAATTAGAATAGGAAAAAAACTTATAAAAACAGCAATTTTTTCATACTCTTTTTTGCTATGTACAGATCTAGTAATCTCTACAATAAGAGTTATTCTATCATCTTAAAGGAGATTTAAATTTATGGAAACGACAACTACTAATATATCTTCATCTTTATCCTCTAGTATTAACTCTTTATTTTCTAACCTTTTTTCTTCCTTAGATAATAATTTATATGCTATATTAGACGATTTAACTTTTATTAACACTAACATTTTTAATAATAAACTGTTTGCAAATTTAACTTCAAATTCACCTACTTCTGGTATATTACTTATTTCTAATTCTTTAGTGTTTGGTTTTTTAATATTCTATTCTATAAAATTATTAATTTCTAATTTTTGCATTGTTAATAATTTAGAAAGCCCCTCACAATTCATTTTTAAATTGGTAATATGTACTATTTTAATGAACTTCTCTTTTTATTTTTGCAATTTACTAATAGATTTCACCTCAATTTTATCATCATCTATTTGTTCATTTGGAGAATCTATGTTTAATACAAAAATTGACTTTTCTTCTTTTGTATTAAAACTTAATACAATACTTTTATTCAATTCTTCAATTGATATTTTTTCTTTAGATGGTATACTTAAAAGTATTATTTCCATTGGTTTCTTTAATTTAATATTCTCATATTCATTAAGGTTTGTCATGATACAAGTTTTCATTTTGGTATCACCTTTTGCAATATTATCATTATGCCATAACTCAACATCTTTTTTATTTAAATCATGGTTAAGATGTTTTATATCATTATTATTCCTTCAAATTTTAATTTCAATTATTTTATTAGCAACATTTACTATTCTACCATCATATTCTGACTTATTATCCAAATTCTTATATATAGGTTCTGTTTTTGCACTTATAAAATCAAATAGCTATATAAAGGATTTGCTTGGTGGAATAGGCATTGATTTACAAGCTAATATCTCAAGTTTATCACCAAAATTTTAATAGGAGGTCTTATGTTTTTTATAATTCCTAAAAACTATAATTTAAAGCCAAAACTATTGGGATTATTTGATTATTCTACTGCTGTGCTTAATATTATTATTTTTCTTATTACATTTTTCTTATTAAATTTATTTTTTAATAATATTAAAATTAAAATATTTCTTATTATTACCCTTTATTTTCCAATTTTCTTATTTAGCTTAATTGGTTTCAATCATGAAAGTTTTATTTATGTTATCTTTTATATTGTAAAGTTCGTTTATAACAGAAAATTTTATTTATATATAAAGAACTAAAATATTGTAAAAATCTCCTTAAAATGATATAATGCAACAAAGTATTTGTATATTTTTATAAGGAGATTTTACAATGAAATTAGAAAAAAATGATTTACCAATAATATTTTCAACTACCGAAATTTCAGATTTATTTTTTACTGAATATTTTACTCAAGCAAATGGCGACTATATAAAAGTGTATTTATACTTAAATTTTATTTCTAAATATAATAAAGAAATAAAATTAAATGACTTATCAAAAAAATTAGCACTACCTATATCAACCTTACAAGATGCCATAAAATACTGGGAAAATTTAGATTTAATAACAAAAAAATCAGCAGGATATATTGTAAATAATCTTCAAGAAATAGAATTACATAAACTATACTCTCCAAAAACATCTTTATCTAAAGATGATATAGAGAAAAATTCAAAAAATCAATATCGTGCAAAAGCTATTGAAACAATTAATTCTACTTTTTTTCAAGGTATAATGACTCCATCATGGTATAATGACATAGATTTGTGGTTTAAAAAATACTCTTTTGATGAACAAGTTATGTATTCACTCTTTAAATATTGTTTTGATCGTTCAGCTCTTCATCGAAATTATGTACAAACAGTTGCTGATGCTTGGTCTAAAAATAATGTTAAAACTTATTCTGATCTAGAGTCATATTATGAGAAACAAGAAAAGTTATCAGCTATAAAAAAATCTATCTCATCAAAACTTAGACTTTCTAGACCTCTTACACAATTTGAGGAAGCCTATATAGAAAAATGGACTGTTGATTTTAATTACTCTTTAGATGTCATAGACATTGCTTTAAAAAAGACTACATCAAAATCAAATCCAAGTTTTGATTATATAAATAAAATTATAACTGATTGGAATGAACATAAATTAAAAACACCAGAGGAAATACAAAATTATTTGTCATCTCAAAAGCAAAAATCAAAAAATATAAAAGAGCTTGAAAAGAAAACTAATTATAATAATTATCAAGCTAGGCAATATGATGATTTTGAATCTTTATATGCAAATACTAATAATTAATGAAAGGAAAAATTATGCCAAACACTACTCTAAAAGATTTATTAAAAGAATATGAGCAAAAAAAGTTAAAAGCTGAATCTGAATTTGAAAACAGAAAATCTCAAATTTATTCCAAAATTCCTAAATTACAGGAAATAGATGATACAATAAATTCATATGCTTTAACACAAATGCAAGAAATATTACACTCTAATTCTTATAATAATCTTAATTTTTTTAAAGATAAAATTTCCTCTTTAAAAAAAGAAAAAGAGAATATTTTAAAAGAAAATAAAATTAATTTAGATTCTTTTAAACCAAATTATGAATGTACTATATGTAATGATACTGGCTATATATATAATCAAAATAAATCATCTCTTTGCAATTGCATAAAACAAAAATTGTTTGACATAGAATTTAACAAATCAAATATTTCTAATATAGAAAAAGAAAATTTTTCAACATTTAATTTAGATCTTTATTCTAATGAAATTAATTTTGAGAAATATAATGAAAAAATATCTCCAAGAGACAATATTTTAAAAATAAAAGAAATTGCTCTTAATTTTATAAATAACTTTAATAATCAAGAAGAGAAAAACTTGTTATTTACTGGAAATACTGGATTAGGTAAAACTTTTCTTTCAAACTGCATTGCTTCAGAAATATTAAAACAAGGAAAAACTGTTTTATATCAAACTTCTTCTAATATGCTAGATATAATTATTGATTATAAATTTAACAAAAAAAATATTTCTTATGATATTTACGAAAATATTTTAAAAGTCGATTTATTAATAATAGATGATTTAGGAACAGAATGTATGAATAGTATGAAATTTACTGAATTATTTAACATTATAAATTCCAGGTTACTAAATCAAAATAATCATATAACAAAAACAATTATTTCTACAAATCTAACTCTAAAAGATTTACATGACAACTATGACGGTAGAATTTTTTCTAGATTTATTGGTCACTATAACATTTGTAAATTTTTTGGTGAAGATATAAGATTTATAAAAAAACGGATTAACAAATTCTAAATAACAAATTATTTTAAATTTGCAAAAAAGGACTCTCTAATCGAGAATCCTTTTTTATTTTATTCAGCTTCATCAGGTTCTATTATTTCTATACTAACAACTTTTCCATCATTAGTTCTCATAAGAGTTACACCTTGTGTTGATCTTCCCAAAACACTAATATCTTTAACATTAATTCTAATTATAGTTCCAGTATCTGTAATCATCATAACATCTTCATCTTCAGTAGCAATTTTTACTCCAACAATATTACCTGTTTTAGGAGTTATTTTATAAGTAATTACTCCCTTTCCTCCTCTTGCTTGAACTCTATACTCATCTAAATCAGTTCTCTTTCCAAATCCATTTTCTGTTATAGCTAATAAAGTTGCTTTGCTTCCAGCTATTATAGATTCCATTCCTATAACTTCATCATCGTCATCTAATCTTATTCCTATTACTCCCTGAGATACTCTTCCCAATGGTCTAACATCCTTTTCATCAAAAGTAATACTCATACCATTTTTTGTAACTAATACGATATTATCTTCTCCATCTGTAAGTCTAACATTTATTAATTCATCATTTTCTTTTAAGTTAATTGCCTGTAACCCATTTTTTCTTGTTGTATCATATTCTTTTAAAGCTGTTTTCTTTATTGTTCCACTTTTTGTTGCCATTAACAAGTATTTACCTTCTGCAAAATTTTGAATTGGTATAACTGCTGATATTTTTTCTCCATTATCTAAAGCTAATAGATTTACAATTGCAGTTCCTTTTGCTGTTCTTCCTGCTTCTGGAACTTCATACCCTCTTAATCTGTATACTTTTCCTAAATTACTAAAGAATAAAATTGTATCATGTGTTGAAGCTGTAAAGATTTTCTTAACAAAATCTTCTTCTCTTGTTGCTATTCCAGTTATTCCTTTTCCACCTCTTCTTTGACTTTTATAAGTATCAAGTGGCATTCTTTTTATATATCCAAAGTGTGTTAATGCCAAAACAGTTTGTTCTTCTTTTATTAAATCTTCTACTTCAAATTCTCCTTCAGCAGCAACAATTTTAGTTTTTCTTTCATCTCCGAATTTTTCTTTTATTTCTAATAATTCTTCTTTTATAATATCAAAAACTAATTTTTCACTTCCTAAAATTGCTCTTAATCTTTCAATTAATTTCATTAATTCATTATATTCTTCTTCAATTTTTTCACGTTGTAAACCTGATAAAGTTTTTAATCTCATATCCAAAATAGCTTGAGCTTGAATTTCAGACAAACCAAATCTTTCCATCAATCTCTCTTTTGCATCATCATAAGAAGATCTTATAATATTTATAACTTCATCTATATTATCTAATGCTATTTTTAATCCTTCTAATATATGAGCTCTAGCTTCTGCCTTCTCTAATTCAAATTTTGTTCTTCTAATAACAACTTCTTTTCTATGCTCCAAATAATATTCTAAGCACTGTCTCAAAGTTAAAATTTTAGGTTCTCCATGTACTAAAGCTAATAAGATTATTCCAAAAGAAATTTGCATTTGAGTATATTTGTATAATTGATTTAAAATAATCTGAGGATTTGTATCTCTTTTTAATTCAATTACAATTCTTACTTTAGCTTTTCTATCTGATTCATCACGAACATTTGAAATTCCTTCTATTCTTTTATCTTTGCATAAAGCATCTATGTCTTGTATTAGTTTTGATTTATTTACTTGATATGGTAAAGAAGATACTATTATACGTTGTTTATTTCCATTCATTTCTTCAATTTCAGCTTCAGCACGTACAGTTATTTTTCCTTTACCAGTCTTGTATGCTTGTTTTATTCCTTCTAAGCCTAAAATTATTCCTTCAGTTGGAAAATCTGGACCTTTTATAATTTTAATTAAATCATCATCTGTAACTTCATCTTCATCTATAATTTTTATTATTCCATCTATAACTTCAGTTAAATTATGTGGTGGTATGTTAGTTGCCATTCCTACTGCAATTCCTGATGAACCATTTATTAATAAAGCTGGTAGTTTTGCTGGTAAAACTGTTGGTTCTTGAAGTCTATCATCATAGTTAGGCATAAAATCGACTGTATTTTTCTCAATATCTGCAAGCATATAATTAGATATTTTTGCCATTCTAGCTTCAGTATACCTCATAGCTGCTGGTGAATCTCCATCTATAGAGCCAAAGTTTCCATGACCATCAATTAAAGGATATCTCATAGAAAAATCTTGAGCTAATCTTACCATTGCATCATAAACAGATGAATCTCCATGAGGGTGATATCGTCCTAAAACTGATCCAACTGTATTAGCACATTTTCTGTATGGCTTATCTGATGTTATTCCATCTTCATACATAGCATATAAAATTCTTCTATGAACTGGTTTTAAACCATCTCTAACATCTGGAAGAGCTCTAGCAACTATAACACTCATTGCATAATCTATATAAGATGTTTTCATTTCTTGTTCTATATCTCTAACAATTATTTTTTCCTCTTGTTTTTCTTCCATGAAAATTTACCTCTTTCTTTTATATTTACACTGTAATTATACTTTAACCTACGGAAATATGCAAGAAAAAAGAAAAAATATTTGCTATTGATTAAACTTTTTTATTAATTCTTTTTCTATTTCAGATAAATTAAATTCTCCATTTTTACTATTAATTAAATTATGTATATTTTCAATTTTTTCTATTTCATTATTTGATTTTTCAAAAGGAATTATATTTTTATTTTCTTTTTTTATTTTTTCAAATTCTTTACACATTTTATCTAAATTTTCTTCTTCATAATACTTATTCCAGTTACTTATATATTTATCTAATTTTTTAGACGATTCTAACTGCTTCGAGAAAGTAGTTTTCAATTTTTCTGATATTGTATCTAAAATATTATTTTTTTCTTCTTTTATTTTCTTAGCATTTTTCTTTGTTAAAGTACCTTTTTCTTCTATTACATCAATAACTTCTTCTAATTTTTTTGATATTTTATCTATTAATCCTCCTTTTTCAATTGTTTCTTTTACTTCTGAAATACTTTCAAAATTCTCTGTTGATATATTGCTTATTTTTCTTCCTACATCAATTGCTGCTTTTATTGCTTTACTTATACCATCTTTTAATCCATTTTCTAATATTTTATCTTTTAAACTTATCACTTCATTTTCCATAAAATCAGGCAAAATTATTTTTAATCCTATATCTAATGATGTATTAACTATTTTTCCTATTGATGTTTCTAAAAACTTAGTTTGCTTATTTTCAACAACTTTATCATTTTCTACTTTTTCTAAAGAGATTTCTTGTGTTTTTTCTAAATTCATTTTTATATTCTCCTTTGTTTATAATTTTCTTTAAAATATTTTTATATTTATACTTAAAAAAAATTGAATATTTCGCATTTTTCATATTTTTATTTATTAAATAATTATATTTTGTACTATATTTAATTTCTCCAACTATTTCATTTTCAAAAAAAATTCTTTTACTTACCTGGTTATCAATTGAATTTTTATTTATTTTATTTATTACTATTTTTATTTTTGTATTACTTATATTCCATTTTTCTCTATATATATTTAATAAATTAATTGATTTTTTCAATTCTAATAAATTTGCTTCTAATAAAAAAATAATACAATCACTATATTCAAAAATATTTTTTGTAATATCAAAAAACATTTCTGAAGATGTATCTATAAATATGTACTCATAATTATTTTCGACTTTATTTATCAATTCTACCATTTCTTCAAATTTTATTTCATATTTATTTTTACAATATACTTCTTCTATAGAAATTAAATCTATTTTGCTATTTATTTTTATAATTTTTCCTTTACCTTTTTTTACTCCAAATATTGTATGTATTGAATTATTAAGAAAATCAAAATCTATTATCAAAATTTTTTTATCTAAAGATTTTGCAAAATTTGCAGTAAAAATACTTTTTCCTGTTCCATTACTTCCTGCTACACTAATTATTTTTATATTTTCTTTTTCTTTATTTTGATTTGTTTTATATTCATTTTCACTTATTACATAATTATTTTTTAAAATTTCTTTTTCAATATTTTTAAATAAATAATTATTTATATTTATATATTTAACAAATTCATCTTCATATTCTATTTCTTTTTTATTTTTTACTAAAAAAATTATTATTATATTTTTATTTTTTTCTTTTATTTTTTTAGTAAATTCATTAATATTATTTATTAATAAATTTTCAATATTTATAATTATACAGTCAATTTCTTTTTTATTTTCTAAGCACTCAAAAATTCCCTCTTCATATAAAATATCATTACATAAAATTTCACATGGTATTTCATCTTTTATCCTTCTATATATTTTTTCTATTCCAATTGCTGTTACTATTTTCATTTTTACTCCTTCTCCATAATTCTTTTTTCGAAATCATCAACCACATTATTCAATAGTACATGATTATCCTCAAAAAAAGCTAAACATTCTCCTTTTTTTAAATTTTTTATTTCTATTTTTTCTATATTTGATATATTAGTATATTCTGATAAAATTTTTATATTTTCCTCTTCTAAAGCAAAAAACATTTTTATACTAGAATTATTTATAATACTTTTTCCATAATTTCCATTTTCTAAACTAAACAAGTCAGATATATCCTGAGTTATTGCAATAGCACTTCCACCATACTTTCTTATTGTTTTAAATATTTTATATATAAATCCTGCTACTTCTTTATTCGAAGTTACACCTATTAATCTCCAAATTTCATCTAGATATATAGATTTTTTCTTTTTTCTATCTTTTTTTATTTTGTCCCAAAATAAATCAGTAAAAATATACATTCCATACTTTAAATTCTCTTCACCTAAATCATATATATCTGCAACAATTAATTTATTATTTAATTCTACATTTGTATAATTATTAAAAAATTTCAAACTGCCTTTTATAAAAGGAAGCAATTTTTTCTTAAATTTTTCATTCTTTTTACTTTCTCCAAAGCTATTATATAAATCTTCCATTATAGGCATATCATATGTAGTTTTAAAATTTTTTTCTTTGTTATATAAAGATTCATCTTCAAAATTAATTCCTTTTTTCTTATAACACTTTATTATTGCATCTTCAACAATTGACTTTTCTTCTTCATCTATATTTCCAAATATTAAATAAAAAAATCCTAATAACTTATTTAACTTATTTAATAAAAATCCCTTTTCATCATCTTCTATACTATCTTCTCGTATATCAAAAATATTTATAAACGTATTAGATGTAGGTCCTATTTTTAATAATAATCCATCTAAATTTTCACATAAAATATTATATTCTCTTTCTGGGTCTATAACATATTGTTCAATACCAATGTATCTATTCCTTAAAATCATTGTTTTTGCAAAAAAAGATTTTCCTGATCCACTTATTCCAAAAACACTAATATTTGAATTTTTATATTTTTTATTATCATACTTATTAATAAAAATTAATGAGTTATTTTTAAGATTTTTACCTAAAAAAATCCCATTCTTATCAAATATAGAACTAGAAAAGAAAGGATATGTTCCTAGCAATCCACTTGTTAAAGCATTTCTTTTTGATACTAATTTAACATCTTTACTGTTTATAAAAAAAGGTAAAGTATTTTTATATAATTGTTCTTGTCTAAAAAAGCCTCTCTTTGTTTGAATACCACTACTTTGTGCTATTCCTTCAATAATATTAAGATTATTTTCTAATTCTTTAATATCCTCATTGTATATAATTAAATAAATATAGAAAAAATATAATTCTTCATTATTTACTTGTATTTCTTTCCTTATATATTTCGCATCATTATATGTAAAAGCAGCAATATCTACTTCATCACTATTAAAATTTTTTTCTTTTATATCTACTCCTACATTCCCAATACTATTTGTTAATTCTCTAATAATTTTATAAGAATCTTGTTTTTCATAAAAAATTGATACATTTATATTAAAATTATTATCTATTATATTTTTTAATATTAAATTTTTATTTTCTCTATTATAATCAACACAAATAATACTAGAATAATATAAACCATCTATTTCTATATATTTAGGATTTTTTGTATCTATATAAGATGGACTTATATAATCATTTATATTTACTATTCCTTCTTCGAACTCATTTTTCACCATGTTTCCTCCTTACTAAGAAAAAAGTACTTTCTTGTATTCAAAAAAGAAAAAATTACTTCTCTTACTTCACTTTTAGACAATTCATTTACTTCATTTCCACATCTTGATAAACATTTTTTTATTTTTAAATATTTATCTTTTAATTCTTCAATTATTATTTCTTCATTTTTACCTTCAATATTTTCTTTTTTTATTATTACAAAAAAATTCTTAGATGATGATTTGCAATTTCTATTAATATTTTCTATATAATTTATATATTTTCTTCTTAATTCATTTATTATTTCATTATCATCTTCTTGAATCTTTTCTTTTACTAAATTTATAGCAGTGGATAAATTCTCTTTTTTACTTTGAATTAAAATTTGAATATCAAAATTACATGTTTTCAAAAAAGTTCTATATGCTTCTAATATGCTTTCTCTTTCAAAATCAGTTTTCATAAAAAAATTTATAGGTTCTACTTTTATTATTTTTATATATTTTTGATTTTTTAAAAGTATTATCCCATCATCAATAATTTTATTTATATCTAACCAATTTTGAACAGAACAAATATTGGTTTTTCTTTTCAAAATTTCTCCTTTCTATTATTATTTAACAATTTTTTTGGAATTAAATTTTAGAAAAAAATTTTTTGAATAAAAATTTCTTTTGAATTAATTTTTTTTATAATATCACAAACTAACAAAAAAAACAATTTATTTTCATTGACATTTTTCGACAATATAAAAAAAAGTGTTTCATTTTTTTGAAACACTTTTAAAAATTCACATAAATTATATATCCAAATTTTTTACATATTTTGCATTTTGTTCTATAAAAGCTCTTCTTGGAGCTACATCGTCTCCCATTAAAATATTAAATATTTCATCGGCTTTAATAGCATCTTCTAATTTTACTTGAATTAAAATTCTTGTTTCTGGATTCATAGTTGTCTCCCATAATTGCTCTGGATTCATCTCTCCTAAACCTTTATATCTTTGGATTCCAGTATTTTCTCTACCCACTTCTTTTAATTTTTCTTCTAATTCTTCATCACTATAGCAATATATATCTTTTATACCTTTTTTAGAAATTTTATATAATGGTGGCTGTGCTAAATAAACATTTCCATTTTCAATTAAAGGTCTCATATATCTAAAGAAAAATGTTAATAATAATGTTCTTATGTGAGCACCATCAACATCAGCATCAGCCATTATTATAACTTTTCCATATCTGATTTTACTAACATCAAAATCAGCACCTATTCCTGCTCCTATAGCAATTATTACTGGATTTAATTTATCATTTCCATAAATTTTATCAGCTCTAGTTTTTTCAACATTTAACATTTTTCCCCACAAAGGCAATATAGCTTGAAACTTTCTATCTCTTCCTTGCTTTGCACTTCCACCTGCTGAGTCTCCCTCAACTATATAAACTTCACATTCTTCTGGATTTTTGCTGCTACAATCTGCTAACTTTCCTGGTAGAGTTGTTGTCTCCATGTTTGATTTTTTTCTTACCAATTCTCTTGCTTTTCTTGCAGCTTCTCTTGCTCTAGAAGCACTTATACATTTTTCTAAAATAGCTTTTGCTACTGATGGATTTTCTTCTAAAAAAGCTGATAATTCTTCATTTAAGGCACTCATAACAACACCAGTTACTTCACTATTTCCTAATTTTGTTTTTGTTTGACCTTCAAATTGAGGTTCTTTTACTTTAACTGAAATTACAGCTGTAATACCTTCTCTTATATCTTCACCTTGTAAATTATTATCTTTTTCTTTTAAAATGTTATGACTTCTTGCATAATCATTAAAAACTTTTGTTAAAGCTCTTTTAAAACCTTCTAAATGAGTTCCTCCTTCAATTGTATTAATGTTATTTACAAAGCTATAAATACTTTCTGAATAAGCTGTTGTATATTGTATAGCAATTTCAATAGGAACATCATCTTTATTTTTTTCTATATAAATAGGTTGTTTATTTATTTTTTCTTTATTTCTATTTAAATATTCAACAAAAGAATTTAAACCACCTTCAAAGCAAAAATCTGCTTTTTTAATTTCTTCTCCTCTTTTATCTTCTATTTTTATTCTTAATCCTTTTGTTAAAAAAGCCATTTCTCGAAATCTGTTTTCTAATACTTCATATTCATATTCTAAAGTTTCAAAAATAGTATTATCAGCCAAAAACCTAACAGTAGTTCCTGTTTCTTTTGTTTCTCCTATTTTTTCTAATTTTTTAACTGTCTTTCCTCTTTCAAAAGACATTTTATATATTCCGCCATCTCTTTTTATTGTTACTTCGGTCCATTCTGATAAAGCATTTACAACTGATGATCCAACTCCATGAAGACCTCCTGAAACTTTATATCCACTATCTCCACCAAATTTTCCTCCTGCATGAAGAACTGTATAAACAGTTTCTGCAGCAGATAAGCCTGTTTTTTTATGTATATCAACAGGAATTCCTCTACCATCATCTTCTACACATATTATATTTCCAGGTTCTATAACTACATTTATATTTCTACAATATCCTGCTAAAGCCTCATCAACAGCATTATCTACTATTTCATATACTAAATGATGTAATCCTCTTACGGAAACACTTCCAATGTACATACCTGGTCTTTTTCTTACAGCTTCAAGCCCTTCTAAAACTTGTATTTGGTCTGCTCCGTATTTATGTTCATATTTTTCCATAAAAACCTCCTATTTTACGTCCTTTTTATTATATATTTTCTAAATAAAAAAAATCAATACTTTTTCTTCAAAGTTTTCTTTTTCTCAAAGTATTTGTTGAAATATTAGATAAATAAATTTTATTATTTTTTTTATTTTGAGTTATTACTATACTTTTTATTTTATTTTCTTCAAATTCATTTTTATTAACTACATTATTTATAAGACTATCATTCATTATATTATAATCAAAGAAACCTATTACATCATCAGAATTTACTATATTGTTATTTCCAATATGAATGTACATATTTTTTTTATTCCCTCCTAAAAGTTATTATAGAATATTTTTCCATTTTTTACTTCGATAAAAAAACTTTTATCCCTTTCATTTATTAAGTCTGTACATGTTATTATAACTTGTGTTTTTTCAATATTTTCAAAAAACTTTTTTATTCTTAAACTATCAAGTTCAGACATAAAATCATCTAATAATAATATTGGTAAATTTCCTGTTTCTTCTTTTATTATTTCCATTTCGCACATTTTTAAAGATAAAACTACAGTTCTATTCTGTCCTTGCGAACCATAAATATCTACTTTTTTTTCATTTATAAAAACTTCAAAATCATCTCTATGTATTCCTGTTGTAGTATAACCTTTTTTTATATCAATTTCTCTTTCTTCTTTTAATTTTCTTAAATAATCATTTTTATCTTTATAATCAGAAAGAAATTTTATATTTATATTCTCTTTTCCATCAGTAATATTTGAATGTTTATCATTAATTATTTTTTTTATTTTTTCTATATATTCACTTCTATATTTATAAATTTTTTCTGCACATTCAGCTAAATTTTCATCCCATATATCTAATAAATTTTTATCTTTATTTTCAAATTTAATTTGTTTTAAATATTTATTTCTTTGTTCTAGATTTTTTAAATATAAATTCATATAATAAACATAATTTGGTTTTAGCTGACTTATAAGTACATTTAAAAATCTTCTTCTTGATGATGGACCTGTTTTTAAAATATTTATATCATCTGGATAAAACAAAACAACATTTATATTTCCTAATAATTCGCTAAGCCTTTTTATTTTTACCCCATTTATAAGTATTTCTTTTTTGTTATTTAAGATTGTTTTTATTTTTCCTTCTCTATCTTCTTTTTCATATAAAATTTCTACTATAGATTCTTCTTTATTATCTTTTATCAATTCTTTATCTTTTTTTGCTCTAAAAGATTTTCCAAAAGATGATAAAAAAATTGCTTCTATTATATTAGTTTTACCTTGTGCATTCATACCATATATAATGTTTACACCGTTTTTCTAAATTAATTTTTTCATTTTCATAATTTCTAAAATTAGTTAACGATATTTGTTTTATGTACATTTTTTTATTCCTTAATCTTTTATTCTTATTGGTAAAATCATATATGTATAATCATCTCCGCTTATTGGTCTTATTACACTTGGTGATATATTAGAACCAAAATCTATAAAAATTTCTTCATCATCTATTACTTTTAATGCATCTAGAAAATATCTTGGATTAAACCCGGCTTCCAAATTTTTTCCTTCTGTTTCAACAAAAATTTCTTCTTTTGCATCACCAGTTTGATTTGTACAAGATATAGTTAATTTTCCAATATCAATATTTAATTTTACTGGATATTTTTTCTCTTTTTCAATAGCTGATGATGATATTAAACTAATTCTTTCAAAACACTCCTGTAATTCTTTTTTATTAACTTTAATTCTTGTTTCCCAAACTTCTGGTATTACATTATTATAATTTAAGAATTCCCCATCTAATAATCTAGTTACTATCTTACAATTTTCCATTTCAAATAAAGCTTGATTTTTTGATACACCTATATTTATATTGTCAAATGAATCAGAAATAATTTTATTCACTTCATTTAAAGTTTTACCAGGTATTACTGCTGAAAAACTATTGATATTTTTATCTAAATAATTTTTTTTCCAACCTAATCTAAAACCATCAACAGCAACAACATTTAATCTGTTCTCTTTTATTTCAAATAAGCAACCTGTAAATATTGGTCTATTTTCTTCTATACTAACAGCAAATATTGTTTTTCTTATCATTTCTTTTAAAGTTTTTTGTTCTAATTCAATTGAATTTTCAATATTTATTTTTGGTAGTTCAGGAAATTCATTAGGATTCATTGTTGCTAATTTGTATAAAGAACCTTCACATTCTATAACTAGTAAATTCTTATCATTTAAAGTTATATTTATTTCTGTATCTGGTAATTTTTTTATTATTTCACAAAACATAATTGCATTGACTACTGTAGAACCCTTTTCAATAACATTACACTTTGTTATATATTCAATTCCTATTTCTAAATCATATGTTGTTAATTTTATATCTTCTTCATTTGTTTGTATAAGTATACATTCTAATATTGGCATAGTTGTTTTAGAAGCTACCCCTTTTATTACGGAATTAATAGCTTTCATTAAATTTTCTTTTTCACAAACAATTTTCATTTAAAAAACTCCTTTTAATATATATAAATATTTATAGTAATAATAATAATAAGTATTGTGGATATTGTGGAAAACTCTGTTAATTACTTTCATGCGTAAAAAAATAATTGTTGATAAGTTAGTGGAAAATTTTATATAATATTAACAATAAAAAATTTCTTTTGTGGAAAAATGATTTATTAACATATTATATACAATTAATTCACAATTATATGTGAATAACTAATAGAGCCATTCCGTAAGGTGAATTACACTTCCATATAAACAAACATTAATTTTACAAACAATAATTTTAAAAAATATAATAATTTATTTGTATTTTAGTTATTCTTGAGATAATATAATTTTTTTCACACTTTCCACAATTAATTTAGTATTATTATTTTCTTTTAATTCATTTTCAATTTTATTACATGCATGCATTACTGTTGTATGATCTCTTTTTCCAAAATTCTGACCTATTTTTATAAAAGGCATATTTGCAATATCTCTACAAAGAAACATTGCAATTTGTCTAGGATATGCAATATCATTAGATCTTTTAGAACTTTTTAAATCTTTTACATCTAGATTAAAATATTTAGAAACTACTTCTTGAATATAATCTGCAGAAATAATTTTTTCTTTTTCAGAAATCATGTCATTAACAGCTTTTTCGGCTAATTCAATTGTTATTGGTCCTTTGGTTAATGATGATGTTACCATTAATTTTTTTATAATACCTTCTAATTCTCTAATATTTGAATCAACTTTAGTAGCTATATTAACTAAAATATTGTCATCAATTAATAATTTTTCTTGTTCAATTTTTTTTCTTAAAATTGCAAGACGCGTTTCATAATCAGGTTTTGAAATATCTACCATTAATCCCCATTCAAATCTTGATTTTAGTCTATCATCGAAATTTAAATCTTTTGGAGGTTTATCACTTGACATAACTATTTGCTTTACATTTTCATGTAGAGAATTAAATGTATGAAAGAATTCCTCTTGACTATTATCTTTACCAGCTATAAATTGAATATCATCTATTAATAAAACGTCAATATTTCTATATTTATTTCTAAAAGAATCAATTTTCTTTTCTTGTAAACCATTAATAAAATCATTAGTAAATCGTTCTGAAGTAACATAAAGAACATTTAAATTATTATTTCTTCTTAAAATTTCGTTTCCAATAGCATGCATCAAATGAGTTTTTCCAAGACCAACACCACCATATAAAAATAAAGGGTTATATAATGTAGCTGGAGATTCAGCTACGGCTAATGCTGCGGCATGGGCAAAGCGATTATTATTGCCAACAATATAACTTTCAAAAGTATATTTTGGATTTAAAAAATTTTGAGAATTATTTTTTATTTTATTGTTGTTTTGAGTATTTTCAAATGATTGATTAGAAAAATTTGAATCAGAAATAGGCTGTGAAACATCACGAACTATAATAGAAACATTACAGTCTTGTTTTGTTATAAAATTAAAAGTATTTTTTATTAATGGTAAATGTTTACTAGTTATAGTATCTCTAAAAAATTCATTTTCAACAGATAAAATAATCTCATTACCAATACGGCTTTCTATATTTAAAGGAACTATCCATGTATTAAAAGCAATTTCAGTTAATTCATTTTTTAATAAATCTTTTGCTGTACTCAATAATTCTTCTAATTCATTTTGCATTGTAATTTTCCTTTCATTTAATTTATCTTATAATATCAAAAAAAGAAAAATAAAGTCAATAAAATTGTGGAAAAAAAAGATAAATATGTGGATAATTTTTTAAAGAATCGTGAATCCGTAAGAAAAATTGAAAAATACTTGACAGAATACAAATAAATAATGTATAATATTTTCATTGTAATATTGAGATTAAAAGCATTAGGGGGTGCAATATGAAAAGAACATATCAACCAAAAAATAGACAAGAAAAAAGAGAACATGGCTTTATGAAAAGAATGAAAACAAGAAATGGAAGAAATGTATTAAAAGCTAGACGTTTAAAAGGAAGAAAAAAATTAAGTGCATAATAAAAGATAATATATTGAATTTATTTTTTGAATAGGGGAGGATTCAATTTATCCACTCCTATTTTTAACAAAAAGAGTGTTGAAATGAAAAAAAAATATACTTTGATAAAAAATTATGAATTTAAAAATGTTTTTAATAAAGGAAAATTTTTTAGTAGCAAAACAATTGAAATTATAATAAAAGAAAATAATCGAAATTATAATAGAATAGGAATTGCTATTAGTTCAAAAATATGTAAAGCAGTTAAAAGAAATAAAATAAAAAGACTTATTAGAGAAAACTATAGGAATAACATAGAAAATCTAAAAAAAGGTTATGATATAGTTTTTTTGTGGAATAAAAAAACACCTGTAGAAATGGCTGAATACAATGAAATTTCTAAAAGTATGAAAAAAATTTTTGAAAATGCAGGGATTATTGAAGTATGAAAAAAATATTTGTAAATTTTATAAATTTATATCAAAAATATATATCAAAATTTATTTCATTTTTGGGATTTAGATGTAAATATTATCCTAGTTGTTCAGAATATACAAAACAAGCTATAAATAAATATGGTTTGATAAAAGGATTTTTTTTAGGAGTAAAAAGAATTTTAAAGTGTAACCCTTTTTCAAAAGGAGGATATGATCCTTTAAAATAGTATGGAGGAATTTTATGTTTTCAATGTTAGCTAATATATTTGGAAGTTTATTAGGATGGATTTATAATTTTTTAGGAAATTATGGATTTTCAATAATTTTATTTTCAATAATTATAAAAATAATTCTTTTACCAATGTCTATAAAACAACAAAAATCTATGAAACAAGCTAATAAAATGCAAGAAGAAATGCAAAAAATCCAAGAAAAATACGGAAATGACAAGGAAAAAATAAATCAGGAAATAATGGAATTATATCAAAAGACTGGAATGAATCCTTTTTCAGGTTGTTTTTTATCAATTATACAATTTGCTTTAATTATTTCTGTATTTATAATGGTAAGAAGTCCATTAACATATGTAAAAAAAATAGATGGAAATATTATAGAAAAATATAATAATCAATTAAAGGAAAATAATAGTAATTATGATACTAGATATCCAGAAATAGCAATTTTAAAAGAGTTTGGAAGTAAAGATAAAAATATATACATTAATATGAATTTTATAGGAATAGATTTAAATTCAATTCCTACAGAGAGTAAAAATAATGTAAAAACTTGGATTATACCAGTATTATATGTTATTACATCAATTATAGCAACAAAAATGAATACATCTAATAATAATAAAGAAAAAGAAAAAGGAAAAACAGAAGCAGAAGAACAAATGCAACAAATGAATAAAACAATGATGTATTTTGTTCCAATAATGTCAATATCAATAGCTATTATAGCTCCTTTAGGATTAACTTTATATTGGTTTGTAAGTAATGTATTATCTATTATAGAAAGAATTTTTATGAATAAATTTCAAAAACAACAAGAGGAGGTTGTATAATGGAAGAAATAACTTATACATACGAAGGAAAAACAACAACAGAAGCTTTAGAAAAAGGTTTGAAAGAATTAAATTTAAAAAAAGCTGATATAGAATATAAAGTTATAGAAAACGAAGATAAAAGAAGTTTTTTTAGCATACTTACACCTAGAATAGTAAAAGTTGAAATAAAAGTAAAAAAAGATAAGAATAAAGCTAATAATGTGGAAGTAAAAAAAGAAATTAAACCATTAGAACAGGCAGAAATAGTAAAAGGTAAAGAAAATTTATCTAATTTTCTTAATGAATTTATAAAAACTTTACCAAGTAAAGATATTGAATATGAAATAAAAAATACAGACAAATTCTTACAAGTTAATTTATCAGGAAGTGATTTAAATTATTTAATAGGATATAGAGGAGAAGTTTTGAATTCTTTACAAACGTTATATACTACAATAGCAAGTAAAGGTATTGAAAGAAAAATTAGAGTACTAGTAGATATATTAGGTTATAGAGAGAAAAGAGATAAAACCTTAGAAAACTTAGCTGATAAATTAGCTAAAAAAGTTGTTAGAGAAAGAAGAAAGGTTACTTTAGAACCTATGTCATCTTATGAAAGAAAGATAATACATGAAAGATTACAAAATCATCCAAAAGTTCAAACAACTAGTATAGGAGAAGAACCTAATAGAAAAATAGTTATATCATTAAAATAAAATCGAAGTCAAAGTTCGAAAAACAAGAGAAATATCTTATGTTTAGTAACTTTGACTTTTTATATTATTATATAAAATAAAGGAGTTTTATATGGAAACAATAGTTGCAATATCTACATCTGCTGGAGTAGGTGGAATAGGGATAATTAGAATGAGTGGAGAGAAAAGCTTTGAAATATTATCTAAAATATTCAAAAGAAAAAATAATGATTTTAAAGCAAATACTATTAATTATGGAAAAATTGTAGATAATGAAAGTGGAGAAATAATAGATGAAGTTTTAGTATCTTTCTTTAAATCTCCTAAAAGTTATACAACTGAAGATATGTGTGAAATAAATTCTCATGGTGGATATATAGTAATGCAAAATATATTGGATTTATGCATAAGAAATGGAGCAAGACTAGCAGAACCAGGAGAATTTACAAAAAGAGCTTTTTTGAATGGAAGAATAGATTTATCACAGGCTGAATCAGTAATAGATATAATTAATGCAAAAACAAATAAAGAGAGAGCAATGTCAATTAAAAATTTACAAGGAGAATTATCGAAAGAAATAAAAGAAATAAAAGAAATACTATTAAATATAATGGTAGATATTGAAGCAAATATAGATTATCCAGAATATGATGTAGAAGAAATATCAAATAAAAAGGCAAAAGAAAATTTACAAAAAGCAAAAGAAAAGTTGAAAAAATTAGAGAAGAGTTTTGAAAATGGAAAATTGATAAAAGAAGGTATTAAAGTTGCTATAGTAGGAAGACCAAATGCAGGAAAATCATCTTTATTAAATGCTTTTTTAAGAGAAGAAAGAGCAATAGTTACAGAATATGAAGGAACAACTAGAGATACTATTGAAGAATTTATTTCAATAGAAGGAATACCTATAAAAATAATTGATACAGCAGGAATTAGAGAAACTAGTGAAAAGGTAGAAAAAATTGGTATAGAAAAGTCAAAAAAAATGATAGAAGATTCAGATTTTGTGATTGCAATTTTTGATAAATCTAAAGATTTAAATGAAGAAGATTATAAAATCATGGAATTAATCAAAGAAAAAAAAGGTGTAATAGTATTAAATAAAAAAGATTTGAAAGAAAAATTAAAAATTGAGGACTTTAAAAATACAGGAAAAGATATTATTGAAGTTTCTATATTAAAAAGAGATGGAATAGAAAAAATAAGTGAAAATTTAATAAAAAAATTTAAAATAAATGAAATAAATATAGAAAATGAAACTATAATAACAAATTCAAGACACAAACAATTAATAATAGAAGCAAATAAGCAAATAGATAAAGCTATAGAAACAATAGATATAAATATGCCTATTGATATAATTGCAGTTTACATAAAAGAAAGTATAGAATGCTTAAGCGAGATAACAGGAGAAAATGTTAGTGAGGATATAATATCTTCAATATTTAAAAAATTCTGTTTGGGAAAATAAAACAAAATGACAACAACAAGAATCAAAGTGTTGATATACTGACAGTAAAAAACTTGAATTGACAAAATGAAAAACAAACAATACTTTGTGTTTCATGAAAAACAAGAAAAGAGGTAAAAAAATGAAGTATTATGCTGGAGATTATGATGTTGCAGTAGTTGGTGCAGGACATGCAGGATGTGAAGCAGCTTTAGCAACTGCAAGAATGGGATTAAAAACAGTAATGTTTTCAATTAGTTTAGAAGTAGTAGCAAATATGCCATGTAATCCAAATATAGGAGGTACATCAAAAGGTCACTTAGTTAGAGAAATAGATGCTTTAGGTGGTGAAATGGGAAAAAATATAGATAAAGCTTTTATACAATCTAGAATGTTAAATAAATCTAAGGGACCAGCAGTACATTCTTTAAGAGCACAAGCAGATAGAAAAAAATATCATATAGAAATGAAACATACTCTAGAGATGCAAGAAAATTTAGATATAAAACAAGCTGAAATAACAAGAGTAAATATTGAAAACGGAGAAGTAAAAAGTATAGAGACAAATATAGGAGCTGTTTACAATGTAAAAGCTGTAATTCTGTCAACGGGGACATATCTGAAAGGTAAAATTTTTATTGGTGAAGTTTCTTATGAGAGTGGTCCAGATGGAGTCTTTCCAGCAAATGAATTATCTAAATCATTAAAAGAAGCTGGAATAGAATTAGTAAGATTTAAAACAGGAACACCTGCAAGAGTTAGTAGAAGAAGTATAGATTTTTCAAAAATGGAAATTCAAGAAGGTGATGAAGATTATGAAATGTTCTCTTTCGAAAATAAACCTAAAGCTATGAAGCAAGAACCATGCTATCTAACATATACAAACGAAAGAACACATGAAATAATAAGAAAAAATCTACATAGATCACCTTTATATGCAGGAAAAATAGAAGGTACAGGACCAAGGTATTGCCCTTCAATAGAAGATAAAGTAGTTAGATTTGCTGATAAAGAAAGACATCAAATTTTTATAGAGCCTATGGGAATAAATACGGAAGAAATGTATGTTCAAGGAATGAGTTCATCTTTACCAGAAGATGTACAAATAGAAATGTATAGAACAATAGCAGGATTAGAAAATGTAGAGTTTACAAGACCTGCATATGCAATAGAATATGATTGTATAAACCCAACACAACTAAAATTATCTTTAGAATTAAAAAATGTATCAGGACTTTTCTGTGCAGGACAAATAAATGGAACGTCAGGATATGAAGAAGCAGCAGCACAAGGTTTAATGGCAGGAATAAATGCAGGACGAAAATTACAAGGAAAAGAACCAATAATATTAGATAGAACAGATGCATATATAGGTGTTTTAATAGATGATATAGTAACAAAAGGAACAAATGAACCTTATAGAATGATGACTTCAAGAGCCGAATACAGATTATTATTAAGGCAAGATAATGCTGATTTGAGATTAACTGACATAGGATACGAAATTGGATTGATTTCTGAAAGCAGATATAAAAAATTCTGTAAAAAAAGAAGCTTAATAAAAAAGGAAATTAAAAGAATAGAAAATGTAGTAGTAAAACCAACAAAAGAGGTTAATAAGATTCTTGAGGAAAATAATACAACAATCCTAAATAATGGTATAAAATTAAGCGAATTAATAAAAAGAACAGAACTTAGTTATGATAAGTTAGAAAAAATAGATATAAATAGAAAAAAATTACCAAAAGATGTTGTAAATGAAGTAGAAATACAATTAAAATATGAAGGTTATATAAAAATGCAAGAATCACAAGTAGCTAAATTTAAAAAGTTAGAAAAGAAAGCTTTAAGTGATAAAATAGAATATAGTAAGATTAAAGGGTTAAGTTTAGAAGCAAGACAAAAATTAGATAAGCAAAAACCACAATCAGTAGGACAAGCATCAAGAATATCAGGGGTTTCACCAGCAGATATATCAGTTTTATTAATTTATTTAGAACAAGAAAAAAGAAAATAGGAGTATATATGGAATACGAAAAGTTTAAAAAGATTTTTAAAGAAGAAATAGAAAAAATAAATGAACCAATAAAAGAAGAACAAATAAAAAAATTTTATGAATATATGTTATTATTAAAAGATTGGAATGAAAAAATAAATTTAACAGCTATTACAGACGAAAAAGATATTATAATAAAACATTTTATAGATTCATTAACAATAAATAAATATTTGAAAGATAATGAGAAAGTAATAGATGTTGGAACAGGGGCTGGTTTTCCGGGAATACCAATAAAAATTATAAATGATAAAATAAATATGGATTTATTGGATTCATTAAATAAGAGAATAAATTTTTTGAATGAAGTTAAAGAAAAATGTGAGATAGAAAATATAAATTGCATACATTCAAGAATAGAAGATTTTGCAATAAAAAATAGAGAAAAATATGATGTAGCGACTTCAAGGGCTGTGGCTAAATTAGCTGTATTATTAGAATACTTACTACCAGTAGTAAAAAAAGACGGAATTTGTATTTGTATGAAATCTAATAAAGCTGAAGAAGAAATAAATGAAGCACAAAAAGCTTTAGAAATATTAGGAGGAAAAATAGAAAAAACAGAAGAATTTTTGTTACCAGGTACAGATATAGAGAGAACAATAATTATAGTAAGAAAAATAAAAAATACTCCAGAAAAATATCCTAGAAAAGCAGGAATTCCTTCAAAAAAACCAATAATTTAGTAAGAATAAAAAAAGCGGAACTAAGATTTTCTAACAAATGCAAATTTTAAGAAAATCTAAGTTCCGCCATAATTATCTTGTACAGAAATTTCTCCTACTAGGAGAAATTTCTTACAATATAAAAATATTAAATTATATGTTAAAATTATTGACATATTAGTAATATTTTTATATTATTTATATATCAGATTTTTTTGTAGAAATTTTATATTTCAAAGAAAAAAATAATGTTAGATAATTATGCAAATAGTACAAATTCTAAATAAATTTTTATTTAGAGTTTGTTAATTAGCTTTTATATTGGGGGGAGAAATTTGGGAAAAATAATTGCAATAGCAAATCAAAAAGGCGGAGTAGGAAAAACAACAACATCAGTTAATTTAAGTGCTGCTTTATCTAAAAAAGGTAAAAATGTATTACTAATAGATACAGATCCTCAAGGAAATGCTACAAGTGGTATAGGAATAGATAAAAACAATGAAAAATCTATATATAATGTATTAGTAGAAGATACTAAAATATCAGAAACAATATTAGAAACAGGAATAAAAAAATTACATGTATGTCCTGCAAATATTGATTTAGCTGGAGCAGAAGTTGAACTAGTTTCAATGGAAGATAGAGAAAAAAGATTATGTAATAAAATAGAAGAAATTAAAGATAATTATGATTATATTATTATTGATTGTCCACCATCACTAGGTTTAATAACTTTAAATGCTTTAACAGCAGCAAACAGTGTTTTAATACCAATTCAATGCGAATACTATGCTTTAGAGGGATTAGGTCAGTTGATAAATACGGTTAAATTAGTAAAAAAACATCTTAATACAGAGTTGGAAATAGAAGGAGCTCTATTAACAATGCAAGATGCAAGAACAAATTTATCAAATCAAGTCATAAAAGAAGTTAATAAGTATTTTGAAGATAAGGTATATAAAACAATAATACCAAGAAATATAAAATTGAGTGAAGCACCAAGTTATGGAATGCCAATAACTGTATATGATCCTAGATCAAAGGGAGCTAAATTTTATGAAAAATTGGCAAAAGAAGTCTTAAAAAGAAATGACAATTTACAAAAAGGCAAACACATGAAAATATAAAGAAAGGAGTTTTGTTATGACAAAAAAAACAGGTTTAGGAAAAGGTTTAGATGCGTTATTCATAGGAAATGATACAAAAGAAGAAGTTGACATAAACAACAAAAATTTAATACATAAATTAAAAGTAATTGATGTAGAACCAAATAAAAATCAACCTAGAAGGCATTTTGATGAAGAAGCAATAGATGAATTAGCAGAATCAATAAAGAGATATGGTGTTATACAACCAATTATTGTTACTAAACAGGATAATTATTATGAAATAGTTGCAGGAGAAAGAAGATGGAGAGCTTCAAAAAAAGCTGGAATGACAGAAATTCCTGCAATAATAAGAGAAAATGATGAAAGAAAAAATAAAGAAATATCATTAATAGAAAATGTACAAAGAGAAGATTTAAATGTATTTGAAAAAGCTACAGGAATAAAAGTTTTAATGGAAGAATATTCATTAACACAACAACAAGTGGGAGAAATTATAGGAAAAAGTAGAAGTGCTGTTGCAAATACAATAAGAATATTAAATTTAGATGAAAGAGTGTTAGAATTGGCAAAAGAAGGAAAATTAACAGAAGGGCATTGTAAAGCTTTATTAGCAATAGAAGACAATGAAAAACAATACAAAACGGCTTTACATATGATTGATATAGGAGGAACAGTTAGAGATATAGAAAAAAAGGCGCAACAAGCAAAGAAAATGCCTAAAAAAGCACAACAATATGAAGCAATTTATCAAGATATAGAAAATAAGTTTCAATCTTTCTTTGGAACAAAAGTAAAATTAGATCCAGGAAAAAGAAAAGGAAGAATAGTTATTGAATATAGTTCAAATGATGATTTATCAAGAATATTAGATTTAATTAATTAAAGTTATTTATGGAAAAAGCTTTATAATAAAATAAAATTATTATAAAGCTTTTTTTTATATTGTAGGAATTTTCTCTTTCTTATAAAGAGAAAAGCTCCGTAAACTTCTTAGATGTGCGAAATTAAATGAGCTACAGATAAGTTATACGGTGTAAGATAGTTATGCGAATGTTACAAATTCTTAATAACTTTTTTGTTTTTTAGAATTTGTTAATCCGCTTTTTTATTAGTTTATAAAAAAAAATAAATAAATAATAAAAATAAATAATAAAATAAATAATAAAATAAATAATAAAAATAAATAATAAAAATAAATAATAATAATAAATAATAAAAATAAATAATAATAATAAATAATAATAATTAATAATAAAAAATTAAATAAAAAAACAAATAATAATAAATAATTAAAATTAAAAAAATAAATAATAATAAATAATTAAAATTAATAAAAAATGAAATTAAATTTTAATTATTTAAAATAAGAATAGGAATTAATCGAAAAAATATAAATTAAATAAAAATAATAGATAAATAATCTTATAAATAGAAATTAAATTTTTATAAAATGAAATGAATATAATTTATTATTTAGATAAATAGTAATAAACAATATAAAAATTATGTTAATTAAAAATAAGAAAGATTAAGTAAAAATTTTTATAAAAAAGTAAGGAAGTTGAACACAAAGTTTTATAAAAATTGCATAAAAAATATTAGGTTGAAAAATACGAAAAGTAGTTTGTAAATATTAAATGAATTATAAAAAATTTAGAAGTATAAATTTTAAGATGGAAAAACAATATAATGTATTTAGAAAAAAGTTAAAGGAAGTTTTTTATAAAAAGAACTTCTTTTTTTATCTCTTTGATTGAGGAGATAAGAAATAAAATCTGAAAAAATAAAATCAAATGAAAAGATAGATATATCAATACTTTAATATCAATTTTTTTTATAAAATTTTTAAAGTTTTTTATATGAAAGAGATAAAAGTAAGAAGAAACTATTTTGATGGATATTCCTATTCTGAAAGTTAGAAAAAGCAAAAAAGAAAAAGGGGAAAGAGTCGGCTAGGGTGCATCAATAAGAAATTGTTAATAGAAGTTAGTCGGATACCTTCTGATTATATATATTGCAATAAAGACAATAATAAGAAAAAATTCTGACCAGTGGGGACGGAGTTTGGTGGCAAAAAAACAGTAAAGATTTTGTAATTTTTTTGAAAGAATGAAATTGAAAAAGTTAAAGCTAAAAAATAAAAAGCAATAAGAAAAAAATTATAATATGAAATTTGGAATGTAAAAAAATGGAAGAAAAAATATATAATTAAAAATTATTATATATAAAAAATGATGAAATAAAATTGGTAAATTTAAAAATTGAAATTAATAAAAATATTATATAAATAAATTTTAATTAAAGAATAAGTATAAATAAAATTAATAAATAAAAATAATTTTGAATAAAACTTATTATAAAAATAATAGATTAATAAAAAAATTAAACAAATTTAAAATATAAAAATAAATTAATAAAAAATAATAAAGATAAATTATTAATTTTAAAATAATAATTTAGGATATTATATTAATTAAAAATAATAAAAAGAATTAAATAAATTTAAAATCTAAAAATAAGATAATAAATAAAAAATAATAAAATATAATTTATTGAAATTTTAAATTAAGATTTTGATAAAATTAAATAAAATAATTTAATAAAATTAATAAATAATAATTAATTATAAAAAAATAAGTTAATAAATGATACGATAATTAAAAATAATTTTATAAATTTAAAATTTAAAAAATAAAAATATAAATATAAAAATAAATATAAATATAAATATAAATATAAATTAATAAGATATTAATAACAAATAAATATAAAAATAAAATACGAATAAAATTATAAAAATAATTAT
>CANQSV010000017.1 GCA_947626605.1 uncultured Clostridia bacterium | reverse complement strand
TAAATTTTAATATCACCATTTTAATACTTTTATGTGAAAACCCCAGAAAAAAATCTGGGGTTTGTCAACAGTCTGAAGGGAGATTTCTCTCCCTTGTTTTTCTAAAATTTAACTTCTCTATACTTAAATATTCCTATTGCTCCTACTGCTAAGAATCCTACAATCACTATACCTGCTATTATCATATTGCCTGGTCCTGTTTGTGGTAATTTTCCTTTAGATGTTGTATTATCTTTCTTCTGTTCTTTTGCATTTTCTATTTTTATTGTCATTGTTGTTTTGTCTACTTGTACATTTTTATTTTTATTCTTTAACTCAACAACTTTCTTACCATTCTTCTCTTTTATAGTAAATTCAATTTTTATAGACTCATCAGATTTCTTATAACCTTTTGGAGCTTCTTTTTCATTTAATTCTAATACATATGTTCCTGCTTCTAAATCTAAATCTTTCAAGATGATTTGTCCAATCGAATTAGTTGTATTCGTTTTCTTAAGAACTTCTTTATACTTTTTCTTATTGTCTTTATCCTTTCCATCCTCTTTCTTTATTACCAATTCGAATTTTGCATCTTTTAATTTCTTTGTAGTTCCTTTTTCATATTTATTAATCTTAATCATAACCTTATCTTCTACTACTGCTGGTACATATATATTAGTTATCTTAAATCTATCTATTCTTGTTTCATATCCTGCTATTGCATCTTCTTCTACAGTATATGTTATCTCATTATCATCAGCATCATATAAATCCAATTGTTTGAAAGTAGCTTTCCATTTGTCTTTTGCTGTTATTTCTTTTGTTCTTACAACTTCTCCATTTGCCAATAAATATACTGTTACCTTGCTTGGTCTTATTGATTCATATCCTTTATCTTCCCAAACCTTTTCTACATCAATATCAATTACTTCTTCACCAGCTACAGCATAATATCTATTTGTTATATCGAAGCCATTTATTATGATTTCATATCCTTCTATGTTATCCTCTTTTATAGTATACTCAATTTTCTTTCCATTCTTATACTCTGGTAAATTATCAAATTCATATTCCCATTTTCCATTTGCATTTATTTCTTTATGTTGTACCTCTTCTCCATCTGCAAATAATCTAATTGTTATAGTCTTAGGTCTATGTTCTTCAAATCCTGTATCTATCCATTTTTTAGTACCCTCAACCTTAGTTGTATTTGCTTTATGTGTGTTAGTTATATTGTAGCCATCTACTTTTGTTGAATAGCCATCTACTTTCTCTTCGCTGATTTCATATTTTATCAATTTACCATTCTTGTATTTTTCTAGATTATCAAAAGTATATTCCCAGTTTTCCTCTGCTGTTACCTCTTTAGAATCTACTTTCTTTCCATCTGCTAATAGATTTACTGTTACTTTGTCTGGTCTTCTTCCATCTTGATTTTCATTATCTACCCATGTCTTCTTACCTGATACTTCTGTTTTTTCTGTCGTATGAGTATTAGTAATATTATATCCATCTATTGTTGTATCATATCCTGCTACATTTACTTCTTTAATTGTATAGTTGATTTCTTTACCTTTTTCATATCTTGGTAAGTTTTTAAATGTATAAGTCCAATCTTTTGCAATTACTTCTTTAGATTCTATTTCTTCGCCATTTGCTAATAGTTTTATTGTTACTTTATCTGGTCTTTTTCCATCTTTGTTATTATCATCTACCCATGTTTTTTTACAATCTACATTTATTGTCTCTGGAGTATGAGTATTTGTAATATCATAATCATCTATTGTTGTTTTATAGCCTTCAACTGATACTTCTTTAACAGAATACTCTATCTTTTTACCTTTTTCATATTTTGGTAAGTCTTCAAATTTGTATGTCCATCCTGTTGATTCTGATGCAGTTGCTGTTTTGCCTTTTACTTCTTGACCATTTGCTACTAGTTGAATTGTAACTTTTTCAGGTCTTAAGCCATCTTGATTTTTATTATCTTTCCAAATCTTCTTACCTGAAATTTCTGTTTTTTCTATTTCATGTGTATTTACTATATTATTTCCTTGGATTTCTTTTGTATAACCTTCAACCTTTTCTTCATCTACTGTATAGTTTATTGGTTTGCCTTTCTTATTTTTGTCTAAATTTGTAAAGCTATATTTCCATCCATCTTTTTCTCCAATAGTTACAGATTTTATTTTCTTTCCATCAGCCAATAAATTTATTGTTATAGCTTTAGGTCTTAATCCATCTTGATCTTCATTATCTTTCCAAATCTTCTCACCAGAAAGTTCTGTTTTTTCTGGTTCATGAATATTTTTAATATTCATTCCATCTACTTCTGATTTGTATCCTGTTATTTCAACTTCTTTTACTGAATATTCTATTTCTTTTCCATCTTTGTATTTATCTACATCTTTAAAAGTATATTTCCAATCATTATCTGCTGTTACAGTTGCTGTTTTATCTTTTACTTCTTGTCCATTAGCTAACAATTTAACAGTTATTGACTTTGGTCTTAAACCATCTTGATCATCAGCATCATCCCATGTTTTTTGTCCTACAACTGATATTTTCTCTGGTTCGTGAATATTTACTATATCGTATTTATTTATTTTAGTTTCATATTTTTCAACAGCCTCTTCTTCTACTGTATATACAATTTCTTTTCCAGCTTTGTATTTATCTAAATCTTTAAACTCATATTTCCAATCTGTTTCTTCTGATGCAGTAGCAGTTTTTCCTTCCATTTTTTCATCATTTGCATATAGCTGAACTGTAACTTTATCCGGTCTCTTTCCATCTTGATTATTTGCATCTTGCCATGTTTTTGTACCTGAAATAGTTGTCTTTTCTGGAGTATGTTTATTTGTTATATTGTATCCTTTTACTTCTGTTTCATAGTATTTTACTTTATCTTCTTGAATTGTATATGTAATTTCTTCTCCATTTTTAAATTTAGGTAAATCTATAAATGTATATTCCCATTTATCAGCTTCTGTTACAGTTTGTGCTTTATCAGATAATTCCACATCATTTGCAAAGATTCTAACAGTAATACTTTCAGGTCTCTTTCCATCTTGATCCTCATTATCCTCCCAAGTTTTCTTTCCTGATACTTCAATTTTTATTGGTTCATGAGTATTAGTAATATTATATCCATCAACTTTTGTTGTATAATTTTCGACTGGATCTTCACTTATTGTATATTCAATTTCAACACCTTCTTTATATTTAGGCAAATCTTCAAAAGAATACTTCCAATCATCTTTTTCAGTTACTGTCTTTGTATCTTTTACCTCTCCATCAGCTAATAATTTTACTTTTATTTCTGATGGTCTCATTCCATCTTGATTTTTATTATCATCCCAAGTCTTTTTACCTGAAACTTCTGTTGTTGCAGGAACATGTTTATTTGTTATATTAAAGCCTTTTATAGTTGTTTCATAATTATCAACTGGTTCTTCATATATTGTATATTTAATTTCTACACCAGCTTTATATTTATCTAAATTATCGAAACTATATTCCCAATTATCTTCTGCAGTAACTGTTTTTTCTGCTTTTTCTTTTTCATCAGCATACAATTTTATTTTAATATTCTTAGGTCTTAAGCCATCTTGATTTTCACCATCATCCCATGTTTTAGTTCCTTTAATTTGTGTTTTTTCTGGTTCATGAGTATTAGTAATTTCATATTCTACAATATCTCTACCATCTTCTGTTTTCTTAGTAGATTCTTTTTTATTTACAACTTTTTCATATTTATCAATATTAGCTTCATCTACTGTATAAACTATTTCTTGTCCATTTTTAAATTTAGGTAAATTCTTAAACGTATATGACCACTTATCTTTAGAAGTTACTACTTGTGCTTTATCTTTTAACTCTTCTCCATCAGCAAATAACTTTATAGTAATCTCTTTAGGTCTTAAGCCATCTTGATTATCATTATCTTTCCAAGTTTTTGTTACTTCAATATTTATAGTTTCTGGTTTATGAGTATTCGTTATATTATAATTTTCATCTATATCTTGTGTATATCCACTGATAGGCTCTTCAGAAACAGTATACTCAATCTTACTTCCATCTTTATATTTATCTAAGTTATCAAACTTAAACTTCCATCCATTATCCTTTGTAACTTTTTGACTTTGTATTTCTTTTCCATTTTCAAATAATTTAACAACAACTTCATTAGGCCTTAATCCATCTTGATTATCTTCATCTTTCCATATCTTAGAACCTTCAACACTAGTCTTTTCAGGAATATGAGTATTTACTATAACATAGCCATCATCTGTTTTTTGATACTCTACCTCATATTTACCTTTTGCTTTCTTGTATTTTATAGCTTCTTCAACTGTGTACTCTATATCTTTTCCATCTTTAGTTTTAGGTAAATTTTCAAAAGTATATGTCCAATCATTCTCATCACTTAAAACAGCAACAGCATCAGTATCTTTTCCATCTTTATCTTTTAATTTTACAACTTCACCATCAGCCAATAACGTAACCTCAAGTTTCTTAGGTCTAAAGCCATCTTGATTATCATTATCTTCCCACTTCTTAGTTACCTTAATTGATGTTTCCTCAATTTCGTATTTATTAGTTATAATAAACTTGTTATCTTTAGTTTCGTATGTTGTAGTATATCTATCTTTAGCCTTTTCATCTTTTATTTCTTCCTTAACAACATACTCAATCTTGTTATTATCCTTATCATATTTTGGAAGTTTACCGAACTTAAATGCCCAATTGTCTCCTTTTTCCTTCTGTTCTTCTTTCTTTAATTTTATAGGATTTTCAAATTCTTCTTTTTTCTCCTTTTCGGTTGTATTATCTTCATCTGTTGACACCGCTTCTGGAGCATCTTCAGAATCTTCGTTTTTATCTAGAGTAACAATCTCTTCTTTCTCTTCTCCATCCGTTGTAACCTTTTTATATAAAGTAATTTCTATTTCATCAGGTCTATTTTCAAAATTATCATCTTGCCAAATCTTCTCACCTTCAATTTCTGTTAATAAAGTGTTCGTGATTTTGAATTTAGCAGCATACTTATCTTCAGCATTCTCAACATCATCATCTTTTATTTTCTCAATTTTTGAAATGTAATCATCACTAACTTTTACTTCTTTGATAGTATATTTTATTTCTTGCTTTTTTTCGCTTCCGCCATTTTCTTTATATTTTGGAAGCCCAACAATTTTGCATGACCATTTATTTAATGTTGTATTTTGTTCTTGTTTTGTCTCTATTTTTTCTTCTGATTCGGTTGCTTCTGTTGGATTTGTAGTTTCTTCTGTTGTTGTATCATTTTCTTTAAATTCTATAGTTTGTCCTTCTTCTTTTAAAGCATATTCTCCTATTATCGCCTCATCTGCTAGCAATTTAAATTTAACATTTTCTGGTCTTTTCTTATCCTTATTATCACCATCTATCCAAACTTTTTCAACTTCTACAGAAGTAGTTTCTTTATCATCTTTTCCTCCACCAATAGAATTAATACCACAATTTATGCCATTGATAGTATTAGATGTTTGTGATGACATACTTTTAGCTATTACAGCCCCATCTAAATTACCATTTATATATATATCCATATTAGGAGCAAGAATTGTTCCTATCATTTCTTTTGCTTCCATTTGTTCATTTCCATCAGCATTTGGATAATAAAAATTCCATAATATATTTTCAGCATACTGACTCCAATCTGATGACTGTCCATTAACTTGTATTTTTGGTGTAACGTAACAATATTCAGAATTACTATAATCAATATTTATAATTATGCTTGTATTATCATTCATACCTGCTATATTAAAAGTATCACAATTTGTTGAATTAAAAAAATTATCAGCATTTAATGTAATAATAACAGTATCTTGATTTTGAGGGATTGTATACGTGAATGTTTTGTTACCACAATTCTTTGTGTCACAGTCAATTTGAATTTTCTCTCCTAAATTTTTTAGATTTTCTGACAGACTAACTAACCTTTCAAATTCTTTTTCAAAATCTATAAATTTATAATCACATTCTATTACGTTATATGCATTATATTGCTCCTTACAAGTACTATCATTACAATATGGATTATTATAATTTTGATTATTTATTTGGCATTGATTTCCATTTACTCCATTTTTACCAATACTATTTTCAGATTCTTCTCCAGTATATATATATAAATTTGCTTGACCTTTTTCATGATTATCTGTATATGTTCCTTTTATAGTTCCATCACTACATGTGAGTTCACTTTTATCTTTACTTCCTTTCCATTCATATGTTCCTTTTTCATAATGCCCACCTATATATGAATTCAAATTAACACATTCTAAATGATCTTTATAAAATTGATTCCAACCATTTTCATAATTTCCAAAACTCTGTGCTTCAAATTTTCCACCTACTGCCACATCTGCACTTACTTGTGATAACTTTGCATCTTCTTTAGTAAACACACAAAAATCTCCTGCGATGCCGAGGATATTATGTCTATATGATTGATAGCATTCATGTTCTGGTTCTTCGTCTCCAGTTGCCTTTATAAAAAACCACAAAGATAGTAATACCAATAATATTAAAGTTATAACAGCAATTATTCGTCTTCTAGTTTTTCGTGTGTGCTTCATACAAAATTCCCCCAAAATCTTTATTTTCATACAAAATCTCTATTTTAATAGTATAACTTTTCCAATTTTATGTATATAGTGGGGAATTTTGTTAACCTATGAATCAAATTGAAACTACTAGCTTTCAGCTATTATTAAATTTTCTAGATTTTTTCATTACACAAAAAAGACAGAATTTGTTATAACATCTCTACAATATTCATAGAAAATTCGGGTAATTATTATTAAAATAACATCTCTTGTGCAATGTTTTCACATTGCAATTAATATTTAATTTTGATAGAAAAAAGGAGCAATATACATGTTGTATAATTGCTCCCTTAGCATTTAATATATTATTTTATAAAAATTTTGTCAATAAAAATTCATCTGCAAAATTCGACATTATAAGAATTTTCTATTTAATATTTTATAAATACTTTACAGAAACTATAGTCTACTTCTTTTCCATCTGAATTTTTTGGTTTTTCAAATGATAACTCTTTTTCTTCGCCTTTTTCTAAAGAAAATACATCATTAGCATCAAAACCTACAGGAATACCTCTTTTAAAATATACTGCAAAAAAACATACACGATTTATTTCATCATCTGACGTATTCTTTATTTTTACTGTAGTTTTATCCTTTTTATCTGCTAAATCTCCTATTTCTATTTTTTCATATTTAGATTGCTTATCCTCTCCCTCATAAAACTCAGGAGTTATTTCTATCTTATAATCTGCAATATCTTGAGTATTAGAAATATGTGGTTCTACATCTTCAAGAGATATTTCTTTATTTTTTAAGTATCCCACATCTGTTACTTTTGTATTTTTTGTTAATTCATTTCCATTGGAATTATAATATGAAACAACAAGCTTTAACTTTGAAACAACTCTATCTGTATTATTTTGCATTACTACCAATAATTCTGAATCACTATTGAAGTTTGCTGAATACTTTATTCCATTTGATTCATTCTTAAATTTTACCTTTTTTCTAGTAAGTAAAAATATTGTTAGAATTATTGCTATAATAAGCACTACTGCAACTATAGCTATTATAAATTTTTTGTTTTTCAAAAAATCTAATTTACTCTTAGTGTCTTTTACAACACTTTCTTTTGTCTCTTTCATATTTTCCTCCTTAGTGTATATTTAATTAATTATATTATATCTTTCTGATTTATTTATTGTCAATATTATTATTTTCTTTTTTTGTAATCATTTTTAATGCTTTTTGCCTTTCTATTGTAATTACATGTCCACAACCTTGACATTTTAATTTAAAATCTACACCTACTCTAGTAATTTCCCAGAGTTTACTTCCACATGGATGCACCTTTTTTGTTCTAACAATATCCCCTATATTGTATTCCATTCAAAAATCACCTTACTTTACTTTTTGAATAAACATTTGTAATCTTTTCTCTACTGATTCTTTGCCTAAAACTTGCATTATTTCGTGCATATCAGGAGTATTTGTTCTTCCTGTTAGAGCAATTCTTATTACTGTACTAACATCTCCAACATGTGCTTTGTATTTTTCTGGTTCTGCCTTAAATAATTTAACTTCTCTTGCATATCCCATTTCTTCTGCTAAGTCTTTCATTTTATCAAACCATGTTTGCTTATCATCATCAATATTAAAATACTTTTCTAAATATAATTTTACTATTTGCTTTAATTCATCTGTATCATTAATTTTTTGAAACTCATATTCTATATCTTTTGCAAAAAATTCTTCATCATACATATATTCAATATTGTATCTTACATCTGACCATTTTGCTATGTCTTTTCTTGGTTTTTCGTTTCCTCTTTCAATACCTAGTACTTTAAGTGTATATTCTTTGTCTTTTTCCAACAATTTTTTTAAATCTTTATCAAATTCTTCTGCCCATTTAATTGATTCATCATATACTTTTTGCGCATCATATTTTGATATAACTATTTTAGATATATCTAATAATTTTACCATATCAAATAAAGCTCCACTAACGCCCATTTTATTTAATTGAAAATCAAATTCATCTATTGATGCAAATTTATTTGCTCTTCTCCATTGTTCAAAATTAGAGTTTGCTATGTTTAATAAATATTCATCAACCGCTTCTGGTGGAATTCCTTCTTCTTTGTAATATGATGCTGCCGCTTCTGGATCTTTTCTTTTGCTTAACTTTCTCTTTCCACCATTATCATTTTTCATTATTGGTGCTATATGTGCATATTTAGGTGCTTTAAACCCTAAAACTTGGAATAATTGTAAATGAAGTGGTATTGATGACAACCATTCATCTCCTCTAATAACTAGGTTTGTTCCCATTAGATGGTCATCTACTGCATGTGCAAAATGATATGTTGGTAATCCATCAGATTTTATTATTACAACATCTTGATCATTTTCTGGAAAATCCACATTTCCTTTAATAACATCATGATGTTTAATTTTTCTATCTTCTCTTCCTGGTGATTTTAGTCTTATTATGTATGGAACTCCTTCCTTTATCCTTTTTTCTATTTCATCTAAGCCTAAATCTCTACACTTTGCCCATACACCATAATATCCTGTTCTAAGTTTAGCAGCTTCTTGTTTTTCTCTTATTTCTGCTAATTCATCTGCTGTACAGAAACATGGATATGCCATTTTTTGCTCTATTAATGATTTTGCATATGCTTGATATATTTCTTTCCTTAAGCTTTGTTTATATGGTCCATATTCACCTTTCCAATTATTATCATCAGTCATTCCTTCGTCAAATTCCACACCGAAATCTTTTAAGGAATTAATCATTGCAGTTGTTGCACCTTCTATTTCTCTTTTTTGATCTGTATCTTCTATTCTTAGGAAGAAAACTCCTCCTGTTTGTTTAGTTACTTTTCTTTCTATTACTGTATTTAATAGTCCTCCTATATGTAAATATCCTGTTGGACTTGGAGCATATCTTGTAACATATGCGCCTTCTTTTAAATTTCTTTTTGGATACATATTTTCATAGTATTCAACACTCTTTACATTTGGAAATATTAATTCTGCTAATTCTTTATGATTCATTTCTCTTCCCCCATTTAAAAATTTACTGCTAATTATTTTACATTTTCAAACCTATACTTCCATTATAATAGGTAATAACATTGGATTTCTTTTAGTCTTTTGATATATATAATCTCTTAGAGTATCTTTTAGGTTGGATTTTATTGCAGACCATTCTGTTATATGTTGTTCTTCACATTTCTTAATCTCACTCTTGATAACTTTCTTTACTTCGTCCATTAAGTTTTCTGATTCTCTAACATATACAAAACCTCTTGATATTACATCTGGTCCTCCAATTATATTTCCTGTTGCAGAATCCATTGCAATTACTATTACTATTAGACCATCTTGTGAAAGATGCTGCCTATCTCTAATTACAATATTTCCAACATCTCCTACACCTAATCCATCTACTAAAACTCTTCCTGACTGAACTGTTCCTGTTAGTTTTGCTGAGTCTTGAGTAAGTTCTAGTACTCTACCATTTGTCATCATAAATATATCTTTGCTGTTTATTCCTACTTTCATCGCAGTTTGTGCATGTGCTTTTAATTGTCTATATTCTCCATGAACTGGTATAAAATATTTTGGTTTTACTAATGATAGCATCAATTTTTGTTCTTCTTGACATGCATGTCCTGATACATGTATATCTTCTAATGAACTATATACTACTTCTGCTCCTATTTTCATTAAATCGTCAATTACTTTTGATACAAACTTTTCATTTCCTGGTATTGGATTTGCCGAAATAATGACTAAATCATTTGGTGTTATTTCTACTTTTCTATGTTCTCCTGCAGCCATTCTAGTTAAGGCTGACATTGTTTCTCCTTGACTTCCTGTTGTTAATATTACTAATTGGTCATCTGGATAATTTTTTATCATATCTATGTCTATAAAAACATTGTCTGGAACATCTATATAGCCCAATTCCATAGCAGTTGTTATCATGTTAATCATACTTCTACCGCATACAGCAATTTTTCTTCTATTTGCTACAGCTGAATTAACTATTTGCTGAACTCTATGCACATTTGATGCAAAAGTTGCAACTACAATTCTTTTTGTACAGTTTAAGAAAAGTCTGTCAAAAACCTCTCCTACTGTTCTTTCTGACATTGTATATCCTTTTCTTTCAGAGTTTGTACTATCTGACATTAGAGCTAATACTCCCTCATTTCCTATTTCTGCTAACCTTCCGAAGTCCATTTTTTCATCATTTATTGGAGTATAATCTATTTTGAAATCTCCTGTGTGAAGAATTGTTCCTACTGGAGTTTTTATTGCTAATGCTACAGCATCTGGTATACTATGACAGCTTCTAATAAATTCTACTTTTATTTTACCTAAATTTACTGTTTCTCCTTGATTTACTATATTTAGCTTTGTACTTCTAGCAAGATTATGCTCTTCTAACTTATTTTTTATTAACCCTGCTGTTAGTCTTGTTGCATAGATTGGTATATTTATTTGTTTTAATAAGTATGGAATTGCTCCTATATGATCTTCATGACCATGTGTTATTACTAAACCTTTTATTTTGTTTTGATTTTTTTCTAAGTATGTGAAATCTGGTATAACTAAATCAATTCCTAGCATTTCGTCTTCTGGGAAAGCTAGTCCACAATCTACTAAGACTATTTCATTTTTATATTCAAAAACAGTTATATTTTTTCCAACTTCTAGTAGACCTCCTAAAGGAATAATTTTTAGAGGTTCTTTTTTAAAAATCAATTGTGTTTCTTCTTTTTTTATTAAGCCTGTTTCACTAACATTATTAGTATTTCTATCTTCTCTTTTTGATTTTTCTATTTTTCCATTAGTATTTTTTTGCTTTTTGTTCTTAGGATATGTGTTTCTTTTTTCTCTTTCATTATTTTTTTGTTTCTTTTCTTTTATACCTCCGTTTTTCCTTTTTTGAGGTCTCTTAGCATTTTGACTTATTTCTACCTCATTGTGATTTTCTTCCATTTTATCTCTCCTATCAATACATAAAATTAATGATTCACTTTTATATATAAACAATATTATAATAATTATTTTTACGTATTTATTTTATCTTTTGTTATAATATTTCACGCACACAAAAAACACTTGTCCTTTGATTTATTATATTAATAAATCAGATATAACTTTGAAGTATATTAATCTCCGAACTATACTACAAATTATTATATCTTAGTACATTTTTTATTTTATCCGTTCCTAATATATTATCTCTTCTCTTTATATATAAAAATTAAATCTCTTCTTTACCATTTACTGGTAACAACTGTTTTATATTATACTACATAAAATTTATAAAAGCAAGTATTAGATAACAATTAAATCTCGTCTTTTTTGCATAAAAAAGGAACAATCTCATTTTTATGAAGATTATTCCTTTTTTAATATTATTATTTTAGAAAGCACCTCCGCCTCCTCCGGCGACCTCCTCCACCAGAAAAGCCTCCGCCTCCTGAGAAGCCTCCTCCAGAACCACTTCCTGAGCTTGCCCAAGACTTTGCTATTTTTTCTGTTGTCTTTGTAAATTCTTTTACAAATCTTGCATCTAAGTTAGAATATCTATAAAAAATATTATAATCTGTTGTTATATATTTATTAAGAATATCATCATTTACCATATTTAATAAGTCATCATCTAAATTTAAAGACTTTATTCTTTTTAAAATTTTACTTGCTAATCCAAAACTTACTGCATATGCTAAATATTTATCCCAAAGCACTATTTGTTCAATATCTTTATCTTCCATCATAGAATAATTTTTAATCTTGCCTTTTATCATGTTTAATCTACTGTAATCTTCTATCATTCTTGGGTTGTTTTTAAGCATTAGATTGTCTGTAAACATTATTATTGAAGCTATACATATTAATATTTCATCTACAACTAAATACTTAAATGGTGTTATGAAATGTGTTATTGCAATAATTATAATAAAGAGCATTAAAATACTAATTGTTGTTGTTACTATTTTTTGTCCTGTAATTTTCTGCACTGCATTATTAATTTTATGCCTAATCATTATAATAATATTTAATATTCCACATATAACTCCCATTAATAATGGTAATAAACTTATTGACATCACAACTAATGCTATCATAATATCACCATATGCATTATTACTATATACATTTAATCCATTAAATAATATATGCCTTACTGCTATACCTAAACATAATATAAATATAAATGTATTAACAACTCTTAACCACATCGGAACTTTTGCTTCGTTAGCTCTTATTTCCATTAGTTTTCTCTCTACTATTTCATTTAATTCTCTAAATTTTGCATTAGAACTCTTTTCTTGTGGCATGTCTTTTAGCCTTTGTTGTAGATCTACAACTCCGTTTCCAGAAAATACCCAATTATATACATATCTTTCTATGTCATCCATCTGGTCTTCTTTTTCCTTATTTTTAGTTATGTAATAACTATATGTATCTTTGCCTTGCAGTGTATTCTTTAATTCTAAAACTATATTTTTCTTGTCAATTAAATTTAGAATTACAGCTATAATATCTCTTGCTAAGATGTTTCTACTTCCTTGTATACAACCTGCTAGCATTGGATTATATTTTTTAAATATTTCATCTTCTTCCATTGTAAGATACATATTCTTTTTATCTTTTTCAAATATAAGAATTAGAACAATCCAATACACTACTAAGCACCCTGCAAAAGCTAAAACCTTAATACTAAAAGCTTTTTTTGCCTCTTCGTTTTCTGATAATTTTTGTTCTTCTAATAATATTCTTTCTTTTGCATTATTCATAGATAGTTTTTTAGAATTAGCAATATTACTATTATCAAACATTACTCTAGCTGCTACATATTGACCTGGCTTTATATTACTAACTTGAAAATTCATGTGCTTGTTATCTACTAATTTACATTGTCCTTCATATGGACCGTGTCCCCAAAACTTAACTTCTTTATTGTTATTTGGAAGATATATATCAATATTTAATTTTTTTATATTAACTTCCCAAGCTCCACCAATAAAGTTGTAATATAATTCTCCTGTATCATTATGCCTCACACATAAATTTTCTAATGTATAATTAAGTTCAAAAGTCTTTGTTGTATTGTTTGATGGTGAATAAACTTTTATTTCAAATAAATTATCTTTTTTGTCTGTTGTATATACTCCTGATATTCCGTTTGAAGCAGTTTTTGATTCTCTATACTGTTTAGTCTTTCCATTCTCGGTTGAATAAACATCTTTAATTGTTACATTATCACTGTTATATAAATCTTCATTTATAATATTATCTTTTATCACTTTTTCATAATCATTATCCTCGAAATTACATGGTACATTAATATAAATTCCATTATACTCTCCATTAAACTTAAAAGTTATTTTTTGTTTAATACTTACTGAACCATCACTTTCTACTGTTGCATTTATATCCATATCCTCTACAGTATAACTTCTAGCTTCAACACGTCCTTGAAAAATAATAACAATTCCTAATATGATTATCAAAATAGAAAATATTTTAATTTTTTTACCCATTACTATTTTAAATCTCCCCATAAAAATAATTTTCATTTTAAGATTATTTTAACATAAGGATTCTTTGTTTTCAATTTATATATACATGCTTTTTTATTTTTCCTCTTTTATTGATTAATATTTCTATTTCTCCATCTATATCTGTTCTAAAAATCTTTGTTCCAATTGATTTTAACCTTTCTATTACATCATTATTTGGATGTCCAAATTTATTATCCTTTCCAACGCCGATTAATGCAATCTTAGGTTTTACCATATTTAAAAAGTCTTCTATTGATGATGTTTTTGAACCATGATGTGCCACTTTTAAAATATCACTTTTTAATATTTTTCTAGTCTTGTATTTTGCAATAATTGCTTCTTCAGCTACTTTTTCTATGTCTCCAGTAAATAAAATTGAAGAATTATGATAATATATTTTGCATACTAAAGAATTATTGTTGGTTATATTTTCCATTATTGCTTCTTCTGTCGGCCATAATACCTGCATATACATATTTTTATCTAGTTTAATCTTATCTCCAGCTTTTACTTCTATAACTTTAACTCTTTTTTTATTTGCAATTTTTAGAAATTCTTTACAATTATAATTTTCTTCTAATTGCTTTGGAATTATAACTTTTTTTACATTTATATTTTTTATTACATATTCCAATCCTTGATAATGATCTGAATCAAAATGAGATATTATCATATAATCTAATTTTCTAATTTTTCTATCTAAAAGATATGGCAATACAACATTTTCTCCAATATCATAATTAGATTCATTATTACTATTACCTCCACCATCAACAATAATTTTTTTATTATTGGGAGTAATCATTACTGTACAATCACCTTGACCAACATCCACAAAATATATTTGCAAACCTTTAAAATTTCTAAAAAAAGCTTTTATGAAAAGCATTATTATTGCCACAATAATTATGTTTTTTATTATTCTTTTTAAATTTTTCTTTGTTTTCTTCATTAGCATATAAATCAAATTTTCTATGCTGCTCTTTCTATATTTGCTTGACAGCATAAAAAAATAATTAATCAGTATAATTAAAATATAATACACTAATATAATAACTTCATCTATTGTTATAACATATATTTTTGAAAATGGAATTTTAGAGCAAAATTTCACAATTATTATTAATAAGTTTAATATACATTTATAAAAGAATGAAAAAATAATTGATAATCTAAGTGAAATGAAAGAAATAAATAATAATGCAAAACCACCAATTGTAATTATTCCCATAAGTGGACTTGCTAATATATTTGAAATAAAAAATGTTAATGAAATTGTATTAAAGTTTAATATTGTTATTGGTATTATAATTATCTGGGCTGAAAATACTACTACCATCATATCTTTTATACATTTAAGAATTTTATGTTTGTTTTTATTTATACTAATAATATTTTTTTCTGTTTTTGAATTTCTTTCTGTATAATTATGAAACAATATATCTATTCCTCTAATTATATTTTTAGAAAATAAAACAATTCCTATTGTTCCTCCAAAAGATAATTGCAATCCTACATTATAAATGCTAAACGGATTTTTCATTAAAATTATAATCAACGCCAAACTTATACTATTTATAAAATCTGTTTGTCTATATAAAATTCCTGCAAACAACACACATATTCCCATTATACATGCCCTTGTTACTGACGGTGAAAATCCTGTTATAAACATAAATAAAATCAAAATATTTATTGTTACAATTCTTGATATTTTTTTATCCATTTTAATTTTATTTAAAGCTAAACTAATTCCCATTATTATATAAGAAATGTGTGCTCCAGACACGGCAAGCATGTGTGATAAACTAGAATCTCTAAAAGCTTCTTTTATACTTTCATCCATCTCTTCTGTATATCCAAGTAAAAATCCTAAAGCCAAATCTTTAGTATCATCTTGCAATATATAAGTAATTCTTTCTATAATTACTCTTCTACATTTATTAGCTATACTTGATATTATATTTACGCTATTTTTTTTAATAACTTTTATTTCTTCTGATGAAACATCTATAATACCATATACACCTATAGATTTAAGGTACTCCTCATAACTAAATCCTTTATAATTACTTCTTGAAGTTGCTCTTTCAAACTCACCTATAAAAGCAATTTTGTCCCCATAATCTAATTTTACATTTTTATTTTTTATTCTCATTAGAAACTTGTTATTAATTTTTATTTTATTGTTTTGGCTAATTGCATATATTATTTTTACTGTATACGTATCTTTATATTTTCCCTCTTTCTTGTCTGATACAACTTTTGCTACAAAAGTAACTTTTTGATTTGTTAAAGAATTATATATTTTTTCATGATTTTTATTTAGAATTTTTATATGTAAAACTGAAATTGTAAAAAATATTATAAAAATCGTAAATGCTTTTAGATTGCTCTTATTCATAAAAACCTTTAAATATCTAATTCTATTTTTTCTTGCTTGTACATAGAAAATAAATAATACAATTGCTATACTAAAAAAGAGAGCTAAACTTATTTTTAAGTATAGCTCCCACATTATACCAATCACATATCCTACAGTTGCAATTAAAATTAATCTCATAAAATTCTCCTGCTTTATATTTTAATTGCTCCCCTACTCTATTATTCTTCTTCCTGATACAAATCTTTCAGGATATTTTCCATAATCTAAAGAAGTGATTATTACTCCTGTTTTTTCATCATTTGCATGTATAAATTCATTATTTCCAATATATATTCCAACATGACCTACTCTACTATAGTCGTTATATGCTAAGAATATTAATATATCTCCGGGTTTTAAGTCAGACTTTTTAGCTATTGTTTTTCCATCATTTGCTAAAGCAGATGATGAACGAGATACTGTGTATCCAAAATGCTTATATACATACCAAACTAACCCAGAACAATCAAATCCAACTGATGGAGATTCTTCAGCATATACATATGGATATCCTAAATATTTTTTTGCATATGCTACTATATCTTCACCTGTTACTTTATTGCTATTTCCGTTATTTTCATTGTTTTTTTGAGTTTCTGTTCTATCTGCACCACTTCTTGAGGTTGTTTCCTTAATTTTTGAATTTGATACAAAATCTTTAGATATATACCCCTCATCATTACCAATTTTAACTTTATACCAACCTTCTTTTTCCTCTAGTATTGTTATTTCTGTATTAATATCTAAAGTTTTAATAACATCAGATGATGTATTTGCACTAGTTCTAAAATTAACACCAGATTCGCTAATGTAACCTTTTTTTGTGGTTGTGGTATTATTATTTTTGTTATCATTGTTTGTATTTTTATTTTCATTATTTGTTTTATTAGTACTGTTTTCATTATTATTTTCAGGCTCAGTTGTTTTATTATCTTCAGTAGTCTTATTATTTTTATCTTCGTCCTTATCTTCATCACTGTCATTATTGTATGTACTTACTTTGTTTTCAGCTGTTATCTTATCATATCTAGTCCAACCTGATAGTGTATCTGTATATATATATGCCCAACCATTTAGTACTTGGATTATATTAATCTCCTCATCCTTTTTTACTTGTCCAATTGCACAAGCTCCAATATTTGGAAGAATATATATTTTTTGTGTAGTTGTAGATTTAGTTTTTCCAAGTGTTACTGTTGTTTTCTTAGTTGTTTCTTCTTTTTTGTTAGTACTTTCGTCTTTTTTATTTTCTTCCAATTTTTGAGTACTGTTATCTTCTTTTTCTTCTGTTTGTTTTGGCTTTTCTGTATTTTCTTCTACTTTGTTTGACTGTTCTTCTTTCTTATCATTTTTATTCTCTTTCTTTTTCTCTGTTGTATTTGTACTTGTTTCTTCATCTACTTCTACAAAGTCTTGATATATATATCCTTTATATCCATTTATATTAACCTTATACCATTCTCCATCTTTTTCTATTATATCTAATTCTTCACCATTATTGAAAGTTTCAATAGCTATGGAATCAGTTGTTGCTTCTTTTCTAAGCCTAATCTCATCCCCTTTAATTTTTCCTGAAGTAGCATTACTAGAAATGTTAAAACTGCATAATAATAAACTTAATAATATAGAATTTTTTATAAATATATTTTTTTTCATTAATTATATCTCCTATAAAAAACAGTGACAAAAATTTATGCTCATAGTATATAATTTTTTATAAAAGATGTCAATAAAAAAATAAACAAACGAACAACCATAGGTTTGTTCGTTTGTCATTTTATTTTATTTATATCATTCTGTCATATACATATTTTTTAATTAAATAGATTCCTGCTGCTGTTACTCCTAACACTCCTATTCCTAATACAAAGTATACTGGCATTTGTCCTGTTTTTAATGTTAGTAGTACTGGTGCATCGTCATCGTCGTCTTCTCCTGGTGTGTCTTTCCAGTTGTTTGGTGTTGAGTCTATATCTGGTACTCCCCATTCGTTGTAATCTTCACTTATTTCTGCATAATTTACTTTTAGATTTACATTATCAGCTCCATTTATCCATGTTAATACTACTCTTACTGATGCTGTATCTCCTGGTTGTAATAATGTATCTTTTAATGCATTTGTTGTTATTGTGTTTTCATCTACTTGCTCCCAGTCTGGATTGTCCTCTGCTACAAATTTTAATCCTTCTGGTATGTGGTCTTTGATCTCGGTTGCATATCCTTCGATTTCTCCTTGATTCTCTATTCTTATATCATAGATGAATTTTACTACTACTGAATCTAATTTCTTTGAATCTATTGTTACTAATACTGGATCTTCATCTCTTGCTGTTTCTACTGTGTGTCCTGTATCTGTTACTGTTGTTTTTCCATCTTGTGTTACGCTTACTTGGCTTACCCATTTTAACAATGCTAAATCAAAGTATTTTAATTTTAAGTATTCTTTATCTATATCGTCTTCGTTTTCTTCTCCATTTCCTGGTGTTGAATCTTCATCTATTACTTCGTTTCCGTCTTTATCTTCATCTCTTGAAATCTCTGCTGTGTTTATTATTATTCTATCAGATGTATTTGCTTCTGTTACTTTAAATGCTACTTTTACATCTCTATAATCTGGATTTCCGTCTGTTATTCCTTTTTCTTTATCATATGCTTTTAATAAGCTATCTCTTCCTTGTGCTTCTGATACTTCTTTATCTAAATAATCTGTTACTATTATATCAGCTTCATTTGCATTGTCTGTTTTTACGTATTTCTTTCCTGCATATTCATAATCTGCTTCTCCACTTGTTGTTTCTTTATACATTACCCATCTATATTCTACGTTTGTTGCATGTTCTGGTAGGAATGCTATACCTTCTGGTAAATCATCCATTACTTCACTTGCATATCCATCTGTTGGACCTTCGTTAAAGATTCTTATTGTATATATTACTGTATTTCCAGATACTACTTCTACTGGTTCTTTTGTATGCTCATAATTAAAGTCTCTTCCGTCTGTTCCTTCTTTTACTTCTGGATATCTATTATTTACTGGTGTTCCTTCTACTTCTGTTATGAATTTTCTTAATGCTAAATCAAATATAGTTTTCTTTTTCAATACTAATTTTTCAAAGTCATCATCATCTTGTTCACCTTTATAATAGTAATCATTCTTTGTTAAATCATTATCATTTGATTCGTCTCCCGTATAATTTGACATTTCTCCTGTTGTTACTTCTGTTGGGAAAGTATATGGTTCTGAATCTTCATCTTGACCTTCTTCATTTGTTATTACTGTATCTGTTTCTGAATTGTATTCTTCATATATAAATGCTATGTTTGTTAATACTGTATCTTCTGATGATGGTTCTGCTACAACTTTACATTTTATTGTTATAACTTCGCAATCTAATTTTTCTCCATTAAATGGATTTAAGTTGCCTTCTCCTTGTTTTTCAAGGATCATCCATTTATCTATCTGACTAACTTTATAATCTCCATCTACTACTTCAACAAATTCTAAGCCTTTTGGTAAAGCATCTACTATTTTTGTTGCTCTTCCTGCAACTTCTCCTTCATTGTAAATTCTTATTTCGTATGTAACTATATCTCCTGTTTGTACTAATACTGGATCTTTTCTATGTTTATATTCTGCTGTTGTTTCTAATGTTCCATCTACAGTTTTATATAGATTTTTTGTGTCTTCTACTAATTTTCTCTTATTGTCTTCTCCATCTATATCTACTATATCTTTTACATTTCCATTTTCGTCAGTAACTTTTACTATTACTTTTCTTAATGCTAAGTCAAATTTCTTTTCAACTGGAATGTTTTCTACTACTATTTTTAAAGTATTGTTTTCTTTTGATATTGTTATTTTTGCTTTTTCGTCTGTATCTTCTAGCTCTACTTCTAATATTGTTTTGTCTTTTACTTCTTGATCATTTACTGTTACTTTGCTTATCTTATATTCATTTTCTATATATGCTTTTTCTATTTTTACTGTTATTGGGTCTTTTAATTTATAGTATCCTTCTTTTGTTTCTGTTTCTGTTATTGTGTATGTATCTATAAAATTAACATTTTCTTCTTTTATTTCTCTTGATACTATTTCTTTTGCATTTCCTGTTCCATCTGTTTCTATTGGGCTTGTTATTCCGTCTTCAATTACTTTTTCTCCGATTACTGGTTCTGTAGTTCCTTGTGTTTCTGTTTCTTGTTCTTCAGGTTTCTGTTCTTCAGTTTCTTGTATCTCTGTTTCTTGTTCTTCAGGTTTCTGTTCTTCGGTTTCTTGTATCTCTGCTTCTTGTTCTTCAGGTTTCTGTTCTTCGGTTTCTTGTGTTTCTACTTCTTGTTCTCCAGTTTCTTTATTTTCTGTTTCTGTTTTTTCTATTTCTTGTTCTCCAGTTTCTTTATTTTCAGTTTCTGTTTTTTCTATTTCTTGTTTCTCAAATTCTTGCTTTTCAATTACTCTTCCATTAGTTTCTTTTCCTTCTATTGTAAATTTAACTCCATCTAAGTAATTTCCTGAAGCATCAACTTTATTTATTAATATTTGATAGAAACCTGTTATTGGTACGTTTGCAACTGAAACTAAATCTTTTATTTCTATAACTTCATTTGAGTCTTTCTTTACAGTTACTTCTATTGGATCATTTATTTTATTAAATCCTTTTGGTGCTTCTGTTTCTACTATATAGTATTTTGTTTCAACTTTTTCCCAGTCATATCTATATACTTCTGCTCCAGTTATTTCATCTATTGTTTTGTATTTTGCTATATTTAATGCATCTTCTCCAAATTCTAGTCCATAGAACATTGCTATACCTTCTGAATTTGAAGTTGCTTCCATATCTTTTCCTTCAGCGTCTTTTACAAAAGTTCCATTCTTAGCATTTTCTAAACTTGTTGCTATTTTGAATTTTGCTCCTTCTAGTGCTATTCCAGTTTCCTTATTATACTTGTAAACTCCTGTCTTTCCTGTATGTACTTCTACTATTTCAGTCTTCAATTCTTTTTCTTCATCAGAACTATTTCCATATATTAATGTTGCTTGATTTGGTACTGATTTGTCTAATGCTATTATATTTCCTTCTTCATCTAATGCAAAAGTTGTTTTAAATCTTATTTCTAGAGTATCCCCTGGATTGAATTTCTTTCCTGCTTCAAATTGATCTTCTATAAATGATATTTTTAAAATTCTAGTTTTTTCATCATAGTTTACTTTATAATCTGTATCTTTTACTAAATCTTTGCCATTAAGTATTTTTACTGTTACATCATCATATCCGCAGAATACTAATCTTTCGTCAATTTCATCTGTAACTACATATTTTCCGTATTTATCTATTGAAACTGGCACTTTAGTTTGAATTACCCAATCGTGTTTTTCATCTCCATTATATCCAGAATCTTGATTTTGGATATCTTTTACACCTTTATGGATTATAGGTCTATTCTCTGCTTCTATTAATATTTCGTCTTCATTTACTACTACTTTTTTAGCATTAGTTACAGTAGGTGTTTGTGCTTCTAATACATATTTGTTTCCTTCATCATTTAATTTTGATGTTGCTGTAAATGTTATTGGTCCTTCTAATCCTATATATCCTTCTGGTACTTTTGTTTCTGTTACAGTTACTGTATAAGTTTTTCCATCTTCTTCTATTACTAAATCTTCTATTTCAAAACTTCCATCTTCATCTGTTGTGTAAACTTTGGCTGGATTTTCTATCAACTCTTTATTTTTCTCATCTAATATAGATACTGTAAATCCTGCACCTTTTAATTTTATGTCACTAATTCCTTCTAGATATTTTACTAAGTTTAATTTAAATGACCCTGGTTTTGGATGATTTTTTATAGAATTTTGGTCTTTTACTTCTTCTGCTTCTCCAGCATCCTTCTTAACTGTTACTTCCATTATATCATCAACTTTTTCAAAACCTTCTGGAGCTTCTGTTTCTACTATATAATATTTAGTTTCCACTTTATCCCAGTCATATTTAAATAATCCTGTATCCTTATCTAAATATTTAACATTATCCATGGCATCTTCGCCAAATTCTAGTCCTTCAAACCATGCATATCCATCTGAACCTGATATTTTTACAATTTCATTTCCACTTTCAGCCTTTAAAAAGTTTCCCTTTTGTGCATCTTCTTTTGATTTTGCAATTTTAAATTTTGCTCCCTCTAATGCTACATTTGTTTTTTCGTTATATTTGTAAACTCCTGCTTTTCCAGTATGAACTTCTGGTTTTTCTGTAACGATTTCTCTTGTTTCATTTGATTTATTTCCATATGTTAATTTAGCTTGGTTAGGAACTGATTGATTTAATGCAATTATCTTTCCATTCTCATCTACAGCAAATTTTGTTTTAAATCTAATTGAAATTGTACTTCCAGCTGTTAACCCTTTTAATCCTTCAAACTTATTTTCAGTAGTACCATCGCTATTTGTCGTCGTATCTACAAATTTTATGGTTAAAGTTTTTGAACTACTATCATAATTTACTTTATAATTCTTATTTTCTTCTAATGTTTGGGAAGTTTTTTCTTTTTTATTGTTGCCCTCTCCATCCATTGTTACTACTGCAACAACTACTTTTTGATCTGTTTGATAAACAAGCTTTTCATCAATTTTATCTGTAATTTCGAATTTTCCATATTTTTCTATTTCAGATGGTACTTTAGTATGAATTACCCATTCTTGTACTTCATCTCCATCATATCCAGAATCTTGATTATATATTTCTTTAACGCCCTTATGTATATCTGGTCCGTTTTCAGCTTCTACTAAAATTTCATTTTCTTTTACCTCTACTTTTTTAGCATTTTCAACTTTCATCTCTTCTTTTGATTCCAATACATAAGCATTGCCTTCATCATTTAATTTTGATGTTGCTTCGAAAGTTATCGGTTCCGATAATCCTATATAACCTTTAGGAGCTTCAGTTTCTGTTACTGTTATCGTATATGTTTTATTTGGTCCTGATATCTCTAAATTTTTTATCTCAAAAGTACCATCAGAATTTGTTGTATATTCATTTTTTCCATTAGTATTTTTTACCAATTCTTCATTCTTATCTTTTTCTTTTATAGATACTGTGAATTTTGCATCTTTTAATTTTATATCACTTATACCTTTTAAGTATTTTACAAGTTTGAAATTAAATTGTCCTTTTAATACAATATCAACTTCAAAGCTTTCTTCTTCTGGTTTGTTTTCTACTAATAATACTGGTTGTTCTTTTTGAGCATCTTTCCCTAATAATAATGTTAATAATCTATTATTACTTTTTACTTTTATTTTTAATTTTACATTTGAAATATCTTCTGTTTTTGGTATTTGAAGATAGAATTTATATGTTCCCTTGTCTTCTCCAACTACTTCTTCGAGGTTACTTACTTGCTCAGTCTCTTTTTTATCTCCACTACCATCTTTATCTATTTCTTTTAGTATTGTACAATTATCTGGTATTGTTTCAGTTTCTAAGCTAAATGGTCCACAAAACTCTCTTTCTAATTCATATGGTCCAACAATATAATTTTCTCCTTCTTCTGCTACCTTAATATTATTAGTATCTGTTTTTAATTTTACAGCTACCTTACTTTTACTATTTTCCTCATATGGGGATTTATCATAAGACACTTTATCATAATAAGCTGTTCCCTCTTGATTTTTTATCTCCTTTATTAGCCAATCATAGTATTTTTTTGCATTCTCTTGATATTCATCTCCTATTTTAAAAATAACTGCTTTAGAGCCACCTCCTCCACAGCTAATAGCACTAGTATAAACACTTTTTAGTGTCTTATATGAGTCTTGACCTGGGCTTGTGCTCGTACTTGTACTATCATTTTCTGTTTCAGTACAATATAAGTCTGGTAAATTTTCTTTATGATAATTGTCCTTTTTATCATTATCATCTTCATGAATTATATACCAAAAAGCTAATTGCTGTACTACTTCCATTATATCATCAGAAAGAAAACATTCAGAATAAAATAGTTCTTCTAATTCAGCTTCACTCATACTTTCTATATTTTCTTCATCTATTTCAAGGTGCTCGCTCTCTTTTGTTTTTAAGCCATTTAATATTGTTCTTTGAACCTCTGGTGTAAATTTTGTTAGTTTGTCTTCTTCTATTATTCCAGCTTTTTTTAATATTTCTATTTTATCCTCTACTGTATCTTCATTTGGAATATACATATTATCTGCAAGCCATACTACTTTGTTATATTTTTCTTTGTTTTCTTCCTTCTCAATTATTAATTTCTGTTCTTCTTGAACACTCTTCTTTTCTTTATCATTTTCATAATTTCCATTATTAAGCATTTGCTTATCACTTTTTAACTTCATATCAAATGCTTTATCATACTCTGCGGTATGATCTCCGAGTCCATTTGTTCCTGTTCCACTTGAATTAAATCCTAATTCTGCTTGTAAACAGTATAAAGGTAATTCTTCGCATTTACCTTGTTCATCACATACTCTTACTAAATTCCAAATTTTAATACATCTATCCGTTATCGCATGATCTCTTAGTTCTCCATACCCCAGATTAGAGTCTTCTCTTAATTCAACAATTTTAATCTTATAATTAACACTTGTACTAGCTTTTGTTTGACCTATTCCTAAGCCAATAATACTAAGTATTATTAAAGTTAATACTATTATTCCTATCTTTATTTTCTTTGATTTACTAATCCTCATTAAATTCACCTTCTGCATTTATATATTAATATCCTATAATATTATTGCATATTCTCATTGGTGATTCAATATGACTTTTTTGTAGTGCTTACAGACACTTGTCATTTATATAACTAAAATGAGGACTTCTGTACTTTATTGTCTAAATATTACATTTTTATTATTTTTCTGCAACCATCATATAAAAAACAAAAAGGCGAGCAATGCTCGCCTCTATAGTTCAATTATTTAATTTGTAATTTTTACAATAAAATTTTCTATGTTTTTATTGTAATTCAACAACTGCTCCAGCTTCGATGAATTTAGCTTTTAATTCTTCAGCTTCTTCCTTAGCTACATTTTCTTTAACTGTTTTTGGAGCTCCATCAACTAATTCTTTAGCTTCTTTTAATCCTAATCCTGTTGCATCTCTAACAACTTTGATAACTTGGATTTTATTTGCTCCTGCTTCTTTTAATACTACATTAAATTCTGTTTTTTCTTCTGCAGCTGCAGCTCCTGCTGCTCCTCCTGCTGCTGGTGCTGCTGCAGCAACTGCAGATACACCAAACTCTTCTTCTATAGCTTTTACTAAGTCAGCTAATTCAACAACTGTCATTTTTTTGATTTCTTCAATCATATCTTCTTTACTCATTTTATATCCTCCAATTAAATTAATTTCTATTTTTTGTGATTTAAGTTCACAACTCTGTTTTTTTATTATTATTTAGATTCTTCCAAATTTAACTTTTTGCTAGTTTTCTTAAATCTCTAAAACAAAGTAAAAGTGGTATATTACTAGGAAAACGATTAAAAATTTTTGAGATAGTACGTTTGTACATCGAAAAAAATTTTTATGAAGTTTGACAACGTAAGATGCCGCTTTTAGTTTGTTTTAAGCATTCTCTTTTTGAACACGCACTTGATCCAATGCAACTGCAAATTTTGAAATAGTTCCAAGTAATGCACCAGCAAGCATACCAACCAAAGTATCTTTTGATGGTAATTTTGCTAAAGTAATTATCTCTTCAGGAGTCATTACTTTACCTTCGATTATTCCGCCTTTAATTTTATAAAATTCATTTTCCTTTGAGAAATTGTAAATTGCCTTTGCTGGTTCTAGATAGTCTTCAAATCCTAATATAACTGCTGTTGGTCCAACTAAACAATCTTCTAAACCTTCAACACCACTTTTTTCTAAAGCTCTTCTTGTTATATTGTTTTTGATAACTTTATATTCTCCTTTAGCTGTTCTTAAATCTGATCTTAGTTTTGTTACATCAGTAACTGTAATTCCTCTATAATCAGTTAGAAGAACGATTTTAGCATCTTTTATTTTTTCAGCTAAAGCATTAACTTCTTCTTCCTTTTGCTTAAGTATTGCTTCACTTGCCATTGTTTCACCTCCTAAAAATAATTTTTATATTAAGCAATAAATTGCTAATAAAATCTAAATTTTTTGTAATTATTAAAAACAATTTTTATATAGACTACTTTATTTATACATTAAAAAGCTTAGTTTCATATATAGCCATAGAGGTTACATACGAAACTAAGCTTATCCCGTTCCATATATTCACCTCGGTAGGGCTTATTTTATGCCTACTTTCTACGGCTAATCATATTCATATAAATTATTTTTGGTCTATAAAAATACCTGGTCCCATAGTAGTAGAAACTGCTACGCTCTTAATATATTGACCTTTAGCTGCTGCTGGTTTAGCTTTTATTATAGCTTCAATAACTGTTTCATAGTTTTCTACTAATTTTTTTGTTCCAAAAGATACTTTACCAAAACCTAAATGAATTATATTAGTTTTATCTAATCTATATTCAACTTTACCAGATTTAATATCAGCAATAGCTTTTGTAACATCCATTGTAACTGTTCCTGATTTTGGGTTTGGCATTAAACCTTTTGGACCTAATACTTTACCTAATCTACCAACAACACCCATCATATCTGGAGTTGCAACAATTACATCATATTCAAACCAGTTTTCTTTTTCAATTTTTGGTATTAATTCTTCTGCTCCAACAAAATCTGCTCCAGCTGCTTCAGCTTCTTTAGCTTTATCACCTTTAGCAAATACTAAAACTCTTAAAGTTTTACCTGTACCATTTGGAAGTACTACAGTTCCTCTAACTTGTTGATCTGCATGTTTTGAATCAACACCTAATTTTACATGTAATTCAACTGTTTCATCAAATTTTGCTTTTGGAAACTTTTCAATAGTTTCAATAGCATCTTTAATATCATAATTTTTGTTTTTATCTACAAGCTTTTCAGCTTCTAAATATCTCTTACCTTTTTTCATTTTTACCTCCTTTGGTTCAAACGAATGCATAAACATTCTCCCAATTTCTATTTACTTTTTTATAAGAATGATAAAAATTATTATAATGCTAGGCAAAATTAATTAAAAAGGCAAGGGTGCGTACTTTTGTACGTAACCGCGTTTTTAATTAATTTTAACAACACAGGATAATGATTTTTATTATTCTGAAACTACAACACCCATTGAACGAGCAGTACCTTTAACCATACTCATAGCTGCTTCAACAGATGCTGCATTTAAATCTTCCATTTTTTGTTCTGCTATTTGTTTTACTTGATCTAAAGTTATTGTTCCAACTTTATCTCTATTTGGTTTTCCAGAACCTTTATTTAATTTAATTGCCTTCTTTATTAATACTGCAACTGGTGGCACTTTTGTTATAAAATCAAAAGATTTATCTTTATATACTGTTATAACAACTGGTATTATCATACCTGGTTGATTAGCAGTTCTATCATTGAATTCTTTAACAAATTGCATAATATTAACACCACTTGAACCTAATGCTGGTCCTACTGGTGGAGCTGGTGTTGCCTTACCTGCCTCTATTTGTAGTTTAATAATATTAGTAACTTCTTTAGCTGCTGCCATTTTGTGCACCTCCTTCGTTCCACATTATATATAATTTATTGATTTAAATAAATTTTTTGCTTTTATTCTACTTTTTGTACTTGAGAAAACTCAAGTTCTACTGGAGTTTCTCTTCCAAACATAGATACTAGTACTTTAACTTTTCCTTTTTCCTTATTTATTTCTTGTACTGTTCCCACAAATGTTTCTAATGGTCCATTAAGAACTCTTACTGAGTCATTCACATCATAATCAATATTAACAGGAACTTCTTCAAATCCCATATTTCTTATTTCTTCATCAGTAAGTGGAATCGGATCTGTACCAGAACCTACAAAGCCTGTAACACCTCTAGTGTTTCTTACGATATACCAAGTTTCTTCAGTTACAATCATTTTAATTAAAACATACCCTGGAAATACTTTTTTTAAATTAGTTTTTCTTTTTCCTTCTTTAATTTCTATTTGCTCTTCCATTGGAACAACTATTTCAAAGAAAAAGTCTTCTAATTCTCTATTTTTTACAGTTTTCTCCAAATCTGTTTTAACTTTATTTTCATAGCCTGAATATGTATGAATAACATACCACTTTGGTGATTTATCTTTTACATCTTGAGACATTATATTAGCCTCCTTTATTATTCACTTTATCTAACACTCAAACTTTTAGATATACGGTTTTTATTTTTTAGACTTGTTCTCTGTTGTATTATTTTCTTTTTTACTATCTGTTGATTTATTCTCTGTTGTGTTGTTTTCTTTTTTATTATCTGTTGATTTGTTTTCTGTTGTATTGTTTTTATCCTTGCTATTTTCTGTAGTATTATTACTTGTAGAATTGTTTTCAGTTTTATTCTCTTCAACAGAAGAATTTTGTTCAGGTTGTTCTGCAGATGTAGAAACCGCACTTCTTATTTTATCTATTCCATATGTGTTTAAAGCTTCAAAAGCTATATCCAAGAAAAAAACAATTATTGCTAATATTAAAACTATAGTTAAAACAGCTATAGTATTATTAACAAGTTGCTTTGGTGTTGGCCAAATAACTTTCTTTAATTCTGCTTTAAAATCTTTAAAAAAGTGATTGCTCTTTTTTTGTTTTTTTTCATCATTAGCCATTTTGATTCCTCCTAAAAACAGCTTGTTTATTTTGTTTCTTTATGTGTTGTACGTTTCTTACAGTATTTACAATATTTAACAACTTCTAATCTATCTGTATTGTTTCTCTTATTTTTAGATGTTAAATAATTTCTTCTTTTACATTCTGTACATTCTAAAGTTATTGATTCTCTTGGTCCTTTTGCAGCCATTTATAATACACCTCCGTAATTCTTAAGCTTTACTTTTTAAACGATGTGAGCATATTTAAAAACATATGCTAAAGTATTTTAACACAAACATCAACATATGTCAATATTTTACTGTCATTTTTTTCCTGTTCTTTCTGCATTTTCAAAGTTTAATTAGATTTATTTTGTTTATTCTTACTTTTATTTTTCTTTTCAACAGAAAAACCAAATTTAGCAACTTTTTTTCCTACTTCGCAATAACTTCCATTTGAATATGCTATAAGACCACATTTACTAATATCAAAAGCACCTTTTTTATCTATATATTGTTCATCAGCATTAATCCCCAAAACTTCTGCTATAAACATATGGTGAGAATCGAACTCCTTAACCTCTACTACTTTACATTCAACAGATACAGGACTTTCTTTAATCATTGGACAACTTACAAAATTTGCCTTTTCTTTTGTTAATTTCATATCTTCAAATTTATTAAACTCTCTTCCTGATTTAACACCACACCAGTCAGTTGCATAAACTAATTGTTTATTAGTTAAATTAATAACAAATTCACCAGATTCCTTAATTAAATTATATGAATACCTTCCAGGTTTAACTGAAATATATACCATTGCTGGTTTTGTATTTAAAATTCCTGTCCAAGCAACAGTCATAATATTAGAATTTTCCATACTTCCACATGATACCAATACTGCTGGTAAAGGATACAAAAAAGTTCCTGATTTCCATAATACTTTTGACATAATAATCAACACCTCACTTCTAATTACTTACAGAATTACCGATTCATCTAATAAATAGGATATATCTCCATTATTATCTATTTTAATTATTTCGCAATTCCTAGATTTTCTTCTGAAAAAATTATTATCTTCTGGAATTCCATTAAAATATGCTAATATAGCTGGAATTACTCCACCATGTGTTACTAATAAAACATCTTCATTCTGATATATATCTTTATATTCTTCTAAGAACTCAGATACTCTTCCATATAGATTTTTAACTTTTTCTATATTCCCCATTTCACTATTTATTTCATAATTCCATGCAGTTTGTATATCAAACGTTTCTGGACTTTTTCCTTCATAATCCCCCATTCCTCTTTCTTCAATCCTTCCATCTAGTGTAACCTTTGTACTAGAATTACAAATGATTTCTGCAGTTTCTTTTGCTCTTTTTAAAGGTGAAGAAAAAGCAAAACTAAATTTAACATTTTTTAAAAAGTCTCTTGTTGAATTAGCTTGTTCAATTCCGTTAGCATTTAAAGGAATATCTGTTTTACCTTGAATTTTACGAGTTAAGTTCCAATCTGTTTGACCATGTCTTACTACATATAGCATTTCAATAAGCCTCCTTAATATAACATAGGGTATTATACAACAAAAAAAAAATCTTTTCAACAAAAGATTTGATATTTAGATTTATTTTACAATATAAAAAAAGTAATTAATAAATTTAGTCCTAAAAATAAATTTATTAATTACTTTTCACAAAAAAAAAACTGGCGATAACCTATCTTCCCAGCAAGGTAACTCGCAAGTATTTTCGGCACATTAGAGCTTAACTTCTGTGTT
>CANQSV010000016.1 GCA_947626605.1 uncultured Clostridia bacterium | reverse complement strand
GATTGGATATATAAGATAAAACATAATAATATGATTTAAATTATTTTTTATGTTTCACATCATTGACACTTATACAGTATTTACCAATAAATTCATGAAAGTGTATTGACTAATAATAGTAACTATGGTAAAATGAAAATGCCATCAAAAAGTGGCACTTGAGAAGGAGATGGCATATAATGAATACAATAGGATATCAAATAAAAAGTCAAATTTTACTGAAAATTAAAAGAATTGTAGACGATGATAATAGCTGAGATAAGTTTGTTATTATCAGAACTGAAAAAAATAAAGAATTTATGAGAGAGTATAATTTAAACTCTGAGGATGTAAAAAACATTATAAGAGGACTCTCAGTAGATGACTGTTATGCAGGGCCAGAAGAAGACAGAGATCCACAATATAAAGGGTGGATATTTAAATTTGATCCGTTATTTGAGGACACTAAACTTTATATTAAGATTAGAATCGAGAGTACAGAAAAGTCAGTTTGTATGTCTGTACATGAATTTGGTAAATATGATGAGGTGAATTAAAATGAGAGTATATTGTCCATATTGTAAAAAAGAAGTAGAGTATAAAATAGAAAAAAGGGATGTAAAAGAATTTAGAGGAATAGAAATAAACACCTATGAAAATGTAGCAATTTGCAAAGAATGCCATCAAGATTTATATGTAAATACAATTGAGGAGGAAAACAACGAAAGAATATATGAACTATATAGAGAAAAAGCAAACATTATAAAACCACGAGATATAGTTAATTTAAGAGAAAAATATGATATTTCACAAAGAGAATTAACTGCCATCCTAGGATTTGGTAAAATGACTATCAATAGATATGAAAGAGGTGGCATACCAACAAAATCTCAAAGTGATTATATAAAATTATTAATTGATAATGATAGTAAATTTATAGAAAAAGTAAAAGAAGCATATAAAAATGGTAATATCAATGATAAAACATATGAAAAAATAGTTTCTGAAGAATTAATTATTAGTATAGATAAAGAACAAATTCAAGAAAACATAAGAAGATATTTAAGATATGCATTAAACAGAAAGCCTGATATATATAATGGATATAAATCATTAGATATAGAAAAAGTTGAAAATATAATTTCTTATGTTGCTAGCAAAGTAAAGAATTTAACTATTACAAGTTTAAATAAATATTTATGGTTTATAGATATGTTATCTTTTAATCAAAGAAGTGTATCTATTACTGGTTTAACATATCAAAATCAAAAATTTGGACCTACTATTATTGATAAGAAATATGATGAAATATCATTATTAGATGATAAATATATTAGAGAAGATATCGAAACTGAAAATGGTAATACAACGAAAATAATAAGTAAGGGGAATTATAAATTAGACAAAATAAGTGATACTGAAAAAGAAATAATTGATACAATAATAAAAACACTAAAGAATAAAACTGTGACAGATATATCGGAATTGTCACATAGAGAGGAAGGATGGAAAAAAACTAAAAGACTTGAAATAATATCTTTTGAATATGCTATGAATTTAAATATAATTAAATAAATAGGCAAAAGCAAAGTATTTTAGTTTTTTACTATATATTTTGCTTTTTTGTTTGGAAAGGAGAAATAAAATTGAAACATTATATTTATATAGATAAAGAAATTGTAAATTCATACATATCACAAATATATGGAGGAATACTAAACAAAGGACAAACAGAAAACTCGAACCAAATAGAGAATGGATACAAATCAGATACTCCTGAAGAAAAAATTAAAGCAACTGTTAAAGGAGGACTACCTGGAATAATTTCAAGTGATATAGAAACAGAATGTGATATAAAAGAAAAAGAAACTAAATCTATAATAGAAACTAGTACATCTAAGGAAGTAGTTGAAAAGATATATCATGATAATTTGTTAGATAATCTAATTGAATACATAATGAATAATGAAAAAATAATACAAAATAGTAGTGAAATTGAATATGGAAGTTATATTTCATTAGAAGTGCCATTTAATTTTGTAAACCACGAATATTTAAATTCAATAAGTAATAAGCAATTTAAGGATGCTTTTGTAAAAATAATGAATATAACATCTAATAGTAATGATGATACAACAAAGCAGGCAAAAAGTGCTATGGAATTAATATCAAATTTTACTATATTTTTTGAATCCTGTTTTCCTGCAAAACAATTAATAATTACTGATAATTTGATAATTCCTATTAAAGATACTTGTTTAAGAGAGAATCCCAATATGATAGATTTTAAATATGGTGGTAATATTAAAGTAATTGGAAAAGTAACAAAGGATTGTAGCAAAGATGAAAACTTTTTTGGATTATATAATAAAGAATTTGGAAAATCCATACAAGAAGTAAAAGATGCAATGTACAAGATTTTTTTGCCTAAATATAAACAGTCATTTATTGTAACACCAATAGCTTTATATTTTGGATAAAATAATAAAAAAGTATCAAGGAGGAAAAAATAGCAAAATGAAACTTAGTAAGAGCCTGTTCTACTTTAGTACAATATCTAGCATATTTATATTATTGACTGCGACCTTATTAGTATTTGGATTTAGAAATAATGAAATAGCTCAATACATAGGTAATATATTATTAAATATATTAGCAGGTATTATAGTTTTAATTTTTACATCTTTGTTTGATTATTTTATAAAAAGAAGAGAATGTTTGGAATCAATAATGAAGCAATGTCAATTTTGGGCAGTAGAATTTAATAAATTAACATATTTCAAAGAAAAAATTGTAGATAAAATGATAGAGATTAATAAAAAAGATGAAGAAGGTATAGATATAAATCTAAAAGCAAAAGAACAAATAAAACAATATGTTGATACTGAAAATAAAAAAAATTTAGAAAAAGCGATAGACGAGTATATAAATATTTCAGAGATAAATTTAAATGATTTTTGGGATTTATATAGAAATCTAGATTTTATTTTTGATTATAAAAGTAAAAACAAGGAAGAATTTTGGAATGAAATTTTTAATTATGTTAATATTAAAATACATAAAATACGTAAAGAGGTATATCACTTTAAAATATATAAAAAATCAAATAATGGTAACTATTATGTTAATGCACGTAAATTAAAAGAACTTCAAAAAGAAATATTTTATATTGAAAAACAAGAATGGAAAATAGAAAATGAAGAAGTTTGGAATAAGAATTTATCAAGCATCAAATCTTCATATTCTGTTGATGTTGATATTGTAGATAAATCTAAAACATTGATTTTTAATGAAATAACGGATCATCTTTTTACAATGTATGATAAAGTTGCTAATATTGCATATTATCACAAAAATGATAAAGAGTAATAAAGATACAATTGCATTTTTTGTTTATTTTTCAAAGTATCCCATAACAATCTGTGAACCATCACAAACCCATTCCTATAATACTTCTCATTTCAATAACCAAGATAATCTAGGAAATTTTCATCAAGCTTTTTTTGGTTTTTTTACATATTTCTTATTGGGGTTAGGAATATTTTTCTGAAATTTTTCAGAAATCTCATCAAAATACATATTCATTTCCACTCCCCCAACTTGACCAACCCTTTACATAATGATATAATAAAACTCTACTTTTCCAAGGAAAGTAGGTACGAATATAAACCCTTTGACCCCATGAAAGGAGATATGCTTTATGGGAAAATATGTTTACAAGTATGAAGAGCTCGACCTTGATGATATCCCTAGAAAAGGGTATGTCATTATTGACAAAATCATGGTTCTCATCGAGGACAACGAGGTTATTGACAGTTGGGAACTCGAATGGGATTCCATCAATGAATTAATTCATGATGCAAGAGAACAGTCAGGAATGGGTGGAGCTGCCAAAATCTGGGTTGATACCGATAATCTGCTTGATGCAGATGAGGTTCTAGATAGAGGCAGACTCATACACAATTTTGACGAGTTCGATGACATGGATGATGAAGAGATTGAAGGATGGACAGACTTAGCAGAACATCTTATGGGCTGCTAAGAAAAACGGGGGAGACGCGTATGCGTCTCCCCTTATTGCATTTATAAATAGATGATGCTATAATTGTAAAAAAATTTCAATTATTGATTAATGGAGGGAAAAACAATGAAAAATATTTTTATAGAATATCCAAAATGTTCTACTTGTAAAAAAGCTAAAGCATGGTTGGAAGAAAAAAATATAAATTTTGAAGATAGGAATATCGTTGAAGATACACCAACTTTACAGGAGCTTACTGAATGGATAGAGAAGAGTGGTCTAGATCTAAAGAAATGGTTTAATACAAGCGGTTTGAAGTATAAAGAACTTAATTTAAAAGATAAACTAGGAAGTATGACTGATGAAGAGAAGATTAAGTTATTAGCAAGTGATGGAAAGCTTATTAAAAGGCCTTTGCTAATATCAGGAAAAGAAGTTTATGTAGGTTTTAAGGAAGAACAGTGGAAAGCTTTGATATAAAATAAAGAAGTATTAATAGATTAATATGAAAGTTGGTGCGTAAATGAAAGTTATATTAGCATCTGCTTCGCCAAGAAGAAAAGAGTTATTGAGTTTAATCGTTCCTGAGTTTGATGTTATAGTTAGCGGAGTTGAGGAGCTTTTAAAGGATGGCGAAAATTTACAAGAGCAAGTTACAAATTTAGCTTATGCAAAGGCTAAAGATGTTTTTGATAAAACTAGTGGAGATAGAATTGTTATTGGTTCTGATACTATTGTTGCTAAAAATGGAAAGATTTTCGGTAAGCCTGCAAATGAAGATAATGCAAAGCAGATGATTAAAGCTTTGCTTGCAGATGATAGAACTCATGGTGTTATTACAGGTCTTTGTGTTATTGTTGAAAAGAATGGAGAGCGTGAAGTTTATAAAACTTTTGATGAAGTTAAAGTGTTTTTGAAAAGTATGTCAGATGATGAAATTGATAAATGGATAGCAACTGGACATGCTATGGATAAGGCTGCTGCATATGGAATTCAGAACGAATTTTGTGTTTTTGTAGAGAAGATAGACGGAAATTATACTTCTGTAGTTGGTCTTCCAACTCATAAATTATATGACATTATAAAAAAATATAATTTGAATTAATTAAATATAAAAAAATTTCATAAATTATAGTACTTTTTTGCAATTAGTGGTACACTAATTTAGAGAAAGAAGGTATGAAAAAATGGCAAACACAAGAAAAGAAGAAGTCGATGTGAAAAAGATATATGGTCAAGATTGTATGTCTAGTACAGAAGACTTTAAGAAAAAGTACAATGTAAAAGATTCAGGAATTACCAATCAAAAAGCACAAGAGAACATTAAAAATTTTGGGTATAATCAAATTAAGCAAGCAAAACCAAAAAAATGGTACAATTATTTTTTATCTAGTTTGCTTAGCCCATTTAACAGCATTTTGTTGGGAATTAGTTTTATTTTGGTTTATACAGATATTATTTTGCCAGAAAATCCTAGCCCAGCAAATATTATTGTAATTGCAGTTTTGGTATTAGTAAGTACTCTTCTAGAATTTTTTGAAGTATTTCGATCAAATAATGCTGCTGAAAAATTGAAGGAAATGGTTGAAACAACTAGTGCGGTTATTAGAGATGGAAAGAAAATTCAAATACCATTAAAAGAAGTAACTTTTGGTGATACAGTAATTCTTTCTGCAGGAGATATGATTCCAGCTGATTTACGTGTTATAGAAGCTAAAGATTTATATGTTGGACAATCTTCTATTACAGGAGAGTCAGATGCTGTAAGAAAAAACGTAAATACTGAATTAGTAAATATTGATGAAATAGAAAGTATAACAGACTTAGATAATATATGTTTCATGGGTACAAATGTTATTAGTGGTAGTGCAAAAGCAGTTGTTATAAAAACAGGAGATAACACATATTTCGGAAAGGTTGCTCGTACTTTAACTCAAGGAAAGCCTAAAACAAATTTCCAAAAAGGTATTGAAAGTATAAGTAGATTATTAATTAAATTTATGCTTGTTTTAATACCAATTATTTTCTTATTAAATGCATGGAAACATGATTATATATTAGCATTTACTTTTGCAGTTGCTATAGCTATAACAATAACACCTTTGCTTTTACCAGTTATTTTAACATCTTGTTTATCAAAAGGTGCAGTGAGAATGTCTAAGAAGAAGACAATAGTAAAGAAATTAGATTCAATTCAAAATTTTGGAGCTATGAATGTTTTATGTACTGATAAAACAGGAACACTTACAGAAGATAAAATAGTGTTGGAAAAGTATCTTGATGTCTATGGAAACGAAAACATCAGAGTTTTAAGACATGCTTTCTTAAATTCATATTTTCAAACAGGTTTAAAAGGAAGCATTGATGAAGCGGTTATAAATAGAGCCTTAAAAAATAATTTAAGTAGTTTATTGGATAGATACAAAAAGATTGATGAAATACCATTTGATTTTAGTAGAAGAAGATTATCTGTTGTAGTTGAAAATGAAAGTGACAGGTATTTAATTACAAAAGGTGCTGTTGAAGAGATTTTAAATATATGTACTAATATTGATTATGAGCATGAAATAAAACCAATAACTAGAGAGATAAAAGAAAATATTAAAAAGATAGCAGGTAAATTAAATGAAGATGGATTAAGAGTAGTAGCAGTATGTCACAAGAAAATATTAGAAGAGGATAAGGAGTTTAGCGTACAAGATGAAACTCAAATGTCTTTAGTTGGATTTGTCGGTTTTCTAGATCCACCAAAAGAGAGTGCTAAATTGGCAGTAGAAAAATTAAATAATGCCGGAATAAGAGTTATTGTTTTAACAGGTGATAATGCAGCTGTTACAAAATGTATATGCAAGAAAGTAAATATCAATACACAAAAAATTGTTACAGGAAATGAAATTGACAAGTTGGCAGATAATGGCGTTGTTCGTTTATTAAAGAAATCAAATGTATTTGTTAAATTATCTCCAATTCAAAAAGCAAGAATTGTAAGAATTTTAAAGGAATCAGGAAATGTTGTAGGCTACATGGGAGATGGTATAAATGATGCTCCATCACTTACAAATTCTGATGTTGGAGTATCTGTTGATACTGCTGTTGATATTGCGAAAGAAACTGCAGATATTATACTTTTGGAAAAAGATTTAAATGTTTTATTAGATGGTGTAACAGAGGGCAGACGTACTTTTGGAAATCTTATGAAATATATAAAAATGGCCGTTAGCTTTAACTTTGGAGAGGTTATGTCTGTTATTATGGCAAGTGTATTGCTTCCATTTTTACCAGAAACACCAATACAATTGTTAACAGAAAGTTTGTTATATGATTTTGGACAAATGACTTTACCATTTGATAATGTTGATAAAGAATACTTACAGCAACCAAAAAGATTAGAGATTATGGATTTAAAACATTTCATGTTATTTATGGGACCATTAAGTTCAATTTTTGACTTGTTAGTATTTGCTTCTTTGTGGTTTATATTTGGAATTAGGGAAGCAGCTATTTTCCAAACAGTATGGTTCAGTTATAGTATAGTTTCAAACCTTATAGGAATGCATATTATTAGAACAGCTAAAAATCCAATAACACAAAGTCATGCAAGTAGAATAGTTTTCACATCATCTATTTTATTAAGTATTATAGGAATTTTAGTTCCATATACAATTTTAGGAAAAGCAATAGGACTTGTTCCTGTAACATTAAAATATTTGAATGTAATACTTGGAGTAACAGGATTATATTGTGTAGTTGCATTATTTGCAAAGAGAATCTATATTAAAAAATATGGAACATGGATATAAAAAAATTATATAGAAAAAGGGCCAGACAGTTTTATCTGTCTAGTCCTTTTTTGACGTAAACGAGCATAAAAAGAAATATTAACTAATATGAAATATAATCTTTAATGATTCTAGTATACCCTGAAGAATACTCACAATTACAGTAACTAATATTCTTAAAAAAGGAAATTTGTTACATAAAATATCAAAATAATTTTTAACAAAAGGTATTTTTGATAAAGCAAAAATAATAAGAAAAACTGCAAAAACTACAGCTAAAATTTTTAATAATTTTTTTAGTGGTGGTATTTTTATTATAAAAATAGGTTCATCATTTTTATCATTCTGAGAGCGATTAAGATTGTTCAAAAATCTACCATAAGCAGAATTGTGCTGAGGTTTGGTTTGCTGATTTGAATTTGAGCTATTATTATTATTATTAAGCTTGTTCTTTAAGAAGTCATTTTCTTGCTGTAATTTTTGATAATCATCAACAGATATAGTAGAACTTTTTTGTTGTTCCAATTTTTTATCGTATTCTGCACGAAGATTATGGTCGGAAAGAGTTTCATATGCAATAGTTATTTGCTTAAAGATTTCAGCTGATTCAGCTCTCTTTTCTGGTGATTGCAAATCAGGATGATATTTTTTTGCTAAAACTTTATAAACTTTTTCAATTGTTTCTGGAGAAGCATTTTGACTTACTTCTAATAATTCATAATAATTTTTTTCCATACCTTATATCCTTAAAACTAATATAAATATACTGTAACATATAAATAAAAAAAAATCCATATTAATACTTGAAAAAAAATTATTATATGATAAAATAAAACAAGAAAATTTGTTTGATTGGGAGGAAGTATGTTTGCTTATATAAAAGGTTCACTAGAAATGAAACTTAATAATTATGTGGTAATAGAAACAGGCGGAATAGGATATAAAATATTCATGACAGATACATCAATAGATAAAATTGGAGATATAGGAAGTATAGTAAAAGTACATACATATTATTATGTAAGAGAAGATAATATCAGTTTATATGGTTTTTTAACAAACGAAGAATTAAAAATGTTTGAACTATTACTATCCGTTAGCGGTGTGGGTGCAAAGTCAGCAATAACAATACTTTCATGCATAACACCATCAGAATTCGCAATAGCGATAATTTCAAATGATGTAGCAAAAATGAAAAAAGTAAAAGGAGTAGGTGCAAAAACAGCAGAAAGAATAATTTTAGAATTAAAAGATAAACTAAAGGACTATAACGGAGGAGAAATAGAAGAAACAAAAAATAATAAAGTTGATGAGGAAAAAATATCAGAAGCTATTTCAGCTTTACAAGTATTAGGATATAATAGAAAAGAAATAGTACAAGCAATAGATAAAATTGATACAAATAATTTAGAAGTAGAAGATATAATTAGAAAAGGGCTTTCTTTATTAGCTGGATAAAAAATATAATAAAACAGTATTAATTAACAATAATTTAAATCTTTTAGAAAGAACGTGGAAATTTATGGATTTATCAAAGCCTTTGGCATATAGAATGAGACCAAAATCATTGGAAGAGTTTGTGGGTCAAGAAAAAATAGTAGGAAAAGATAAAATTTTATATAGAACTATAAAAGCCGATAGACTTACAAGCATAATATTATGGGGACCTCCAGGATGTGGTAAAACATCTTTAGCAAAAGTTATTAGTGAAACAACTAAATATAAATTTACTAGATTAAATGCAGTAACATCGGGTGTTTCGGATATAAAAAAAGCAATAGAAGAGGCTAAAAATCCATTCTTAAATCCAACAGGAAAATGTATATTGTTTATAGATGAGATACATAGATTCAATAAATTGCAACAAGATGCTCTACTACCATTTGTGGAAGATGGAACTGTAATTTTAATTGGTGCTACAACGGAAAACCCATATTTTGAAGTTAATAAAGCTTTAATTTCTAGATCAATGATCTTTAAATTAGAACCTCTTACAGATAAAGATATTTTTACGATATTAAAATCATCTTTATCAAGAGAAGATGGTTTAGCTAGCTATAATGTAAAAATAGAAGATGAAACTTTAATGAAGATTGCACAAGTAAGTGGAGGAGATGTAAGAACAGCTCTAAATGGATTAGAAGTAGCGGTGTTAACAACACCTGTAAATAGTGAAGGATATGTTGAAATAACAAATGAAATTGCAGCAGATAGCATAAGAAGTAGAAAAGCAATATTTGATAAAAATGGAGATAGTCATTACGATAATATAAGTGCATTTATAAAATCCATGAGGGGAAGTGACCCTGATGCAGCTATATTTTATCTTGCAAGAGCTTTAGAAGGAGGAGAAGATCCAGTATTTTTGGCAAGACGAATTGTTATAGCAGCTTCAGAAGATGTTGGAATGGCAAATCCGCAAGCTCTAGTTGTTGCAACTTCTGCAATGCAGGCTGTAACTATGATAGGAATGCCAGAATCAAGAATAATATTATCAGAAGCTGCAACATATGTAGCAACATCAAAAAAATCTAATGCAACATATTTAGCAATAAATAGGGCTTTAGAAGATGTTAAAACAAAAGATACAGGAGAAATACCAATGCATATTAGAAATGCGCCAATCAGTGGAATGGAAAAGCAAGGATATGGTGTAGGTTATAAATATCCTCATGACTATCCAAATCATGTAGTCGAGCAACAATATTTACCAGATAAAATGTTAGGTACTAAGTATTATATAAAAGATGAGAATATAGAATAAAAAAAGCGAACCCAAGATTTTCTAACAAATGCAAATTCTAAGAAAATCTAGGGTTCGCTTTTTTATTCTATTCTGATTTTGGCTTTTCGTCTGGAATATATTCCAATAAGTCTGAAATTTGACAATTGAAAGCGGCACAGATGTTATTTAAGTGTTTAACATCTATACGTTTAATTTCTTCATAATACATTTTTGATACTGTAGCAGGTCTTATTTTGGCAATTTCTGCTAGAGATTTCTGACTCATTTTATGCTTGCCAAGTAAATCAGACAATTTTATCTTAATCATATATAATCATCCCTATTGAATAAAGTATTTTATACTAAATATAAAATAAGTATAATTTGTTGTATTTTATCATTATATGTAGTAAAATTACACATTATACACAAAATATAACGTTTAAAGTAATAAAAAGTTGCCTAGCAGTAAAAAAGAGAGGAGATATTATATGAAGCAAAAGGAAGATAGAAGAAAAGAACTAGATGATTGTTTTAAACATGAAAAATACAACAACAAAGAATATTTATTAGAATTAGAAAAGTTTTTGGACAGAATCGACAATGTAAGTGATGAGAATCTAAAATTGGAAATAATAGGAAAAGTTCACAGAATAGAAAATGTTGTTAGCAATATAGCAGTTGATATTTTAGAAAAAATGATGAGAAGCAAAAGTGAATAAGTAAATGTATATAAAAATAATAAAAAGACAAAATAATATTGTGATGATGTATGATTAAAAAAACAATAATAGGCTTATTAGCTGGTTTTATAAGTGGACTATTTTCTTCAGGAGGAGGAATGGTTTTAGTGCCAGCTTTTGTATATATATTAAAATTAAATGAAAGTGATGCAAGAGTTAATTCAGTTTTTTGTATATTACCAATGGTAATTACAAGTGCATTTTTTTTCTATAAGAATAATTATATAAACTGGAAAGTAGGAATGCTTTGTGCTATAGGAGGTGTAGTAGGCGGATTTATAGGAGCTAAAATATTGCATAAAATTCCTGATAAATATTTAAAATTATTTTTTTTATTTTTTTTAATCTATAGTGCAATTAGAATGATTATATAAAATTGGAAAGTGAGATATTAAGTGAAAGAGATAATAATAGGATTTGTATCTGGTATTGTTACTGCAACAGGAATGGGTGGAGGTACAATACTAATTTTATGTTTAGGAATTTTTATGAATATGAATCAACACATAGCACAAGCGACAAACCTTGTATTTTTTATACCTACTTCAATAGTTGCAATATTATATAATATTGTTAAAAAAAAGATTAATTTCAAAATATGTACTCCTATAATAATTTTTGGAATAATTGGAGCAATAATAGGTGCTAAATTATCTGTAAACATAAACGCACATAGTCTTAGGAAATATTTTGGAGTATTTTTGTTAATTATTGCAGGAAATGAAATATATTCTCTTTTAAAAAAATATATATTTTTAAACAAAAACGATAATAATAATAGAGAAAAACAAACTAATAAGAGTTAATAGAAAATATAAAAAGAAAGAGAGGATATATTATGAAATTTATAAAAGGAATGATTATAGGGGGAATTATAACAACTGGAGTTGCAATGATGTATTCAGATGGTATGGGAAGTACTAAAAGAAAAATGATGAAAAAGGGTAAAAACTTTGCAAAAAAAATGGGAATAATGTAATTAGATAAATAAAGAGGAATATAAAATAAATTATATTCCTCTTTTTGTTAATTAATATTTTGGATTGTTATTTCCGCAACAATCTTCGTTTTTATTTGGTTCACCTTTACAGTCTTTGTCATCTATAAAACAATCACATTTCTTGTGAACACCTTTTAAGCATTTTCCTTCATGAGTGCATTTAGCACATAATTTCACATGTTTAACCTTATCAGCCCAGAAATTTATTTCATAAGCTTTGTTTGGACATAGAGGACCAAATACAAATTCTCCTTGCTTATCAGTAAAAGTATGAGAAACAGGTTTTCTTACTTTCTTTCCATGTTCGTATTCTATTTCTACAAGTTTTACCACAGCATCTTCTACAGGATCTTTATAGCAATCTCTTATAACACCATATATAACATCTCTATTATCTTCTGGAAGAGTAATATCTAAATCAAATTGTTTTCCACCTGCTATTAATCCATCTACTTCTAATTCAGGACATTTTTCTTTTTGAGTATCCATTTCCATATATTTCAATCCTTTCATTTTAACATAAGATATATCAAAAATATACCTATACTAACAGTATATGACATAAAAGGACATATGTTACAAAAGAGGAGAATACAACAAATAAATAGAAAATTATGCAAAAAAACCTAAATATTCATAAAAAATACATTTGATTTATATTGAAAAAAATATATTGTTGTGTTAATATTTTAAATGAAAGATTTTTTTCAAAGGAGGATACAACAAATGGCAAAAAAAGGAATTGATAAAAGTAAATTAGCAGTAAGAATTGTAGCAGCTACTTTAGCTGGCTTAATGGTATTATCTTTTGCTGGAACAGTTATATATTATTTGGTAATATCAAGATAGGAAAGAAGAGGTTATATGAAAAGCGAATTAATATCAATAGTTCAACAATTTTACGATGAAAATATTATAGCATATTTCCATGGTTTATGGGAACATCCACTAAAACTTGTAACAGTAATTTTGGATATTGTAATAGTCACTTTTTTAATAGTTAAACTGATAAAAATAACCCAAAGAACAAGAGCATGGCAACTGATAAAAGGTATAGCTTTATTAGTTATTGTAACAGCAATAAGTTCTATATGTAACTTAAAAATCTTAAATTACTTACTAACATCTATTATGACATATGGAGCTTTGGTCTTAATTGTTATATTTCAGCCAGAACTACGAAGAGGCTTAGAACAATTAGGAACTAATAAATTAACTAGATATTTTGGAATAGATAAAAGTTTAATGGCTAAAACAAAAGAAGATATATATAAAATAGTAATTGCAACATCTGAATTAGCAGCTTCAAAAACTGGAGCTCTAATAGTTATCGAACAAGATATTCAAATAAAAGATATAATAAATACTGGTGTTATAATGGAAGCGGATATTTCACCACAACTATTAGTTAATATATTCACACCTAAAACACCTCTTCATGATGGAGCTGTTATTATAAGTAATAATAAAATAGCAGCAGCAGCATGTATGTTACCATTAGCAGACGATCAAGATATTGCAAAAGAACTTGGAACAAGACATAGGGCAGCAATTGGTATATCAAAAGAATGTGATGCTATAGCAATTGTAGTATCAGAAGAAACAGGTAAGATTTCAATAGCAAAAGAAGGAACATTAATAGCAGATCTCAAAGAAGATTCATTAAGAAGACTTTTAATAAAAAATGTCGTAACAAATAGATTTGTAGATGTGAAAAAAGCCAGACTAAATAGATTGAAAAAGTTTAAAAATAAATTTAAAAAAATAAAAATTGGAAAAAAAGAAGGAAGTAAATAAACATAAAAAATCTGTTCTAATGAACAGATTTTTTGAAAAGGAAGAAAAATGAGAAACATAAAACTAACAATAGAATATGATGGAAAAGATTTCAATCGGATGGCAAAAACAGCCTAATAAATTAAACATACAAGGGGAAATAGAAAAAGCAATTTTTGAGATAACAGGAGAAGAAGTAGAAGTTAATGCATCTGGAAGAACCGATGCTGGAGTTCATGCACTAGGGCAAGTTGCAAATTTCAAAACAAATACCAAAATAGAGATTGAGAAAATGGCATATGCAATCAATTCAAAATTAAAAAAATCTATTAGAATAAAAAAGGCAGAAGAAGTTGATCCGGACTTTCATAGCAGATATAAGTGTAAAGAAAAAACATATAGATATATAATAAATAATTCAGAACAAGGAACAGCTATTTATAGAGGTTTAGAATATCAAGTATCTCAAAAATTGGATGTACAAGCCATGAAAAATGCAATAAAATATTTTATTGGTGAACATGATTTTAAAGGTTTCAAAGCAAGTGGAACTAGCAGCAAAAGTAGTGTACGAACTATATATAAAGCAGAAGTGAGACAAGAAGGAGAAAGAATTATTATTGAACTTACGGGAAATGGCTTTCTTTATAACATGGTAAGAATAATATCAGGAACACTAGTTGATGTAGGTCTCGGAAAAATAAAACCTGAAGATATTCCAAGTATTATAGAATCAAAGAATAGAGAAAGAGCAGGAAAAACATTGCCACCACAAGGCTTGTATTTAGTTGAAGTAAAATATAATTAAAAGAAAAATCACAATATTAATAAAGAATTCATAAGATATATCAAGAAAATAAATTAGACTTGCAAAGTATAATTTAGGATTTTGAGAGATATACAATTATTATCTAGGAAAATAAGGAGATAACATATGGATACTTTATTAATATTTTTTATTTTGCCATTGGCAACAATAATAATAGCTGTGATAATGGAAAGATTACTGAATAGTCCGATTACAGTGGCTGCGTTTGTTTTTGCATTTGCAATAGTAATAGTATTTATAGCTTTCGATGCATCTGATTTGATTTTTGCAATAGTATATACAATATTGGCATATATAGTTGCTTTAATTACGTGTATTATCCGAAGCTTATGTAGAAGAAATAATAACGATGATGATGACGACAATGATGAAAACGGTAATGGTGATAATAGTTCAGTATGTAATTGCCTAGGAGCAAATAGAGCAATAAATGGTAATGGTTCAATAGGGTGTAGTTGTAACAGAGGTAGAAGGTTTTAGGAACTTTCTATCTTTTTTTTTTGAATAAATTTCCTAAAACCGTAAATAATAACATTATAAAACTTAAGGAGGGATTCGTATGGCAAATTTAAGTCAAGTTGAATTACAAAATTTGAGACACCTGATAGGTGCACACGAAACATCATATGAAAAATTAAACACATATGCATCACAATGTGTAGATCCTCAAATAAAGCAATTCTTTTCAAAATCAGCACAGGATGCACTAAATACAAAACAAAAATTAATGACTTTTTTAAATAATTAGGAGGTACAAAATGGATGAGAAAACAATGGTAAATGATGTCTTGGATAACATTAAAGCAAGTTTAACTACTTATCAAGGTGTTATATCAGAAGCGGAGAATATGCAACTAAGGCAAACAATACAACAAATAAGAAATAATTGCGAAAATTCACAATATGAGATTTTTAAAATAGCACAAGTAAAAGGCTATTATAAACCAGCTGCACCAGCAACACCAACGGAAATAAGCAATGTAAAAAATGAATTACAACAGTAGATAAAAAGGAGGTTAATGACTTCCTTTTTTTTGTAGGAAAATTAGGAAGTTATATATTTCAAGCCAATTACAGCAATCCCCTAAGACTATAGAGGATAGCAAAGGAAGAACGAGAAAAAATGAGAAAAAACGAGAAAACATAGAATAATTCAAAATAAATAAGATAAATCCGCTTTGAGAAAAAAAGCTAATTAAGGTAAAATAATACTGTCTAAAGCTAAATTAAGCATATAATAAAATTAGTTTAAACGAAACAGAAAGGAAGTTATATGAGGAATATTTTAATACATTTGAGAACGTCTGTAAAGTTTTTGTTCCTAATAGTATTAAGTGCTATAATGATTGTAAGCTTAGTCGCTTTTGCATATAAACCAATATATAGTGTAACATTCAATGGAGAACTCATTGGATATTGCGAAGACAAGGTGGAGATGCAAAAAAAGATAAATGAGTTTATAGAAAATGGAGAATCAGAAAATGTAGCTTTTGTTCAGATAGACGAATTACCAGAATATGAGCTATGTTTGTTAAAAAAAGGAATAGTTACTAATGATGAAGAGATTTTAGCAAAAGTAAAAGAGAAAGGAACAGAATATTATCATTATTATGCAATAACAGTCGAAGACAAGGAAAAATACTATGTGCCAAGCTTTTCTAAAGCTGAAGATGTAGTAAAAAAATTAAAAGACAAAAAAAGTGACAACATAGATAAGATTAGAGTTGTCGAAAAATACGAGAAAAAACTTGCAAAATTTACGGAAACAGATAAAATTGTAAGTAAATTATATGTTAAACCTGAAGTAAAACAAACAGTAACATATGCTTCAACACATTATCAAGCAACTGGAACAATGTCTGTATCAAGAGGTGCAAATAATACAAAGAAAAAAGTTGATATAGGAATCAATCTTATAAATCCACTTTCTGGAGTAGTAAGTTCAGAATTTGGAGGAAGATGGGGAACAATACATAAAGGCTTAGACATAGCAGCTCCTGCAGGAACAAAAATAAAAGCAGCTGCAGCAGGAACAGTTAAATTTTCAGGATGGAATTCAGGTGGATATGGAAATTTAGTTATAATTTCTCATGGAAATGGTGTAGAAACATATTATGCACACTGTAGTTCAGTAAATGTAAAAGCAGGACAAAAGGTATCTCAAGGACAGGTGGTATCAAGAGTAGGAAATACAGGCGATTCATATGGAAACCATTGTCACTTCGAAGTAAGAGTCAATGGTGTAGCACAAAACCCACGTAATTATGCATATTAATAAAAACTTAATACTATAAAAAAACTCGCTATCTAATAGCGAGTTTTTTGTAATATTAATTTATCTAAAGCCTCCACCTGAACTACCACCAATGCTTCCACTTTCGCCATAACTGCCAGAAGATTGTGAACTCATATATGAGCTATGTGCTGCATGATAACCAGTATAAGAGATATTTGAGATTGCAATGGTAGAAAATACAATAATATATAGTATTGACATGAAAAATAAAAAATGTTAATATTAATATATGAACAGATGAACATATGTTGAAAATAATTTATACATTAAATAGAAAAGAATTTGTGAGGAGAGGATGATGAAAATGGAGGATTTTGTTTGCGGAGAAAAATATCCACATTATAAAGTTATAAAAGATGTAGAGATGAAAACTCCAGATGAAGAAGAAATAATAGATTTAGCTGATATGTTTAAAATATTTTCTGATAGTACAAGATTGAGAATAATACTTGCAATTATAAATACAGAATTGTGTGTATGCGACTTATGTGAGTTATTAAAGTTAAATCAATCAACAGTATCACACCAATTACAAATTCTTAGGACATCAAAATTAGTAAAATATAGAAAAGAAGGAAAACAGGTATTTTATAGTTTGCAAGATGGGCATGTAGAGCAAATAATATCTCAAGCATTAGAACACATTCAGGAAGGAGGCAGATAATATGAGACAAAAATGTGAAAAGTGTGGTAGATATAATTGTATATGTAATATTAATCAAGAGCATAATCATCATGATTGCAAGCATGAGCATGAGGAGCACAGTCACAAACATGAACATAGTCATGGATGTTGTGAACATTGCCATGGTAATCATGAAGAAAAAGAAGAAATATCAAAATTAGAAATTGGATTATACATTGTAGCTATAATTTTATTTATTGCATCAATATTTATAATACCAGAAAAACAAAAGGCTATTAGCTTTGGGGCTGTTATTATATTGGCAGGTATTGATATAATATTTGAAGGAATTAAAAATATATTTAAGTTGAACTTTGAAGAAACTACTTTGATGACAATTGCAGTTATAGCAGCTTTTGTATTAGGAGAATATATGGAAAGTGCAGTTGTAATCCTATTATCAAAGCTTGGAGAGTTCCTAGAAGAAAAAACTTTAGAAAAATCTCAACAAAGTATTCAAGAAATTTCTGAAATAAAAGAGGAGAATGTAAATTTATTTATAAATGATAATGAAACAAAAATAGTTTATGCAGATGAAGTAGAAGTTGGAGCAAAAATATTAATAAAACCTGGTGAGAGAGTTCCTTTGGATTGTACTATTTTATCTGGTGAATCAAAATTAGATACTTCAGCAGTAACAGGCGAAAGTAAATTGAGAAAAGTAAAAATGAATGATGAAATCTTATCTGGAAGTATAAATACAGAAGGTGCAATAGTGTGCAAAGTAGAAAAAGATGCAGAAAATTCAACAGCTTCTCAAATAATTGAATTAGTGAATGAAGCAGTAAATAATAAAGGAAAAACAGAAAATGTAATTACCAAATTTTCTAAAATTTATACTCCAATAGTAATGATTATTGCATTAATAATAGCAATAGGTCCTGCAAGTTTAGGTTTTCTTACATATCAGATATGGATAAAAAGAAGTCTTATTTTTCTTGTGGCATCATGCCCATGTAGTATAGTAATATCAATTCCTTTGGCTATGTTTGCGGGAGTAGGAATTATGGCAAAAAGAGGACTTTTAGTAAAAGGAACGAAACATATAGAGGATTTAGCTAATATAAAAATTGTTTGCTTTGACAAAACAGGCACTCTAACTACAGGTAAAAAAGAAGTAGATAAATTAAACGTAATAGAAGAATTTGATAGAGAAAAAGCAATAAACTATATGATTAGTTTAGAAAGTTTATCAAATCATCCAATTAGCTATGCAATTTTAAATTTAAAGAAAGATGCAGTTAAACAAAAGGTAGAAAATTATAAAGAGATAGCGGGAAAAGGTTTATACGGAACAATAGAAGGCAAACAAATTATATTGGGAAATAAAAAACTTTTAGAGGATTATAAAATTAATTGTAATAATATTACAGAAAAAGAAGGATCAATATATTTAGTGGTAGATACGAGTATTGTAGCTGATGTAAGTTTTAAAGATGAAATCGAGAGTAGTAATAAAAATATTGTTACAGATTTAAATAATGTTGGCGTAAAAAGAGTTGTTATGATGACAGGAGATAATTTAAAAGAAGCACAAAGAGTCGGAAATGAGTTAAATATAAAAGAAATATATGCAGACCTATTGCCAGCTGATAAACAGAAAAACGTAAAAGATTTAAAACAAAGCGAAAAAGTTATTTTTGTTGGAGATGGAATTAATGATGGACCAGTTATTGCTGCTTCTGATTTTGGAATTTCAATGGGAAAAGGTACAGAAATTGCAAATAATGTATCAGACAGTATTCTAATCTCTAATAATATAGATATTATACCTCATTGTATAAAAGATGCAAAAAAGACTATGAGAATTGTAAAATTTAATATAGCATTTTCACTAATCGTAAAGTTCTTAGTATTAGTACTAGGAGTTCTTGGTATAGCGCCAATGTGGAGTGCAGTAGTAGCAGATACTGGTGTAAGTACAATAACAATATTAAATGCTATTAGAATTTATAAAGAATAATATTGTTTGTTGATTGTTTAATAATTTGATATACATAAAACGAAAGAACACATCTTACCATAACAAAGACGTGTTCTTTCTAAATAACCTCTTCCATAAATCCTCCTTTAAAAATTATTTCCCTATTACTTAAACACCTAACCTTGTTGATCTCTTATCAACCCAGATATATAAATCCAATGTGTGTAATAGAATTAGTTTGAAGAGCTTTTGTATTGGCCATGAGGGTAAACATCTTTACCAGTTCCGACCTAACTTTATTATAGCATATTTATGGAAAAAATACAATAGATTTACATAATATTACATACAAAAATATAAAAAAATATTGAACAAAAAAATATTAAATGATAATATTATAAAGAAAAATCGTTAGGAGGTAAAAATGAAAAATAATATTAAAATCATTTTGGCAATTATAATTGTTGTTTTAATTACAGGAGGAATAGTCGTGTTAGTAATGAATAACGGAAAAGATACAGAAAGTAAAAGAATAAGTAGGGATGAAACTAAAGCTAATAATAGCAATGAAGCAACTTTCACAACAACAGATAACAATACTGTAGATAATAATACAACAGATAATACAGTAAAAAATGAAACTACAAATAACAATACAACTACGGATGATTCTTCTAAAACTGAAAAATCAGATTATGAAAAATATGCAGAAAAGCAAATGGCAAAACCTAAAAAGGGAGAATCAATTGCAGTAATACATGTAAAAAAATATGGAGATATAACTGTTAAATTTTTTGATGATGTAGCACCAAAAGCAGTTGAGAATTTCAAAACTCATGCTAAAGATGGATACTATAATGGATTAATATTTCACAGAGTTATAAATGAATTTATGATACAAGGTGGAGATCCATTAGGTACAGGATATGGTGGAGAAAGTATTTGGGGTAAAGGCTTTGAAGAAGAGTTATCAGAAGAAATATTACCATATAGAGGAAGTTTATGTATGGCAAGTTCTGGAACAGGAACTTCATCATTAGGAAGCCAATTTTTTATAACTCAAGCACATTATAATGAAGAAACAGCTCAACTTCTTAAAGAATATTATCAATTTCCACAAGGAATAATTGATATGTATAAAAAATATGGTGGATATATGAGTTTATATCAACAGTATACAGTATTTGGACAAGTAATAGAAGGAATGGATGTTGTAGATAAAATAGCAAGTACAAAAACAGATTCAAATGATAAACCACTAGAGGATGTTGTAATAGAAAGTATAGAAATAAAAGAATACAAATAATAAGAAAACACTGGTAAGAAAAATGCTTACCAGTGTTTTTAAAAAATCCATTTGAATAAGCCATGTTCACTACAATAAAGATATGCGGAAATAACTTCATCATCTACAATTTTAAAATTGACAACTGGAGAGTCATCTTTTAAAATATTTTTTCTTTGACCACCTTTTTTGGTATTTATATAAGCCCAACAAATAGAGTTTGGTGTTAAATATGATTTGTCAACAATTACAGAAATGGATTTTCCATCAATAGTTTTTCCAACTTTGAAAATATCGCTTTCATGGGTATTTTTTAAAGAATGATGAGAATTACTTTTTTCATTTTGATTTGAATTTTTAGAATTAATGATTTGAGGAGTGAGTTCTTCCATTTCTTGTCTACAACAATACATAGGAATTCCAGTGTTATTTATTACACCAATAATATTTCCACAATCTTTACACATATAAAATTTTTGAGTCCTAAACATAAAAACCTCCAATAAATATTAATATTATTATGCTAAAATTTCCGGAAAATATAACAATATATATAAAAGTATTTGTAAACAAAAATAAATAATGTTATAATTTATGAAAAAAGAGCAATCATGAATTATTGTAAATAGCAAATATGAATCTATTATATAGACAGAAAGGATTGATATATAAAATGGAGAGCTTGTTTGAAAATAAAACAAAATATTCAAAAGAACTATATGATAAGTATATCGAGTTTCATGCAAAAAAATATGGAGTTAAAGAAATTATTGAATTTATAATAGTAGTAATATCTGCATTAATATTAATCATTATAGATATACAAAATATTGAAAAATTGAAGTTTGCTTTTATAGGAATTATAGTAATACTAGCCTCAATAATATATGTATTTATAAGAGAACGAGTAAAAGCAAAAAAACAATACAAAGGAATGATAAATCAAAAGCAAAAAGATTCTTATGCAGAATATTCTTTTTTTGATCAATATTTTATAAGTTCATATCAAGGAGAAAGCAGAAAAGTATATTATGTAGAAATAAAAAAAGTATTTATTTTAAAAGATAGATATTATCTATATTTAGATAAAAATCATGCATGTGTATTATTGAAAGATGGATTTATAAAAGGAACAGAAGAAGATTTTAGAAAATTTTTAGATACCAAAGGTTTCTTTAGAATGAAACAAGTAAAAGAAAAACAAGTTAAAGAGGAAGAATAATAATAAAAAAACAAAAGGGGAAAAATATGGATATAGATACAAAAGAAATAAAAACATATGATGAATTAATTTCAATTGCAGAAAAGTTAAATTCAAACGAAGAAAGACTAGAATTATTAGGAAAATATTTTATGGAAAATGTAACTTATGCATATGAAATTGTAGATATTCTTGGGCAAAGTGCAAATTATGACCAAGAAGTTTTTATGGATATACAGTCAAGATATAATGTGTGGGATGAAAGCCAAAGAGAGGGTGCTTTACAAGAGGTAGAAAATTATCTAAGAAAGACAATGGCGGTTAGATTTCACAAGCAAGAGCTTTTGGAAGAAACATTAAGAAAAAGAATGGCGGCAATAAGAAAACAATATGGAGTAATTTTTGAGGCAAATGAAGAAACTTTTGCTAAAGAATCAAATTCAGAAGAAAGAAAATCGATAATTAGAATTAATAACAAACATAATCCCGCAAAACCACGTAGAATAGCAGATTTAGTGGGAATATTATTAGAAACTCAAAATGGAGAAAAAGAATATGAAAATCTCAATTTGAGTTCATATAAAGAGATTAAAGAAGGTACAAGCACAGAGTGTGGAGCTATGCAGGTATATGAACCATACATCAGAATGGAAAATGGCTTATTGAAAAATGCGGTATGTATGCAATATGCACCTTTTATAAAAAAATACTGTGATTATTTTAAAATTCCATGTGAAGAAGTTAGTGGAAAGGGGACAGTAGCCCATGCATGGGCTATAATAAGATTAGGCGATGAACTAATTCATTTTGATCCTACTAATATGGCTTTTGAACGTGATGGATATGGTGCACAAAGAGAAGGACACCCAGAAGATTGGTTAGGAACAAGCATAGAGAAAATGTTTGAAATGCAACCAGAAAGAGAAATATATCACATAGGTAATTCAGAAAGAATGTTAATACAAAAGAAAAATTATGAAGAATATTCTGATGATATAAATAAATTGGTAAGTTATGATTATAGTGGAATTAAAACATACGAGGAGTTTATAGAAAAGGCTAAGAAAATGCAAAGTCAAGAGGAACAAATAAGATTTGTTTGTGGCTATTTTAAGCAGAATGCAGAATATGATTATAAAACGCTATTTGATGCAGTTTGTACATATGGAGTTGAAAAAGTGTTTTTTGAGGATATTCCATTAAAATCAGACAGTTATCAATCACAGTTAGTAGCAAAAACATATCAAGATCAACAAAACTTACAAGTATATTTAAGAAAATCAAAATCATATGAAGGAGATAATCCAATACTATCTCAAATAGTAAAATTAAATAATGAAGAAAATAGTGAGAGTAGTTTGCAAACCGATGAAGATAGAGTACAATATGCTTTCAAAATTTGGGAAGATATAATGTTGCCAGAATTGGAAAAACATACTCAAAACGAAAGTATAATTGCAGATTTTTTTGAGGAATATCTAAAAAATGTAGCAGATAAAATTGGAAAAACAGCAGTAACTTTGCAAAATGAAGCAGGAGAAATAAATGGTTTTGTTTTTGAGGATATGATTCAGAATTTAGTAAGCAATATGAGAGACTTAGATAAAAAACATCCGAAGGAAGAGACTAACGGATTGATAAAAAAAGGAGTTTGCAAACATTATTCAGAAGAAATAAAAAAAGCACTTGATGAATTAGAAATTGAAAATGAAACTGTCGGTGGAATTAGTGAGTGTGGACATGCATGGAATATGGTAAGGTTAGATGGAGAAATTAGGTTTATAGATGTTACTAGAGAAGTTTTTATAAGGGACGGATATGGTAATATACCAGAATGGCAAGCAAGTCAATGGATACTTTGTACTCCTGAAAAAATGTTTAGTATGCAAAAAGGGAGAAGAATAACAGAAATTGGTGATAGAAAACTAGAAGAAGAAATTACAAGGGAGAATTATGAGCAAAGGATTTCTGAATTAGAGAAAATCTTTGAAGAAGAAGTTAGTTTAAAAAGTTTAGCTGGTCAAGCAATATCAAGACTTGGAAATACTGTAGAAATTGATTGCAATGAAGTGAAATCATATGAAGAACAAAAGATGGCTGCGAATACACAAACTCAAGGAGACGAATAGGAAAACTAATCATTATAAATTAAGGTAAAGAGAGGAAAACGATGATGGAAGATACATATGAAAACAGTTATGTAGAAGTGCTAGAAATATTAAAATACATACCAAAGCAAGAATATGAGAAAATACCAAAACAAATAATTTTCTTTTATGAGATGAATAAAAATAAAGATTACGAATATTCATATGATGTAAAAAATCCTAAAACTATGCGTAAAACAGATGCGATAATAATTAATTTATATAAAGATTATGTAGCATCTGATGAAGAAAGAAAAAGAGTAGAGGAAATTCTAAAATTAAATACTCAAAAATTAGAATTAGAAAAAATAAATAATTTTGATTCTAGTGTTATATTCAAAAATAATGAGGAGATTGATGAAGAGAAAAATACACCTACTGATATGATTGTAGCTGAAAATGAGAAATGGTACACAAAAATCTTTAAAAAAATTAAAAATCTATTCAAATGATTGACAATAAAGGAAACTTATGTTAAAATATTTAACTGTAACCGCATAATTCAAGGTACATAAACGATAGAATAGGCTATCTACCTAAAGTTTAAAGGTTAGCGAGTATACGAAAAAGGGAGGTGTACATAAATGTACGCAATAATAGAAGCTTGTGGAAGACAATACAAAGTAGCAGAAGGTGATGTTGTATTTTTCGAAAAATTAGATGCTGAAGAAGGTAAAAAAGTTACATTCGATAACGTTGTTTTAGTAGCTAATGGAGAAAAAATAGAAGTAGGAAGTCCTTTTGTTAAAGGTGCAAAAGTAGAAGGTAAAGTAGTTGCACATGGTAAAGGTAAAAAAATCGTTGTTTTCAAATATAAGCCAAAGAAAAATTATAGAAGAAAACAAGGACATAGACAACCATACACAAAAGTAGAAATAACAGCAGTTAAAGTTGCAGCAGCTAAAAAAGAAGCTAAAGCAGAAAAAGTAGAAGCTTAATTTAAAGAGATATAGATATAAAAGAAACGAAAGGAGTGAAACATCATGGCTCATAAAAAAGGTCAAGGTAGCGTTAAGAATGGTAGAGACAGTGAGTCTAAACGTCTTGGTGTGAAAAGAGCAGATGGTCAATTCGTTCTAGCTGGAAATATATTATTTAGACAAAGAGGAACAAAAATGCATCCAGGAACTAATGTTGGTATAGGTAGTGATGATACTCTATATGCATTAGTAGATGGTGTAGTTAAATTTGAAAGACTAGGTAAAGATAAGAAACAAATTAGTGTTTATCCAGTAGAAGAATAGACTACAAATAAGTATAAAATAAATATAAAAATTAAGGGATTGTTTATACAATCTCTTTTTTCTTATACTTGAAAAAAACGAGAAATCTTAGTATAATATGCAATATATTTTTATAATAGGAGATAAATAAATGGAAAATAATGATAGAATAATTAAATTCTTAGCACATGATGGAAAGGTAAATGTAGTGGTGGCTAATACTACTTTTTTGGTGGAAGAGGCGAGAAAAACTCATGATTTGAGTCCAACAGTAACTGCAGCGCTTGGTAGATTGTTAACTATTACAGCTATTATGGGTACAGAGTTGAAAAGTATGAGCGATAATTTAACTGTACAATTAAAAGGAGATGGTCCGATAGGAACAATGCTTGCTGTGACTAATATGTTTCCAAAAGTAAAAGCTTGTGTTCAAAATCCTAGAGTAGAAATCCCTTTGAAGGAAAATGGGAAAATTGATGTATCTGGTGCAGTAGGAAAAAATGGCTATTTAAATATAATAAAAGATATAGGTTTGAAGAATCCTTATATAGGAACAGTTCCAATTGTGTCAGGAGAGATAGCAGAAGATTTTACAAATTATTTTGCAACATCAGAACAAAAACCAACTGTAGTTGCATTAGGAGTTTTGGTAGATAAAGATGGTGTCGTGTCTGCTGGAGGTTATGTGGTAACTCTTATGCCAGATGCAACAGAGAGTGAAATAGTAAAAATAGAAGAGGCGATTAAACAAGCAGATCCTATAAGTAAAATGTTAGATGATAAATTATCTTTATATGATATTGCAAAAAAAGTATCTGGGGATATGGATATAAAGGTAATAGAAGAAAATATAATTCCAGCATATGAATGCGATTGTAGTAGGGAAAAGATGGAAAGAGGCTTAATATCTTTAGGGAAAAAGGAATTAGCTAGTATATTAGAAGATGATAAAAAAGCAGAAATTGAGTGCAGATTCTGTAATAAGAAATATAATTTTAGTGAAGAAGATTTGAAAAAAATATTAGAATCTTTGGAATAAAGTATAAATACAAGTTATATTTGGAATTAAAAATTCATATAATTTCATAAAGTAGAAACTTTATTAAGCGTAAGTAAAAATTACTATTAAAAAAATGTAGAAAAATGTTGTTTATATAACCCAAGTCTGATATAATCAATCTTGGGTTTATCTTTGCTCTTTAATAAAGAGCTTTCCCTACGGAATAAAGATATATCCAATTTACAAATTCATAATAACTATGTTTATAGAATTTAATAATCCGATTATTTATAGGAGGTTTTTATGGAAAACAAATGCTGTAATTGTAATTGCGGAAAAGCAGATGAAGATTTACAAAAGATACTTTCAAAGTATGAAAAAGATAAAAGCAACTTAATACAAATATTAAATGAGGTTCAAGAACACTATGGATATGTACCAAAATCAGCTCAATTAGGAATATCTGAATATCTAGATATGCCAATGTCAGAGGTTTATGGAGTAGTTACTTTTTATTCAAGATTTACTTTAAAACCAAAGGGTAAATATAATGTGGCTGTTTGTTTAGGTACAGCATGCTTTGTTAAAGGTTCAGAAAAAATATTAGACAAAGCAAAAGAAATTTTAGGAATAGATGTTGGAGAAACAACTGCGGATGGAAAGTTTTCAATAGAAGCAACAAGGTGTATAGGTGCTTGTGGATTAGCTCCAGTTTTTACTATAAATGATGAAGTTTATGGTAAAGCTACACCAGAATTAATAGAAAAAGTATTAGAAGAATATAAAAATAAATAGAACATATAAATAAAATATCAAATTGTAATGATAAAATATGTTAACCATATAAAGGGGGCATAGAAAATGAAAAAGTTAGAAGAGATACACGAAATCAGAGAACAAAAACGTAAAGAATTAGATTTGCGTGTTAATTTAAAAGCAGATACACAAGAAAAACATATATTAGTGTGTAGAGGAACTGGATGTACATCATCTAAATCACCAAAAATAATAGAAGAATTAAATAAAGCAATAAAAGAAAATAATTTAAATAATGTAAGAGTAATACAAACAGGATGTTTTGGACTTTGCGCAAAAGGACCAATTGTTATAATTAGACCAGAGGATACTTTTTATGCAGTTGTTAAACCAGAAGATTGTGCAGAAATAGTAAAAACACATTTAGTAGATGGAAAATTAGTTGAAAGACTACTTTGTAAAGATATAGATGGAACAGAGGTAAAAAGATTAGATGAACTTAATTTCTACAAAAAACAAAAAAGAATTGCATTAAAAAATTGTGGTGTGATTGATCCAGAAAACATAGACGAGTACATAGCTTTTGATGGATATAAAGCATTAGAAAAATGTTTGATGGAAATGACTCCAGATGAAATTATAGAAACTGTTACAAATTCTGGATTAAGAGGTAGAGGTGGAGCAGGTTTCCCAACAGGTAAAAAATGGATGTTTACTAAAATGGCACAATCTGATCAAAAATATGTTGTATGTAATGCAGATGAAGGAGACCCAGGTGCTTTTATGGATAGAAGTATATTAGAAGGTGATCCACACTGTGTTGTAGAAGCAATGATGATAGCAGGTTATGCAATAGGAGCAAACAAAGGATATATATATGTAAGAGCTGAATATCCAATAGCTGTACAAAGATTTCAAAAGGCTATAGATCAAGCTAGAGAATATGGAATATTAGGAAAAAATATATGGAATACAGGTTTTGATTTCGATTTGGAAATAAGATTAGGAGCAGGAGCTTTTGTATGTGGAGAAGAAACAGCTCTATTAGAATCAATAGAAGGAAGACGTGGACAACCAAGATTAAAACCACCATTCCCAGCAAATTCAGGCTTATGGAAAGAACCAACTTTAATTAATAACGTAGAAACATATGCAAATATAACAAAGATAATTCTAAATGGTGCAGAATGGTATTCAAGCATTGGAACAGAAACATCAAAAGGAACAAAAGTATTTGCTTTAGGAGGAAATGTTAATAATATAGGTTTAGTTGAAGTCCCAATGGGAACAACTTTAAGAGAAATTGTTTTTGATATTGGTGGAGGAATTCCTAACGGAAGACAATTTAAAGCTGCACAAACAGGAGGTCCGTCAGGAGGATGTATTCCAGCCGAACATCTTGATACACCTATAGATTATGAATCATTAGGAAAGATTGGATCAATGATGGGATCTGGTGGATTAATAGTTATGGATGATTCAAAATGTATGGTTAATTTAGCTAAATTCTATTTAGGATTTACAGTAGATGAATCATGCGGAAAATGTACACCATGTAGAATTGGAACAAAGAGAATGCTAGAATTACTAGAAAGAATTACAGAAGGAAAAGGTGAAGAAGGCGATATAGAAAAACTAGAAAAACTAGCAAACAATATAAAAGCAGCTTCTGTATGTGGATTAGGACAAACAGCTCCAAACCCAGTATTAAGTACAATAAAATATTTTAGAGATGAATATGAAGCTCACATAAAAGATAAAAAATGTCCAGCAGGTGAGTGTAAAGCTTTAGCAAGTTATTCAATTGATCCAAACAAATGTAAAGGATGCGGTATTTGTAAAAAACAATGTCCAGTTGGTGCAATCTCTGGTGAAGTAAAATCAGCACATGTAATAGATCCAAGTATCTGCATAAAATGTGGTGCTTGTGCATCAAAATGTCCATTCAAAGCAATTAGTAAATAAATGTATTTGCATTGAAATATTGGGAAATATAAATTAAAAGGAGGCTTTATAATGTCAGAGAACAAAATGATAAATATAACAATAGATGGTAAACAACTTTCTGTTGAAGAAGGAAAAACAGTTTTAGAAGCAGCAAGACAAGCAAATATAGAAATACCAACACTTTGTTTCTTGAAAGATATAAATGAAGTTGGAGATTGTAGAATGTGTATAGTTGAGATAGAGGGAAGACGTGGATATACACCTTCATGTATTCAAAAAGTAGAAGAGGGAATGAATATAAAAACAAATACACCAGCACTTATAGAAGCAAGAAGAGTAGTTTTAGATTTAATACTATCAAACCATGATAGAAAATGTTTAACATGTACAAGAAATGGTAATTGTGAATTACAAGCATTAGCAGAAAAATATAATGTTACAGAAATAGAATATGATGGTGAAAGAAACGAATATGAGATAGATGAGTTGTCACCAGCAATTGTAAAAGATTTGAATAAATGTATTTTATGTAGAAGATGTGTTGCTACATGTAATAAAGTTCAAGAAATAGGAGCAATTAGTGTAGCTAATAGAGGATTTGCATCATGTGTATCAACAGCTTCTAATGCAAGCTTAAATGATGTAAACTGTACTTTCTGTGGTCAATGTATAGAAGCGTGCCCAGTTGGTGCTTTAAAAGAAAAAGATAGTACACAAGTAGTTTGGAGAAAGTTAAGAGATAAAGATGAATATGTTGTAGTTCAAACAGCACCAGCAGTTAGGGTAGCTCTTGGAGAAGAGTTTGGAATGGAAATAGGAACTAATGTTGCTGGAAAAATGGTAACAGCTTTAAAAAGATTAGGATTTGATAAAGTTTTTGACACAAATACAGGTGCAGATTTTACAATCATGGAAGAGGGAACAGAATTCATAGAGAGACTAAAAAATAATGGAGTTCTACCAATGATTACATCTTGTAGTCCAGGTTGGGTAAGATATATAGAAATGAATTATCCAGATTTATTGCCACATGTGTCAACATGTAAGTCACCACACCAAATGTTTGGAGCAATAATCAAATCATATTATGCAGAAAAAATGAACATAGATCCAGCAAAGATATTTATGGTGTCTGTAATGCCTTGTATTTCTAAAAAGTTCGAGATAACTAGAGATGATATGGCAGGAGCAGGATATCCAGATGTTGATGCAGTTCTAACAACAAGAGAATTAGCTAGAATGATAAAACAAGCAAACTTAGATTTCACAACTCTAGAAGATTCAGGTTTTGATGATCCTATGGGAGAAGCAACAGGAGCTGGAGCAATTTTTGGAACAACAGGTGGAGTTATGGAAGCTGCTTTAAGAACTGTATCAGAAGTATTAGAAGGAAAAGAATTAAATAAGCTAGAATTCAAAGAAGTAAGAGGCGAAAAAGATATTAAAAAAGCTGATTTGCAAATTGCTGGAAAAGATATAAAGGTAGCAGTTGCATCTGGATTAGCAAATGCAAAGAAAATAATGGAAGAAATAAAAAACGGAAATGCAGACTATCAATTTGTTGAAATTATGGCATGCCCAGGCGGATGCGTTATGGGGGGAGGACAACCAATTAAATCTTCAAAAATAAGAGCAACAGTAGATGTAAGAAAGAAAAGAGCAGAAGGTCTATATAGTATAGATGAGAAGAGTCAATTTAGAAAATCTCATGAAAATCCAGCTGTAAAGAAAATATATGATGAGTATTTAGAAAAACCAGGAAGCCATAAGGCACACGAATTACTTCATACAAGTTATGTAGAAAGAGAAAAATATAAAATGTAATAAAAAGCACCAGATAATTATTATCTGGTGTTTTTAACATCTTATTAAGATTTATAAATTTTCTCCTAATACAGGAATTATTTGTTTCTTTCTTGAAACTACACCTTCTAAGAATGCTACATTATTTTCAAGTTTTACATTGTATGCTTTTTCTACACTAGCTGCACAGTTACCAAGAACTATAGCTTTTGAATTACAAGCCATAATATCTGTAATTGCAAATACGAATAAATCTAATCCTTTATTGTCTATAACTTTTGTAATTTCAGATTCTATATCTTGTTGATTTTTTAGAACGTCGTCGATTGCTACAGTATTTACTTGAGCAACAATTACTTTTTTTCCATTGATTTCACTTTGTTTAGCATCTAAATTTATTAATTCCTCAGATGAGAAACTGCTTAAGTCAGTTCCAGCCTTAAGCATATCTAATCCATATGTATTTATATCTACACCAGCAATTTTTGCAAGTTCTTCAGCAGTAGATTTATCTACTGGAGTACAAGTTGGTGAATTGAATAATAAAGTATCAGATATAATTGCACTTAGCATAAGACCTGCAACTGTTTTATTGACTTCTATATTATTAGTTTTATATAAAGAATAAAGGATAGTAGCTGTACAGCCAAAAGGTTTTACTGTAAAATCTAAAGGATATGCTGTATCAAAACCAGAAATACAATGATGATCTATTACTTTATATATTTTAGCATCTTTTATGCTATCAGCACTTTGCTTAAAATCGTTGTGATCAACAAGAATAACTGTGTCATCACTTGAAACATCAGAAATAACTTCTGGTGCTTGCACATTAAAATAATTTAGTGCGTATTGTGTTTCTTTATTTGGGTTTCCTAAGCTACAAGCTTTCACATTAGGATTGCTTAACTTTTTTTCTAAATCTGCTACAACTATAGAAGATAAAATAGAATCTGTATCTGGATTTTTGTGTCCAAAAATTAATGTTTCTTTCATATAAATTCTCCTTTTAAAATATATTTATTAAATCCAATAGATTATATAATATAAAGTGCATAAAAACAAGTTGATTTTACATATTTATAGCACTTTCTGTTACAGGATAATACCTATACAATAATCCGCTCCATCTTGCTGGCATTTGGCTTTTTCACGCTCGACTAAAGCACGCTTTGAAAAAGGCAAATGCCACGTGGAGCTAGTTTACCGTAAAAATTTTTTTAAAACATTATATTATAACTACTTTCTAAAGCTAAAGTTATCATCTGATGAAGAGATTCTTGTCTTTCTTCAGGTGAAAGATTTTCTTTAAATAAAAATGAGTCTGAAATAGTAAGTAAGCAACTAGCTTTTTTTCCTAAGGCTTGTGCATTATGGAATAGAGCAAATGATTCCATTTCAACTCCTAAACAATTATGCTCTTCTCTAAGTTTATTAAAATCACAAACATCTGAATAAAATACATCACTGCTATGGATAGTTCCTTGTGTTACAGGAATTCCTAAGGAATCTGCAGTATTTAAAATGAGTTTATTCAATTCATCACTCGAATTAATAGTATCTTTTGAATATCCATTTTGATTTATAGCAAAACTAGATTCCGAATAAGCAGTATCAACAAGGACAACATCTAGTAAGCTTAATTTATCTGTATATGCACCAGCAGTACCAATTCTAATAATGTTTTCAACATCATAAAATTTATACAATTCATAAGAATAAATTCCAATACTTGGCATTCCCATACCAGAAGCCATAACAGTTATTTCTTTATCTTTGTATTTTCCAGTATATGCTAGAATTCCTCTAACATCACTTACAAGTTTAGGTTTTGTTAAATATTTTTCTGCTACCATTTTAGCTCTAAAAGGATCACCAGGCATTAAAACTGTCTTTGCAATTTCACCTTTTTGAGCTTTTATATGTGGTGTCATAAAACCACCTCCTATCAGAAGTTATTATATCACAAAACTTTAAAAATGTATAAAAAAAGATTTTATTTTGTAATATTAATCCATTGACTTTAGCTTAAATAAAAGGTAAAATTATATTAGTGATTTTTTGCTAATAGGGGGACAATAATGAATCAAATTTTATGCACAGAAATTCATACAGAAACAAAACAAAAGAAAAATAAAAACTTAAATAAAAATAATAGTTCAACATGGAAAATTAGTTTACGCAGAATGGAATTAAAAACATTTGTATCAATATTAATAATATGTTGTATATGCTTAGTTTTTTCATATTGTATATATGCATGTGGGATTATTTTAAAAACTGATGAAAATGTAGAACAATTAGCAGCTGTGGAAGAAAATATAGAAGAAAAAGGCGTAAAACCGGAGAGTATTGAAACTCCGGAAATCATATCTACAAAGCAATTAATTGGGTTAGAGAAAAAAGAATATACTTCTAATGGAGGAGAAACTTATACAATATCTGCAGTTTTAAATATACCATGTTTAGGAATCAAATATCCAGTACTATCAAAAAACACAGATGAACTAATGGAAGTATCATTAAATAAATATTGGGGACCTGAGCCAAATGAAGAAGGAAATTGCTGTATAGTAGGACACAATTATTTAAACAAAACACATTTTGGAAAACTTCCAGGTATAAAAATTGGAGATGAGGTTGAAATTACAGACACAACAGGACGAACATTAACATATGTAGTATATGAAACTGATATAATTGATCCAGAAGATACAAGCTGTACATCACAGTTAACAAATGGAAGAACAGAAATAACATTAATAACATGTGCAAATGGTGGAGCAACAAGATTTATAGCAAAATGTGTTGCAATAGAAAAATAAGAAATATAAAAGGTACGATAAAAATCGTATCTTTTTTTATATAGTAGGAATTTTCTCTTGTAGGGGTCGGCGTCCTCGACGACCCGAACAACAAAAAACGGTAGAGATGTTAATATAAATTTAATAAATTATTAATAATATATAAATTTTCTATGCTTTTTTCTCGCTCGTCCCAACTTCGTAGAAACTATAAAAAGAAATGCATCTGAAGATACATTTCTTTTATATTAACTTTAGAGAAAACCCCCAGCTATGCTGGGGGCGTCAAAAAACTTATAGTTTTGCACAGAGTAACAAAATAC
>CANQSV010000015.1 GCA_947626605.1 uncultured Clostridia bacterium | reverse complement strand
TGCCACTTTAGCTCAGCTGGTAGAGCAACTGACTTGTAATCAGTAGGTCGTCCGTTCGATTCGGACAAGTGGCTCCATAGAAGGTCAAGAGTTTTGATGTAGATCTTAATTCTTGGCTTTATTTTTTTTATATACAGTATTGTATATCCTAGAAATGTTTAAAATAAAAATAATTACAATTTTAACAAGGACAACATAGATTTTTTCAACTAGTCTTGTAACTAGGAAAGGAATGATAAAAGTTATGAGTAAAAATGTAATTGTAACAGGAGGATCTAGAGGGATTGGAGAGGCAATTGTAAAACTACTTGCCGAATCTGGATATAATGTAATTTTAAATTATAATAAATCTGAAGACTTAGCAAATAATATAAAAGATGAACTAAAAAATGAGGGATATAATATAGAAATTTTTAAAGCTGATGTCTCAAAAAGAGAAGACTGTAAAAAACTTGTAGAGTATTCAATAAAAAAGTTTGGAGAAATAGATATTCTTATAAATAATGCAGGAATATCACAAGTAAAATTATTTACAGATTTAACTGATGATGATTGGAATAATATGATGCAAACAAATTTAAATTCGGTTTTTTACATGTCACAAGAAATAGCTCATCATATGATACAACGAAAAAAGGGTAGCATAATTAATATATCTTCAGTTTGGGGAATTGTAGGTGGGGCTTGTGAGGTACATTATTCAGCATCCAAATCAGCTATTAATGGATTAACTAAAGCTTTAGCTAAAGAGTTAGGACCATCAAATATTAGAGTAAATGCGATTGCACCAGGAATAATAGATACGGACATGAATAAAGGTTTTACTGTAGAGGAAATGGAAGAGTTAAAAGAAGAAATTCCATTAGGAAAAATAGGGAAACCTATAGATATAGCAAAATGCGTAAAATGGTTAGTGGAAGATGAATTTACCACAGGGCAAGTAATTTCACCGAATGGTGGATGGATAATAATATAAGAATTGAAGATAAAAGTTTATCATAAAATAAGGTTGACTAATTAAAGAATATATATTATAATAAATAACGTTCTAATAAAGAATCAAATAAGTTTATAATGCAGGGTTACCCAAGTGGTTGAAGGGGACTGTTTGCTAAACAGTTAGTGTCCGTAAGGGCAGCGAGGGTTCAAATCCCTCACCTTGCGCCAAAAAAGTATTAGTTTTGCTAATACTTTTTTATATTGCAGGAAAATGAGTATGAAGCTTTTGCACTAAAATTTTATACAAAAAATCTATGTATTTTTTATGGTAATTTGTACCATATTATTAAGAAGAATAAAAGAAATTTTAAAAATTTTATATAGATAGTAACATTTTTTATATAGGTGTGGTAGAATTATGATATCAAAACAAAAAGGAGGATGAATATGTGTGGTTTTTGTGGTTTTGTAGGAAGTAAAATAGAAAAATCTGAAACATTACAAAGAATGATGAATAAAATAATATATAGAGGACCAGATAGTAGTGGGATGCATATAGATGGAAATATAGCTTTAGGTTTTAGAAGACTTAGTATAATAGATTTAGCAGATGGAACACAACCAATATATAATGAAGATAAAACAAAAGTTATAGTTTTCAATGGTGAAATTTATAATTATAAACAAATAAAAGAGGAGCTAATAAAGGCAGGACATGTTTTTTATACAAGAACTGATACAGAAGTTATTATTCATGGATATGAGGAATATGGCGAAGAGATTTTAAATAAATTAAGAGGAATGTTTGCTTTTTGTATATGGGATACAAAAACGCAAGAATTATTCATAGCTAGAGATTTCTTTGGAATAAAGCCAATGTATTATATTCAAAACGATAAAGAATTAGTATTTGGTTCAGAAATAAAATGTATATTGGAACATCCAAATGTTGAAAAAGAACTAAATATAAATGCTCTTCAAAATTATTTATCTTTTCAATACGGAGTACCAAATGAAACTTTTTTTAAAGGAATAAATTGTTTGCCACCAGCTCATTATTTAAAGTTTAAAAAAGGAAATTTAGAAATTAAAAGATATTGGGAGCCAGAATTTAATATAGATGATTCAAAATCTCTTGAAGAAACAGCAAATGAGATAGACAAAGTATTTAAAGATTCAGTTGAAACTCATAAAATTAGTGATGTAGAAGTAGGATGTTTTTTATCAAGTGGGGTTGACTCTAGTTATGTTGCATCACAGTTTAAGGGACAAAAAAGTTTTACAGTCGGATTTGATTATGATAAATATAACGAGATTGATTATGCAAAAGAATTAGCAGAAAAGATAGGGCAGGAGCATTATAGTAAAAAGATTACAGATGATGAATATTGGGAAATAATACCTAAAATTCAATATTATATGGATCAACCACATGCGGATCCATCATGTGTTGCTCTATACTTTGTTAGTAAAATTGCAAGTGAACATGTAAAAGTAGTTTTATCAGGAGAAGGAGCAGATGAACTTTTTGGAGGATATAGAATATATCACGAACCATTTAGTTTGAAATATACAAAGTTTTTACCAAGATTTATATGGAAAGGTATAAGTGGAATATGTAATTTAATTCCATTTGACTTTAAAGGGAAAAATTATATTAATAGAGCAAGCAAAAGTTTAGAAGAAAGATTTATAGGAAATGCTAACTTATTTAAACATAATGAAAAGAAAAAAATATTAAAAGATACAACAGGAATGTTAAAAACTAAAGAAATAACAAAACCATTTTATGATAAAGTAAAAGATAAAGATGATATAGTTAAAATGCAATATATAGATATACACTTATGGATGGTAGGAGATATACTTTTAAAGGCTGATAGAATGAGTATGGCTAATTCACTAGAACTTAGAGTACCATTTTTAGATAAAGAGGTATTTAAATTAGCATCAACTTTACCTTTAGAATATAAAGTAACTAAAGAAGGACAAACTAAACTAGCAATGAGAATGGCTGCACAAAAAAATATTCCCGAAGAAGTAGCAAGTAGAAAGAAACTTGGATTTCCTGTTCCAACACGTGAATGGTTAAAACAAGAGAAATATTATAATATTGTAAAAACAGAATTTACATCAGAAAATGCAAATAAATATTTTAAGGAAAAAGAAATTGTAAAATTGTTGGACGAGCATTACAAAGGAAAGAAAGATAATAGTAGAAAAATTTGGGCAATATACGTATTTTTAGTGTGGTATAAACAATTTTTTGGAGAAGAACAGAAAAATGTTAATGAATAATTGTAGGGGCGATCATTGATCGCCTGTTTTTTATATTGTAGAGATGTTATTTTTTATGAACAATATTTTTTTTAACGAATATAATATAAAAAAATAGAACAGGAGTGTATTTATGGGATTGGGTCTTGCCTTAGCTGGAGGGGGAGCAAAAGCGGCAGCACATATAGGTGTTTTACAAGCAATAGAAGAAGAAAAAATTAATATTGATTATATATCTGGTACATCTTCAGGAAGTATAATTGCAACTTTATATGCAATTGGGTATTCACCAAGAGATATTATGATATTATTTAAAAAATATTGTAATGAAATACAATATGTAGATTTGATGAGTGTTTTAAAGTTGATTGGAGGATTAATTTTTAAAAGAAAAGTTATAGTTGATGGGTTAAATAATGGCAAAAAAATAGAGAAAATTTTAAAAAAATGTTTTGAGGAGAAAAAAATAAGAGACATAAATCAAATAAGAATGCCATTGATAATACCAACGGTAAGTCTTAAGAATGGTGAGTTAATAGTATTTTCATCAAAAAGAGTGCCACAACACAGAGAGTGGATATCAGATAATATTGAATATATAAACAATGGAGATATTGTAAAGATAGTAAAAGCGAGTTGTGCGTTTCCAGGAGTTTTTTATCCAGTAAAATATAATGGACAAAGTTTAATTGATGGAGGAATAAGAGAGAATATTCCATGGAAAGAATTAAAACAGTTAGGAGCTGATAAGGTTATTACAAGTTGTTTTGAGGAAAAATTAGATAAAAAATGTTGCCGTAATTTTATTGAAGTAATAGAAAGAGCTTTGAGTTTTTCAAATAGAGAATTAGCAAATTATGAGATAGATGGGGTAGATTATATTATTAAAACTAAAATGGAGAATATAGGTCTATTAAATAGCAGTAAGAGTGATGTTTTATATGAAGCAGGTTATAAAGAGGCAAAGAAAATAATCAAAGAATTGAATATTTAAATGAGTGCATACATTGCATATCTGTAGGGGGTCGGCGTCCTCGACGACCCGAACAACCAAAAACAATAGGGATGTTAATTTAGTACAAATTTATTATTATAATGATGCAAAAAATAACATCTCTATATGTTTAATTATGCACGGGCTGTCGAGGACGCCAGCCCCTACAATAGGCAGAGCCTTAACAGCCTCAGCATCGACGACCCGCAAAACTTTTACACATATTTTTGTACTTTTACAATAAATTTTCCATTTTTGGTAGTTCTTTCTATGGAATCAAATATAAATTTTCCTTTACCACGTATAGTGATAATATCTTTTTCTTTTATAGATTTTGAAGGTTTTAATTCGTTTTCTGAGTTAATGAAAACTCTTCCTTCTAATATAATATCGTTAGCTTTTCCACGAGAGCATTTTCCTAATTCTGCAACAAATTTATCAAGTCTTAAAGATGATAAGATTACATTTATTTCTTTGAATTTTATTTCTTTTTTTATGATATCTTCTAAAGGATGAATTGTTACTTTTGATTTATTAAATCTAGTTAGTTGAGGCAGATTGTTCATGAAGAATCCTGAAAGCTCTTTCATGACTATGATTTGTGCTACTTGTGGTGTTACTAAAATGTCTCCCACTTTATTTCTTACTACACCTAATTTTATTACTGAACTTAGATAATCTCTATGTTCGTAGTTACCATAAAGTTCTTCCGGTAAATCAATTTGAACAATTTCTAGAATGTTTTTATAATTTTTTTCAAGCATTTTTTCGTCGATTTTGCTTGGGAATACTATAAGAACTTCTCTTTCAGCTTCTGGATATCCACCAAAGAAAGTATAATTATTTATTTGTTCTTCTTGCAATACTTTTTGAACAACATTTTTCTCATGCATATTAAGAAAATCTGTATATGCAATTTTATTTTTTGTTTTAGATTGATTTATTTTGTCTTCAACTTTTGCAATTAAAAGTTTATCTTCTTCATTTTGTTCAATATTTTTGTTGGTCATAAAATAATACCTCTCTTTAATTTTTTATATAGTAGGAATTTTCTCTTTTTCTTTTTCTACATTTTCTTTATTTATTTTTTCCAATTCTTTTTGTTTTATAGCTAAATTATCTTTAGCGACTGTCATAAGTAGTTTTATTCTATTAGTTTGATTAGCTTCACTAGCACCAGGGTCGTAGTCAACAGGTGCTATATTTGCATTAGGATACATACTTCTAATAGTTTTTATTACTCCTTTACCAACAACGTGGTTTGGTAGACATGCAAAAGGTTGAACACATATTATATTTGGAATGTCATTTTCGATATATTCAATCATTTCGGCAGTTAAAAACCAACCTTCACCTGTTTGATTTCCAATAGATAATACATTTTTTACTTTTTCTTCTAAATGCCAAATATCACAAGGTGGAAGATAATTTTTGCTTGATTTTGATAATGCAATTCTTACATCTTTCTCTAATAAGTCAATCAATTTTATTGCAAATCTAGCTATTTTAGAAGAAGTTTTATTTATTTTTAGTAAAGAGTTAAATGTTGTTTTATGAGTTGCCATAAATTTTATGAATCCCATAAAGTCAGGTAGAATAACTTCAGCTCCTTCTTTTTCTAAAACGTTTGCAACAAAGTTATTTCCAAAAGGATGATATTTTATTAATACTTCTCCTACAATTCCAACTCTAGGTTTTTCTACACTCATATCAACTTCAATTTTTTCAAATTCTTCTACCATTTCATAAATGCTTTTTTTGAAGTTCTTATATGAAGATTTTTTTACAAGTTCTTTACCTTTAGCTAGCCATTTCTCATAAAGTTCTTGAGTATCTCCCTTATGTACTTCATATGCTCTGTTTTTAGTTAGTAATTTCTGTAATAAATCACCATATATCATAGATTTTAATAATCTTTCAAGTAATGGTAATGAAAGTTTGAAACCAGTATTTTTTTCCATACCAACAACATTAAAAGATATTACAGGAACTTGTTCAAATCCAGCATCTTTTAAAGCTTTTCTAATAAATCCTATATAGTTGGTAGCACGACATCCACCACCAGTTTGAGACATTATAAGAGCTGTTTTATCTACATTATATTCTCCAGATTCCAAAGCTTCAATAAATTGTCCTGTTGTTAATATTGATGGATAACAAGCATCATTATTTACATATTTTAAACCTGTTTCTACTGTATGTGGTGTACATTCTCTCAAAAGTTTAACATTATATCCACAAGCACCAACAGCAGTTTCTAAAAATTCAAAATGTATTGGAGCCATTTGAGGGATAAGTATAGTATAATCTTTTCTCATTTCTTTTGTAAAAGCACGTTTATGTAATTCATAATTACCTAAATTCTCAGAATCCTTTTTCTTATTTAATCTTTTATTCATACTAGCTAGTAATGAACGAATACGAATTTTAACTGCACCTAAATTATTAATTTCGTCAATTTTTATTAAAGTATACATTTTTTCATAGCTTGATAGAATTTCTTCAACTTGATCTGTTGTTACAGCATCAACACCGCATCCGAAAGAATTTAATTGGATTAATTCAAGATTATCATGTTTTCCAACAAAATCTGCAGCAGCATATAATCTTGAATGGAACATCCATTGATCAACGACTCTTAAAGGTCTTTTTACATCTGATAAATTTGATATGCTATCTTCTGTTAAAACACAAAGTCCTAAACTAGTTATTGCTGTATCTATTCCGTGATTTACTTCAGGGTCAACGTGATAAGGACGTCCAGCTAAAACAATACCTTTTAAGTTATTTTTTTCAATGTACTCTAAAGTTTCTTGACCTTTTTTATGAATATCATCTTTGCAATGGAAATATTCAGCTTCAGCCTTTTTTGCAGCTTCTACTAATTCTTTTTTTGTAAAATTATATTCTTTAAATTCATCTAACTCTAAAATTCTTGTAACTAAAGTTTTTGTATTTAATGGTAAGAAAGGGTTTAAGAATTTTATATCAGAAGATTTCAATTCTTCAACATTATTCTTTAAAACTTCTGAATATGATATAACTATTGGGCAGTTATAGTGATTGTCAGCTTTTTCATTTTCTTTTCTTGAATATGGAATACAAGGATAGAAAATTGTTTTTATTCCAGATTTTATAAGACTTATAACATGTCCATGCGCAAGTTTTGCAGGATAGCAAACAGATTCTGAAGGCATAGATTCCATACCCTTTTCATAAGTTTGTCTATTACTTTTTTCTGATAAAATTACTCTAAAACCTAATTCGGTTAAAAAAGTGAACCAGAAAGGATAATCTTCATACATATTTAAAACTCTTGGAATACCAATTGTACCACGTTTTGCATCTTTCTCTTCAAGAGGAGTATAATTGAATATTCTTTCAAATTTATATTTTACTAAATTTGGTAAGTTAGCATTATCAGAAGAGATTCCAGCTCCACGTTCGCAACGGTTACCAGAAATATATGTTTTATTGTTACTAAATTTATTAATTGTTAATAAACAGTGATTTTCACATATATTACATCTAGTATGTGTTATTTTTATATTTAATGAATCTAATTCATTAAGCTTAGAAATTGTAGAATAATATTCCATATCTTTATTAGATTCATATTGTTCCTTAGCAAGTAATGCTATTCCATAAGCTCCCATAAGACCAGAGATATCAGGTCTTATAACTCCTTTTCCAACAATTAATTCGAAAGCTCTAAGAACAGCATCATTATAGAAAGTACCACCTTGTACTACTATATGATCTCCTAAAGTTTTTGTATCTCTAACTTTCATAACTTTTTGAATAGCATTTTTGATAACAGAATAGGATAGTCCCGCTGAAATATCTCCAACAGAATAACCTTCTTTTTGAGCTTGTTTTATTTTAGAATTCATAAATACTGTACATCTAGAACCTAAATCAACAGGCTTTTTAGATTTTAAAGCTTCTTGCACAAAGTCTGATATAGATATATTTAAACTTTTTGCAAATGTTTCTATAAAAGAACCACATCCAGAAGAACAAGCTTCATTAAGCATAATATTATCAATTACACCATTTTTCATTTTAATATATTTCATATCTTGTCCACCGATATCAACTATACTAGTAACATCTGGCATAAATTCGTATGCAGCTCTATGATGGGCAATAGTTTCTATTTCATTTAAATCAATATTTAAAGCAGTTTGAATTAATTTTTCTCCATATCCAGTAACACCAGAAAAACGTATTCTAGCTTTCTCTGGTAAAACAGAATATAATTTTTTTAACATTTCAATAACACTGTGTAAAGGATTTCCTTCATTGCTTCCGTATAAAGAGTAAAGAAGATTTCCTTCTATATCTATTAATACTAATTTGGTAGTTGTAGAACCTGCATCAATTCCAACAAAGCAATCTCCGCTAAAATCTGATAAAGGTTTTCTTTTTACCTTTGCCAAATCATGTCTCTTTTTAAATTCTTGATATTCTGAATCATCTTTAAATAATGGATTTAAAGGATGAGAAGTGTTATCAACAGATTTCTTTAAATCTTTAATTTTTTTCTTTAAATCTTTAGAAGAAATGATGTTTCCATTAAAAGAATCTAATGCAGCACCTTTTGCAACTAAAAGATGTGCCTCTTCAGGAATAACAGTTGTTTCAGGTGTTAAATGAAGTGTTTCAATAAATCTATTTCTTAATTCTGATAAATAATTTAGCGGACCACCTAAAAATGTAACAGTTCCTCTAATAGGTCTTCCACAAGCAAGTCCACTAATAGTTTGATTAACAACAGCTTGGAATATAGAAACTGCAATATCTTCTTTTGCGGCTCCTTCATTTAATAGAGGTTGAATATCTGTTTTTGCAAAAACACCACATCTAGATGCAATAGGATAAATTGTGTTGTAGTTTTTTGCTAATTCATTAAGACCTGCTGTATCTGTATGAAGTAAAGAAGACATTTGATCGATGAAAGCACCAGTACCTCCTGCGCAAGTACCATTCATACGCTGTTCTATAAATTTATCAAAATATATAATTTTAGCATCTTCTCCTCCAAGCTCAATAACAACGTCCGTTTGAGGAATATATTTTTCTACTGCTCTTTTACAAGATACAACTTCTTGAATAAAAGGAAGTTGTAAGAATTTAGAAGCGGATAATGCTCCAGAACCAGTAAGAGCTATAGTGAAGTTTGTATTTGGATATTTTTTTAATAATTCTTCCAATACTTTACAAATTGTATTTTTTGTATCGGAATAATGCCTTTCATAAGATGTATGTAAACTATTATATTGATCATCTAATACAACTGTTTTTACAGTTGTAGAACCAACGTCTAAACCAACATGTAATGTTTTCATAAATTTCTCCTCGTCATATAAAATATTACTCATGTAAGTATTATTCTATACGGAAATTGGGCTTTTGTCAATGGAAATAACTTTATGTCGAAGAGGTAATTTCCTATAAAAAAAATAAAGAAAATAAGTTCTAAAAAATGCTTGACCAAAATATTTATTAATAACAAAAAAGTAAGTTTATTATTTTAAATACGAAAGGAATGGTTAGTAATGAATAAAAAGTTAAAAATAACTATTTTAGCAATTTTAGGAATATTTTTGCTTTATGTATTAGCAAGTCTATTTTTTGGAAATGATAATATTGAAGAAGAATCAGCTATTATTGAGAAAAATGAAGTTATAAATGAATATACTCCATTAGAGGAAATAACTGAAGAACAAAATAGACAGACATTAGTAGAATTATTCTATAAAGATAAGAATACTGGAGATGTAAAATCTGAAACAAGACGAATTGACTCTAAAAATTTATTAAAAGAGCCATATAAATTTTTAGTAGAGCTTTTAATTGATGCACCTGAAAATGCAGAACTAGAAAATTTAATACCAGAAGGCACTAGGGTAATTAGTGCAAAGATGAAAGGAAATATATTAGAATTAAATCTTTCTAAAGAATTTATTGATAATCATAAAGGAACAAAAGAAGAGGAAGAAAAAACCATTAAAAGTATAGTAAATACATTGACAGAGCTAAATGAAGTAGGAAGTGTTAAGATTTTAATAGATGGCAAAACAGATAAAGAGTTTAAGGATGGAGAAGTAAATTTCAAAGAAGCTTTTAAAAGAAAATAAATTTATTTTAAGATAGAATATAATTTAAGAATTTTATGAGAAAAAGATGCCTTAGACAAAAAATTTTCTACCTCATTTAAAGAAGAATAGCATTTCTGAGTTTTGCATTTTATAGAATGAAATAAGTTATTCTTTTTATCTTTCTTAGGTATTTCTCTATTTAAAGGGTAAAGTTTATTATTATACATATTGCAATTCACCTCTATTTTCAAAGATAAAGTTTAGTTGAAAAATACTAATCTTTATTATATAATATGCAAAAAATAATAAAAGTGTAAGTGAGTAGAATGAATAAAAATATTAAAATAAATGAAAATGAAAGAATAGATGATTTAGAATATAAAAATTTAAAAATAATACAAAGAGTAGATGGGTTCTGTTTTGGAATAGATGCCGTTTTACTATCAGATTTTTCAAAAAATATAAAAAAAGGTTCTAAAGTAATTGATTTAGGAACTGGAACAGCAATTTTACCAATTTTACTTTCTGCTAAAACAGAAGCGGAAAAAATAATAGGTATAGAAATTCAAAAAGAAATTGCAGAAATGGCTCAGAGAAGTATTTTATTAAATAATTTAGAAAACAAAGTAGAAATATTAAATGAAAATATTAAGAGTTTAACAGAAAGATTTGAAGATGGGAGCTTTGACGTAGTAGTAACAAACCCTCCATATAAAAAACTAAATACAGGTTTAACTAATGAAAATAAAATTAAATACATATCTAGACATGAGATAGAAGCAAATTTAGAAGATTTTATAAGTATTTCTTCAAAGTTATTAAAAAATAGTGGTAGTTTATACATGGTACATAGACCAGAAAGATTAGGAGATATAATGTTTTTATTAAAAAAATATAAATTAGAACCTAAAATCTTAAAATTTGTACAATCTGATATAAGTAAACCACCTAAATTATTTCTTATAAAAGCTGTAAAAAACGCAAAATCATTTTTAAAAATAGAAAAACCAATATATGTATATGATTTAAAAGGAGAATATACAAATGAAATATTGGAAATATATAATAAAAACTCAAAATAGTTTTAGAAAAGAGGAAACATGTTAGGAAAATTATACATTGTAGCAACACCTATTGGTAACTTGGAAGATATAACTTTAAGGGCTATAAGGATATTAAAAGAAGTAGATATAATAGCTGCTGAAGACACAAGACATACACTAAAGCTTTTAAATCATTTAGAGATATCGAAACCATTAATTAGTTATCACAGGCATAATGAAGAAGAAAGAAGTGAAGATTTAATTAAATATTTAAAAGAAGGAAAGAACATTGCATTAGTTTCAGATGCAGGCACACCAGTTATATCTGATCCGGGAGAAGAGGTAATAAAAGAGGCAATAAAAGAAGGGATAGAGATTATTCCAATTCCAGGAGCTTGTGCTTTGATAAATGCTTTAATAGTTTCAGGATTTAATGCAAAAGAATTTATTTTCATAGGTTTCTTACCATTAAATAATAAATTGAGAAAAGAAAAAATGGAAGAAATAAAAAATGAAACAAAAACAATAATAATATATGAGGCTCCTCATAAACTTAAAACAACTTTAGAAGAATTTAAAGAAAATATACCAGAAAGAAATATAGTGTTGGCAAAAGAGTTAACAAAAATACATGAAAGTTTTTATAGAGGAAAAGCAAGTGAATTATTAGAAATATGTGATAATGTTAAAGGTGAATTTATAATAGTAATAGAAGGAGCAGAAAAAAAGGAAAACGAAGAAAAAGAGTTTTTAAATAAGTTAGATGTTAAAGAACATTATAAATATTATGAAAATCAAGGTTTGGATAAAAAAGAAATTATAAAAAAGATTGCTAAGGATAGAAAATTAGCAAAAAACGAAATATATAAAATGTTTTTATAAAAAATAAGCACTTTTTAGTGCTTATTTTTCGTCAAACAAATTTGAAATTTTTTGGCTACATTTTTTGCAAATTTGTTTATCTTGATATTGAGATAAAAGTTTTGTACTCCCGCAAAAAATGCAGTTTGGTTCATATTTTTTCAAAACGATAGATGAACCATCTACATATATTTCTATTGGATCTCTTTCTACAATATTTAGCTTATTTCTTAGTTCTATAGGTATTACAACTCTTCCTAATTCGTCAACTCGTCTTATTATACCTGTGGATTTTAGCATAAAAACCTCCAATCTATAAAAATCACTAACAAAATCAGTAATTCAACATAAAAATACTTAAAACACAATTATTTTAACATATAAATAATAGATTAGTCAATTAAAAAAATTTAGATTTAATGCAGAAAAAATTTTTTATAATAGATATTAATAAAAAGTTAAGTTAATTATTTCGTATAATAGAATAGAAGCATGAATATAAATAGTAATATATTTAGGTGAGATAAAAAGAGGTAAAAGTAAATGTTAAATATAATATGGCCAGTTTTTATAATTATATCTATAGGATATTCTATACTAATAGGAAATATAGAAGCAATTAATAATTCAATTTTTGAAGTTGGAGAAGAGACTATTAATTTAATTTTAACACTATTTGGAACTTTATGTTTATGGAATGGACTTATGAAGATTGCTGAAAATACAAGTTTAATAGAAAAGTTGACAAAAATAATAAGTCCAATAATGAGATTTTTATTTCCTGAAATAAAAAAAGGAACAGAAACATATAAATCAATTTCAATGAATATTGTATCAAATATTTTAGGCTTAGGAAATGCGGCAACTCCCTTAGGATTAAAAGCAATGAAATCAATGCAACAGGAAAACAAGGAAAAAAACAAATTAAGTAATTCAATGGCTTTATTTATAATTTTAAATACAGCGTCAATACAAATTATACCAACAACAGTGATTGCAGTAAGAACATCTTTAGGATCAGCAGAGCCAACAAAAATGTTAATTCCTATATGGGGAGCTACAATTGGTGCAGCAGTAGCTGGAATAATTTCAGCCAAAATATTAATGAAAAAATTTTAAGTTAAATAGGAGAAAAAATGATTAATTATATATCTAGCATAATTATACCACTTATGATTGTATTAATAATTTTATATGGAATTTATGAAAAACAAAAAGTTTTTGATTTATTTATCCAAGGAGCAACTGAAGGAATAACAATAGTGGCAAAATTGTTTCCTACATTATTAGGAATTTTTTTAGCGATAGGATTACTAAGGAATTCGGGAGTTTTAGAATTAATTTTAACAATTATAGAACCAATTATAAATTTGTTTAACATACCAAAAGAAATTATGCCTTTGGCTTTATTAAGACCTATTTCAGGAAGTGCTTCTTTAGGAATTGCAACAGACATAATGAAACAATATGGACCAGATAGCTTAATTGGAATGATTGTATCAACTATAATGGGGGCAACTGAAACTACTATTTATACAATAGCAGTATATACAAGTATAGTTGGTATAAAGAAAATAAGATTTGTTTTAATAGCAGCATTAATAGCAGATGTGGTAGGAATGATACTAGCTGTAGTCTTATGTCGACTTGTGTCGAACGGTTTTTGTTGACAAGAGTAAAAAAAAGTCGTACAATAAAGCCATAATAAATATATTTATTAAAAAATTTTTTTCAAAGGAACATTTAAGTGATTAAGTTCTTATTATTTTTTATTATATTTTTTACTGTCAGAAAAATTTTAATCGAATTTATTTCCAAAAAATTAGAAGAAAAATTGAATTAAAAAATTTAGATAATAGTTATAAAGATGTTTTGTAATTATAATTATTTTGATTGTGAAAATGTATTTAAGCTTGTGAAAGAAAGAAAAAATAAAATTGCTCTCACGGTTAAGTATTAAATTCGCTCCCCGATAAATTAAAATACTCCGAATCTTTCTTTCACATGTAATTTTTTTGTATCAGATATAAAACTTGTGGAAGAATACTCTTCCACATAGTCCCTTTATAATTCTTTAAATAATCGGAGTTAATACTCCGATTTTTTTCTATTGTTAGTCCGTTTTCTATATCGTAGGAATTTAATCTATCTTTTCTATCAAATGTAATATTATAAAAAAAGGCGGAACTAAGATTTTTCTACGCATAACTTATTCGTACGCATTAAAATGCTACGACTAAGAAATCTATCAAATGCAAATTTTAAGAAAATCTAGGTTCCGCCATAATTATCTTGTACAGAAAAAACTCCTACTAGGAGTCTTTTCTTACAATATAAAAATTCCTCAGATATACTGAGGAATAGATTTTTATCCATTATTTTCATTATCTACTTTTCTTTTATAATTACCAGATATTATTTTTGGTAGATAAGTAATTATTTTATAAACAGCTAATTTAATTTTCTTTGTCCAGATATAAGATTTTCTTAAATGTTTTGTTGGAGTAAGAAAATCATTTTTATTTGTATCTTGTACAAGAAGAGTATTTTCTACTTTTTCTATGGAGAATGTATAATTTTGACCATTATTGTTATCCCAAGCTCCTGTTTCAACATCATTAAAGCAGAAGTTAAAAGTATCGGCTGTTGGCAAATTGACTTCAGCTTGAAAACCTAATTCAGTTTTCTCCATTTTTACGTCAGAAACACCATCCCAAGTAGAGTTAAAACCATAATGAAGATATACATCGTTATTACCATTTTGGAACAATGCACCTGTATAAGATATTTTAACTGTAGAGTTTTCTACAAGTTTATCTGTATTAAAAAATATATTTTTAGTCAACTCCATAAAATTCTCTCCTCTTTATCTTTTGTTATCAACATTATAGTATTAAAAAAATTTTTTTTCAAGCATTTTTTACAAAAAATGCTTATGTCACATAAATGTAATATAAAAATAAAGATAAAAGAAATTATAGAATTTTATAGTATTTTTCCTATAATGTAAAATTTGTCTGAATCAGTTACAGAAATATCTTCAAAATCTTCACTATTAGCTTTTAAAGTTATTTTCCCCTTTTTTACATTAAATTGTCGAATCATTATTTGATCATTATAGCTAAAAAGACCATAATCTCTATGATTTAATGGAGTATTAAATTCTACAAATACATATGAACCTTTTTTATAAGTATCACACATTGAGTCATCTGTAATTTTTACAGCAATTGCAGAACTTGGAACATAGGAAGGGCAATCTATAAATCCAGCTATTGAGTCTATTGCTAATAATTTATTGTATGATATATGTTCTGTAACACCGTATTTTGCTTGTTCTTCATTAATAGTTTTATCATATGTAAACATTAATTGTTGGTATGGAATATCTAGAGCTTTGCATATTGCTTTTAAAGCTTTATGACTAGGATTCCTTTCGCCCTTTTCAATATGAGTTAAGTGACCAATATTAATGTCTGTAAGACGTGCTAATTCGGTTTTTGTAAACCCTTTTTCTTTACGTGCTTTTGCAATCATATTACCAATCATTTTTGATACCTCTTTTCAACTTTTTATATTATTATATACAAAAAAATAAAAATTGTCTACTAGTAAACATTAAATTAATTATCAAATTTAATAAATAAATATCATATAACTATTGACTTGTCAATTTGGTTTATGATAATATTTTGACAAAAAGTAAATGGAGGCAAAAATGAATATAAATCATATAAGAAAATTTAGAAAAGAAAAAGGATTAACGTTAAAAGATTTGTCTGGTAAATTAGGAATAAGTTCTGGGTATTTATGCCACTTAGAGAAAGGAACAAGAGGCAATCCATCTATAGATTTGATGAAAAAAATATCAGAAGAGTTAGGAAAAAGTATTTCTGAAATATTTTTCTTAGAAGACGAATAACAGGAATGTATATTAATAATAAAACATATAATTTGCTAGATGCAAAATATAAAGAAAATATTGTAATAAAAAGTTGATTGTGGTAAAATTTTCTTAGCAATTTTGTATTATAAAAAATATTAATTTTGTTTTTCCATATCGTAGGAAAATTTTGTTTTAAATGAAAAAAATTTTTTCTAATAGATATTTATGTGAAAGTTAGAGTTTCTTAACAATTTTTGATTAGAAAATCTTAATTTCGTTGGGGCTTTAGTAAAGGAGAGTTATAATGAGTAAGAAACAAGGGACTAAGAAAAAAACACGAGAGGTTCAAAAAAAATTACCACAAGATGAAATTGTAAAAGAAGAAATTATTCAGAAATCAAAAGAAAGTAAAAGTAAAGCAGAAGATAGTAAAAAGATAAAAGTAGAAGAAATAAAAAATATAGAAAAAAAAGAGAAGAAAAAATCAAGTAATAATACAGAAAAGAACAATAATTTTGAAAAGAAAAAAGAAAATACAAAAGAAAATATGAAAGCTAACAATAATCCCCAAAAAAAAAAACAAACAAAACAAAAAGATATTGTTGATAATACAGTAAAGGAAGAAAAAAAAGAGAATATTAAAGAAACACATGTAAAGAAAGAAAAGCAAGAAAATATTGAAAAAATACAAGAAAAGAAAAAAAATAAAGAAAATATTAAAGAAGAACAAGTAAATAAAGAAAATGAAGAGCAAGAAAATAAAAACAGTACGAGTGATTACCAACTTGTTATGTCTAGAAAGAAAAATGGAATAATAGGAAAGCTACTTATTGTATTTTTTATTTTAATACTATTATGTATTATAGGAATCTTTTCAGTACCATCATTAATTGTTTCAAATAGTAATAAAATTATTTCAGGAATTTCAATAAATGGAATTAAAATAGATAATTTAACTGTTGAAGAAGTAAAAGACAAACTAAAAAATATTTCAGATGAAATAATAGGATCTAACCTAAAATTAACTATGGGAGAATATGAAAGTGAATTAAACTTATCTCTAATAAGCCCTAGTTATGATTTAGATAAGGCAATTGATGAAGCATATAAATCTGGAAGAGATGATAATATTATTAAAAATAGTTATGATATCTTAATGACTAAATACAAGGGGAAGAATATAGAAGTTAGTACTTCGCTTAATCAAGAAGAACTAAATAATATATTTAATAATATATCTCAAGAACTTCCAGGACGCGTTACTCAGTGGAGTTATAGCGTAGATGGTGAAAAAAATTTAATAATAACTAAGGGAAAAAAAGGTGTTGTTATAGATGAAGAAACAACAACGGAAAAAATAAATGAATCTTTAAAAAACATGTTAAAAGGAGAAAAAATTGAAAAAATCGATTTAGCAACTAAGGAACAAGAGCCTGAACCTATTGATGTTGATAAAATACATAATGAAATATATAGAGAGCCACAAAATGCTTATGTAACACAGAATCCTTTTGGAGTATATGTACATGTTGATGGAATTGATTTTAATGTAGATGAAGTAAAAAAGTTAATTCAATCTAATGATGAAGAATATACAATTAAATTAACAATAAATCATCCTCAGGTTATGACAAAAGATTTGGGGCAAGAAGCTTTTCCAGATATATTAGGAAAAACTTATAAAACAACTTATAGTGCAGGGGATGTAAATAGAAATACAAATATTGAATTAGCTGCTAGAACTGTAAATGGTACTATATTAATGCCAGGAGAAACTTTTTCATACAATGGAATATTAGGAGATACAACAGCTGATAAAGGATATAAGCCAGGAGGAGCATATTTAAATGGTGAAGTAGTACAAAGCTATGGAGGAGGTATTTGCCAAGTATCATCTACAATTTATAATGCTGTGCTATATGCTAATTTACAAGTTGATGAAAGATATAATCATAGCTTTTTATCTGGATATGTACCAGCAGGATTAGATGCTACAGTATCATATGGCTCAAAAGATTTTAAATTTACTAATAACAGAAAATTTCCAATCAAATTAGTTTGTACAGCAAAGAATGGAGTAATATCAGCTACCATATATGGAGTAAAACAAGATGATGATTGTGATGTAGAATTACAAAGTGTAGTAACAAGTTATATTGCACCATCTGTAAAATATGAATCAACTAATACTTTGAAAAAAGGTGTTGAAAAAGTAAAACAATCAGGTTCAAGCGGATGCAAGTGTACTGTATATAGAACAATATCAAGAAATGGAAAGCAAATCTCTAAAGAAGTACTTCATCATGATGTATATAGTGCAAAACAAAAAATTATTTTAAGAGGAACAAAAAAATAAAAAAAACAAACTCCAGATTTTTTCTGGAGTTTATTTTTTTTATTTAAAATTCAAATTTTTTACCAGTTAACATTTCATAAGCTTCTATATATTTTGCTCTAGTTGTTTCAACAACATTTTCAGGGATTGGAGTTGGATTTGCTGCATCCCAAGATGTTTCTTTTAACCAATCTCTCATGTATTGTTTATCAAAACTTTTTTGACTTTTTCCAACTTCATAATCTTTTGCTGGCCAAAATCTACTAGAATCAGGAGTAAGAACTTCGTCTGCTAATACAAGTTTTCCGTTTTCATCTATTCCAAATTCAAATTTTGTATCTGCAATAATAATTCCTTTAGAAAGAGCATATTCAGCACATTTTGTATATATTTCTATTGTTTTTTCGCGAACTTCTTTTGCTAAATCTTCACCTATCAATTTACAAACTTCGTCAAAAGTTATATTTTCATCATGACCTTCTTGTGCTTTTGTTGTTGGGGTAAAAATTGGTTCAGGTAGTTTCTGAGATTCTTGTAAACCAGCTGGTAATTTTATACCACATACAGTACCATCTTTTTTATAGTTAGACCATCCAGAACCTGTTATATATCCTCTAACGATGCATTCAACAGGAAGCATTTTTAATTTTTTTACTAACATACTTCTTCCTTCAAATTCTTTTGATTGAAATTCTGCAGGAAAATCTTTTATATTGGTAGAAATAATGTGGTTAGGTATAATATCTTTAACTACATTAAACCAGAATTCTGATATTTGATTTAGAACTTGACCTTTATTTTCAATTTTAGTTGGAAGAATAACATCAAATGCAGATATTCTATCAGAAACAACTAATAATAATTTATCATCATCTACTTCGTATATTTCACGAACTTTACCACTACTAATTTTTTTCATAAAACCCTCCATAATTACATTTGTTTTATATAAGCTTCATAACCTAATTCTTGTAGTTTGTTATCTTTTTCTATAACAGCAGTTTTTAAAGAAGCTTTATAATCACATAATTTTTTTTGAATTGTATCATTTGAAACTCCAAGTATTGTTGAAGCAAGAATAGCAGCATTTTTAGCACCATTAATTGCGACAGTGGCAACAGGAATACCTGAAGGCATTTGAACAATTGAATATAAAGAATCAACTCCACTTAAAGTTTTAGTGTGAATTGGAACACCAATTACAGGTACAGGTACCATTGCAGCAAAAACACCAGGTAAATGAGCAGCACCACCAGCACCACCAATAATAACTTTTACTTTTCTTTCTTTTAAAGAATTAGCGTATTCGAAAGCTTTTTCTGGTGTTCTATGAACAGATAAAATTTTGATTTCATAACTAATTCCCATGTCATCCAAAAATTTGGCTGCATCTTTCATTATTGGTAAGTCAGAATCACTTCCCATTATTATTGCAACATCAATTTCTTCTTTCATAATAATCCTCCTATATTTATTTTCTACTGCCAAGATGTTGAACTGTTTGCTTTGTAGCTTCGTTTGCAATTTTAAAAGCAGAGTCAACAAAATCAGCATTAATAACTTTTTTATGTGCATATTGAGTTATAAGTTCAGCAAAAAATGCATCACCTGCACCTGTATTATCAGTAACATCATCAATAATTTCTGGTATTTTTTCCATAACAACAGTGTTGTTATTATCTTTAAAGATAAAAGTTGTAGATTTTTTTCCAGATGTTTTAACAAGTAAATCAAAGTTGAATTGATTATAAAATTCTTGTATATCTGAAACTCCAAGCTTTTCATATAAAAATGGAGCTGCTTCATTGTTTAATAAAACGAGATTAGCTTTTGAAATAAAATTTTGCAAATGTTCTTTAGAAAATTCTTCAAAATATCTAACAGAACCAATATCTAAACAAACTTTCTTATTTTCAATATTATTAATAAATTCAAGATTTATAGGTCTAAATTTATCTAAAATAACATATAAATCTTTATCTTTTAATTCCTCTGGAATTGTCTTAGGTAAATTATCAGAAAAATTAATTGTACGAACGCCGGTAATAGGACAATACCAAGTATGTTCGATAGAATTATCTTCTAATTTTTCATCAGGTATAATGATATTCATTACATTAGTTCTTTTGTTTTCAAATTGTACAAAATTAGTATTTATATTAACTTTGTGCAAAGATTCAAGAGCTAGGTGACCTTCTTCATCATCACCACATGTTGCAAATGCATAGCAAGTTTCTCCTTTAGAAGCTATATTATATAAAGTATTCCAATTACAACCGCCACCATCTTGCTTAATAAGATTTAGTTTATAGTCATATATTTTATCTAATATTAGATCTCCATGACTAATAAAAACGATATCTTTCATTAAAATACCCTCCTTTGATACAGAAAGTATATTACAAAACTCTGAAAAAATCAACAAAAATCTACTTTTTTACATTTACAAAATTATGTAAATATGATATAATTTACTAGAATGCTTTAAGAAATGACTTGAATATAATTCAAGAAAGGAATGTAATTTATGGAAGAAGAAGAAAAAGAAGTTAAATTTAGAATAATTGGGGCAGAAGAGAAAAAAGAGTATAATATACCAAAAGAAGTAGTGGATCAGGTAAGGACTTTATTAAATCCATATATATCAGAAAAATATAATGTAAATGAAGTATTAACAGAAATAATAGAAAAATCTGAAACTTATTATATAACAAAAGATTATAATGCAATTTTAACCCAATATTTGAAATACATTAAAGAGATTTTAGGACAATATACAGATAGACTAGAAAATGTAACTATGATGATTAAGATTGTAAGAAAATCAATTTCAACAACAACTAATAGAAAAATACATTCTGCAGCTGCAGCAAAAATTGGTCAAGATATGGCAAAAAAGATAGGAATAAACGCAGACCTTACAGCGGTGATGTTAAAAATACACGATAATGGACATACACCATATGGTCATGATGGAGAACAATGGATTAGTGATGCACTTCAAAGCATGGGTTTGGGATATTTATGGCATAATGCAGAAGGAACTAGAAGGCTATTATATAGAGAAAATTTTTATGAGAAAGTTATAGAAAAGATAAAAGAAGAAAATCCTGATATAAAGCCATGGCATTTAGAGGCGATAAGAAAAAATTTATGGGTGATTCTTGATGGAGTACTTACTCATAATGGAGAAGCAACCGGAAGAATATTTAAACCAGTAAAAAAAGATGAAAAAGAATTTCAAGAAGAATTATTAAGATGTTATACTGAAGAAGGGGAAGATAAAAAAATTATGCCAGCTACAATCGAAGGCTGTTTATTAAGGATTAGTGATATTATATCATATGCTGGAAGAGATTTTGTGGATGGAATAAGAGAAAAAATTATAACTGAAGTTGATTCCGAATATATATCAATTTTTAAAGATTTTGGTATAACAAGTGAAGAACTACGAACCTTGATAGAGATAGATTCCCCAAATTATGAAGAAATCGCTAGAAGGATAGAGGAGGCTGCTAAACAAGATGTTATAGCCAATAGCGATAAAACTAAAATAGAAATGTCTCAAGAAATGGCTGAAAAATTATATAGATTAAGGCAGAAAAATAATAGAGCAATTGTAAGTAAAGTAACAAGAGAAACAGAGAGAAATATATTTCCAATGGCAATAAAAAATATTATAAAGGAAGGAAAAAAATATTAGTTGAAGAAGGTGTAATTAGTAAGTTAGAGAGTGATAAAAAGTTTGAAATAACAGAAGAGTTGAAACAAAAATATCCTGAAGGCAATTATATTAGGCAATTATTAACCTTTGCAGAAGGAATAACTGAGAGTGATTATGAATTTTCTTCTAAAATAGCGGATTGTAGAAAAGAAGGAGAAAAAGGTGAAAAAATTAGCAAACCAGAAGCGATAGCAGCTTTAATAACCTCTCAATTTATAGCCAGCATGACTGATTTGGAATTTGTGAAATATTTAAGAGAATCAGGAAATTTAGCACCAAAGCAAGAAAAAGACTTGCATAAAAAATATGAAGATATTCCAGGAATTGCAACAGAACAGCCTGAAATGTCTGAATTTATGAAAAAAACTATGGACAGTCAAGAAGAAGGATTAAAAGAATTAATGTTAAATGGAGGAAGTGAAGCACCTAATAGTGGAGAGCCTAATGGGGATGGAAGAGATGATTAGGTTAAGAAATATGATAAATATCTAATGTATAAGGAGGATTTATGCAAATACAATTAGAAAGTAATGTTGAAAAACTAGAAAAAGAAATAGAAACTCTAAAACGTGCTATATATATGGTTATTTCATCTCCAGAATTTAGAAGTTTATTTGGAAAAACTCAATTTTTAGATGCAGATGAAATAAAGGGACTAAATCAAAACGGGAATGAGGATGAAGAATGGACTGATAGAAGAACAAGAGGAGATCATACTTTAATGGTTGCAGGAATAGCAGAAGATTTTGTAGAAAAGGTTTACATGGATGCTTTTGAGTTTGAAGAAGTAGTAGATAAAAATTATGGAGAAGAAATTGCAAGTGAGCAAAATTCATCAACAACAGCTCCAACTATGGTTTTAAAAGATGGAGTTGATAAAAACAACTCTGAGTATATCATATATTCTTTGAATAAAGAAAGAGCTAAACTTTTAGCAAGATTATCAGGATATGCACATGATTTAGGACATACACCTTTTGGGCATGATGGAGAAGATGCGGTATCAGAAATATACCAAAAATATCAAGAAAAACAGAGTGAAGAAGAGCGAATAAAAAATCGTAGGTGTAGAAGACAAATTTTTGGCAAAGAGTATGAAGAAAGTTTAGGACATACAAAGAATTTTAACGGAATATCAAGTTTTGAGCATATAGAACAAAGTTATATAAATTTTTTAAATATAATAAATAGAGAGGGAATCAAATTTTCTAAAGAATTATTAGAATCAGTAAAGTTTTCTATATTGTCACATAGTCGTAGTAGGGTCAAAAGTTTGCCAACTCATGTGAAAAGTCAAGATAGATTGGTTATGCATGCGATTAGAACAGCTGATAAAGTTGATTATCAAATTACAGATGGATATGAAATGGAGAAATTAATAACTTTACCAGAATCAAAATTAGAATATGCGGATAAAAGTAAAAGTATATATGAAAAAATTAATAGTTTTATAGACAATTGGACTAAAGAAATAGAAGAAAATGAAGATTTATCAGATGATATGGAAGTAATAAATAAATTAAAAAAATATAGAAACTTATATGAAATGTGGGCAATTTTATATTGTGAAATAGCTGACCCAGAGATTGGTAAACTAGAATCTATAGAAAGAATGGAAAAAAAGCTTAGCAGAACTCCAATTGGAGTAGTTGGAATGTTTAAAGGGAATAAAACAAGAAATAAGTGTATAATAAAAAAACTATTAACATATTATTTAGAACATTATGAAGAGATTCCTGAAACAAGGAAGCTTAATGGAAGTGCTGAAGAGGGATATATTGACGAAGAAAAAATACGACAAGAACAAGAAAAGAAAAATCCACAATTGAATCCAGATACAAAGTCAGATGAAGCTTTTAATAAAGCTTGGTGGGAAAGTATCGATTATCCGAAGGAATGGATAGCTATAGGATTTATAACTTCCTTAACAAATATAGAGGCTAGAAATTTATATAATCAGTTAGTGGATTTAAGAATACAAAAAGGACCAGGATATGGAATAGAACCTATTAAGAAAGAGGAAATAGATTCAATAAATAGAGAATATACTTTACAATATATAAAGAAAATGTATGAATTAATTAGTCCAGACAATTTGAGTCTTTCTGAAAGAAAAAACTTAGAAAATAAATTGAGAAACATTTTAAGGGAGAATAATGCAAAACTCTATCAATCTATAACAGTTGAAAGAGGAGTTCAAGTAGCGGTAATGGTAAAGCAAACTATACTTAATGCTATAGTTGCAGATAAAAAAAGTTGGGAATCCCTAGAAGAAGCTGATGCTGAAAGAGGTGAAGCTCAGACCCAAGAAGAACCGTTGAAGTATCCTAATATTTTAAAACTTAATACTGAAGATGGTGAAAATCCAGGAGATACTGGAGATGGAAGATAATAAATATTTAAGAGGAATAAATAGTAAATTTATTCCTCTTTTTTTATTGTACGGAGCTTTTCTCTTTCAAAGAAAGAGAAAAGCTCCGTAATTTTTTTTAATTTATGTTATAAATATAAAAATTTGGATAAAATAATTATAAATAATTAAAAGGAGTGAATTAGTTATGATTAATATAAGACCAATTTCAGATATAAAAAATAAATATCAAGAAATAGAGGAATTAGTGTTAGAGGAAAATGAGGATGTATATTTAACAAAGAATGGATATGGTTCAATGGTAATAATGAATTTAGAAAAATATTCTGATATGATGCAAGAATTTGAAAGAGAAAAAAATGCAGAAGAAAAATTTGGAGATTTAGATTTTGAAAAAATACTAGATGAGATTGAGAAAGAAATAGATGAACTGAACACAAAAGTTTTAGAACATGAAGAAGTTTTTGCAAAATTAAGAAAGAAAATTAATGATCAATAGTAAGAGTGAAGGGAGCCTTAATAAAAAAGTAAGCAATGAATTTAGGGCGATTATCAATCGCCCTAAATTATAAAAACGGACATACTAAATTTATTAAACAATATTGAGAAATAATTATTTTAATGATAATATAATAAAAAAATATCATAAGAAGAGGAGTTTATATGTCCAAAAGAAAAAAATATAAAAAATTAAATTTTAAACAATTGATTGCTTGTATAATAATTTTATGTTGTATTACAATTTATGAATATATTAATCAACAAGTAAATGCAACAGAACCAACAGAAGATACCAGTAGTGTAAAAAGTGAGCAGACGTTTGATCTTTCTACAATTCCAGAATATAATGGAAGTCCATATGTAGAAATAAATGATAATATTCCATATTTTTCAGAAGATGACTATACCACAAAAAGTTTTGAAAAATATAGTGAATTAGATATTTTAGGTAGAAGCGGAGTTGCATATGCAAATATTTGCAAAGAAATAATGCCAAAAGAGGATGAAAAACGCGGAGAAATAGGAAACATTAAAGATCTTTCTGGATGGAAGCAAAAAAGATATGATGATTTAATCAAGGATAAATATTTATATAATCGTTGTCATTTAATCGGATGGCAACTTGCGGGAGAAAATGCAAATAAAAACAACTTAATAACTGGAACTAGATATCTAAACACAGAAGGAATGCTACCTTTTGAAAATCAAGTAGCTGAATACATAAGAAAAAATAAAAAGAATCATGTTTTATATAGAGTTACGCCTATTTTTGAAGAAAATAATCTTTTAGCAAGTGGCGTACAAATGGAGGCGTGGTCAGTAGAAGATAAGGGGAAGGGCGTTTGCTTTAATGTTTATTGCTACAATGTACAGCCAGGAATTGTAATTAACTATGCTACAGGAGATAGCCATGCAGAAAACAATTAAATAAAACTATTGTAAACTAATAAAAAATAATATATAATCACTCTTAGTTTTTTCTTAATACTATTTTATCAATAGTATATTTCCATTAAAAAAGTAAAATAAAAAACGAAGGAGTGATTATATATTGGATTTAGATTTAGTAAATGATTTATCTAACAATTTATCAAAGGAGAATGATTTTGTGCAAAATTTTATAAAAGAGTTATCAAGTTTTTTTAAAAACAATGGAACAAATAATACAGAAAATATATCAGAAGATAGTTCTTGGAATAATTTGATTTCCAATGATTTAGAACTTTATAATAAAAAAATAATTTCTACATATAAGGATGAAATGTTAATAGAAAGGTCTAATATATTGCAAAATTATGCTAAGAACACAAAGGAAGAAGGAGAAATGTATTATATTTATAATACAAGTACAAATGATGATAAGAGCTATAATTTATGTGTTTATAGTAATGATAGAAGTAATGGGATAATTACAAAAAAGGTAGAAGAACTACCACAAGGTGCTACTTTGGGAAGTGTTTTAAGAAAGCAAAAAGGAAATTTTGTATTAGATATAGAAGGTACAAAAAATATGGGAAAAGAAATAAATAATATGATAAAAGAGAAAATAGAAGAACAAGGAAAATATTTAGAAAGCAAAAGAGTAGAAGGACATATTTATGAAGTTGGAGAAAAAAATTCTGGAAGAATATGGTTATATGATTTAAATAATAAAGTAAATGGTGGAATAGAAGGATTTGAAGAAATAGACTTTCCAGAAAATTTATATGAAATTGCAAAAGAAAGAGATGTATTTACATACATAAATGGAACTTATGAGAAAATATAAAAAGGGTAGGAATATAAATAATTTTATGCTTATCATAAAGCATTATTTGTGTAGAAAATAATATATAAAAGAGATTATAGGAAAAGTAAATATACACATTTCTATAATCTCTCTTTTATATATTTATTATTTTTTAGTATTAAAGCTTTTCTCCACATTCAGGGCAAAATTTTGCTGTTGAAGAAAGTTCAGCACCACATTTTTTACATAATAATTTTTCAACTTTTTTTGTACCACATTCAGGACAGAACTTTCCAGAAACAGTAGATTTACAATTAGGACAAGTCCATGTTTCTGATTGAGATGTTTGTTGTTGAGCAGATTCTTGTTGTGGATTTGAAGGTTGTTGAACATTTTGTGCTGTGCCATTATTATTTTGATTTTGTTGCCATGGACCTTGAGTTGCTCCGCCCATAACTCCACCAGAAGCCATATTCATCATTCCAATTCCCATAAATCCATTAGAAGAACCATTTGAATTATTAGCAGCATCTTGAACTGCATTAGCATATGCACCAACAAGAGCTCCTTGTTGCATAAAAGCATTACTACTAAGTTCATATTGGTCAATTTTCTTTTCAGATTCCTCATCCAATGTTACTGATTCAACTACGAAGCTTATTAATTCTAGACCTCTATCACGTATTGGCTCATCAAAAACTTTTTCATTCATAATACTTTTAATTTCATCTGTTTGACTAGGTAATTCTAAAACAGGCACTTTATGTACAGAATTTCCTAGTTCATTTAGCACATTTTGAAAAGAAGACATAACTTCAGTTTTTATTTGATTTATCAAATCAGATTTTCTATAAACATCTGCTATACCAGATATTTTATTCATAAATAAAGCAGGATTTATAATTCTAAAAGTATAAACACCAAAACATCTAACTTCAACTCTTAAAGGAGTAAGAACTCCAGTCATTTGATTTGGAATTGGATGTGACCAATCCTGATATGGAACTGGTAATGATGTACCAAATTTATTATCAATTATTTCTTTAGTATTAAAGTAAAATACAGCTTGTTGTTTTGCAGATGCACCATTATATGTAAATCTTTGCCACATTTCTGAAAAAACACCTTTAAATTGTCCTGCAAAGAAAGAAGGTGTTGAAGAACTATCAAATGTATATACCCCTTCTTCAGCAGTTGCATCAATTACTTTACCATTATCGTATATAATAGCACATTGACCAGGTCCTACTATAATTGTACTTCCATTGGAAATTACTCCATTTGGAGTTGATTTTTTTACCATTAATATATCATTTGATAAATCTTCACATCTAATTGCTTCTTTCCATTGATCTTTAAATGTAGATCCAATAGCACCAGCAGTTGCTTTAATTAATCCCATAATATTTCCTCCTAAAAAATTTTTTTATATACCTTCTAAATTAGAAAGTACCCAATCGTGTTCGCCAGTTGTTATTATACTTCCGCAGTATTCACATTGCCCAGCAGAAGTGATTTTTGTTGGCGCTCCACAGTTTGGGCAATTTGTTGTACTTTTTTGGCTTGTACCTTCTTTTGTTTTTACACCAGCTTTTCTTATGAAAGTTAATCTATAATTCATAATTTGATCAATATTAGGATTACCTTCTAATACTTTTTGTGTTGAATCGTTGATTATATAATCTCTCATGATAGCTCTTAAATTAATTTTTAAAGTTTCTTTATCACCATCTTGTGAAAAACTATATAAAGAAGAGCTAAGAACATTAATTCTTTCGATAATATTTGTTCTTCCAGAATTTATGAATTCTTGTAGTTGCGAATTATGTAGTTCAAATAATTCATTTGATTCAAAAGGTCTAATTATAGTCCAATCTTTTTTTGTCCATGCATTCTGTAATTTAATAAATACTTCTCTTGACCATGATAAAAAGTTATCTTCAGAGAAAGCTGGATCTATTTCCCTAATTTGTTCTGCAACAGATTTTGTATTATTCAATCCATGTTTCTTTGAATAAATTAGTACCCCAACTACTACTAAAATAACAAGAAGACTACCTATTGAGAACCCACCAGAAGAACTACTAGAGCTTGATGAATAACTAGAAGAATCAGAAGATTGATATCTTTGTATTCCTCCAACATCAGCAAAAGAAGGAACTTGAATTAAAAAAGTAATGAAAAGACTAACAACTAAAATGATTTGTGATAATTTGCATACGAAATGTTTCAAAATTTCACCTCCTCAACATAATTTATAATAATAATATATTTTTCGACAAATATAGTCAAGACTTTATAATTTTATTCTTATAAATTTATTTGAAACATATAAATTTATTGCTGGAGAAGAAACATAAAGTGAAAGAACAAAAGAAGTAAATAAACGTGATGATATTAATTTTATGCAATCTGATTTAGCTAAAAAAATAATACTTTAATTATTGATACTAAAAGTCTATTGACAAGAGTTCAATTTGGAATGGGAATACTTAGGAGCGGTTTATAAAACCGCTCCTAATACTAATATACCAATATTATCATTATAAATTTCATTAAATTGAGTTATAGGAAGAGGATTGTTACCAATTCCCGCTTCAATAGTAAAACCAGGTCTTCTATAATCTTGTATGAACCAATCTTTATATCCTGCAAAGCCTGAATTGTAAGGAGTATCTGCTAATTCATAACCGCTAACTTGAGAAAATGTGTTGCCTATATACAATGACTCTGGCGGTGTATAGTTTTGGAATTGCCAGTAGATTTCTTGACCTTGAGTATGATAAGCAATTACTAATCTAAAATTATGCTGAAGAGTAAAGTTATATAAAGCTAAACTTTCGGGTTGAGATAAAGGTCCATTACCTACAAAATCTCTAGGAGCAGGCGTAGTAAAACCTTGCTCAAATTTTATTCTTTTTGCATCTTCCCATCCAGCAGGAAATTGTAGATTTAAATCCACACCATTTATATTGGCTTTCCAACCAGTAGGAAATTCAATGTTAGGATAATTTTCTGATATTTGTTTTGCAGATTGATAGTAAGAAGAATTTTCTTTTAAAGCTCCTGTAATTAAGTCTACACCATCAGGATTTGCCATAGGAACTAAATAAATGCTTACTTGGTTTAGAAGTTCTCTAGCATTGAAATTGTAAATTGATGAATTATTTGTATATGCTAAAGCTAAATTTTCTAGAAATTTCATAAGAAGCGGAGCAGTAATCCATTCATTTGCATGAATAGCAGCACTATAAAAAACTTCTTTAGAGCCATTTCCTATTTTTGCATAAGGAATTGCTTTTCCCATAACACTATTTCCTATAGACCCTAGAGTTAAAAAAGGATATATTCTTTTTAGTGCTGATAAATTCATCATAAATAAATTATAGGTATAGCTTACATTTGTTGTAACAACATTACCAAAAGGAATAATAATTTTTTGCCCAATTGTTAATTGATTAGGATTAGAAATTTGAGGATTTGCCATTAAAATTCTATTTATAGTGGTATCAAAAGTAGAACTTAATGAATATAAAGTATCACCAGATTTTACTGTATAGATAGTATATCCATTTATATATGGGAACAGAGCATTCCATGTGGCAGGTCCAACAATTCCATCAGGAGAAATTCCAAATTGACTTTGAAAAGTTTTTACGGAATTTAAAAGATTTGGATCGAATACGCCATCAATATTATAGGCATAAAAACCTAGTTTATGTAAAACACTTTGAAGCAATTCAACATCTGGTCCGGCTAGAACCAATTTTTAAAGTATCCATTATATCACCAATATATAATATGATAAAAAAATATTATAGTTACAAAAATAAAAAAGCGGATTAACAAATTCTAAATAACAAAGTTATTAAGAATTTGTAACATTCGCATAACTATCTTGTACGGAGCTTTTCTCTTTCTTTGAAAGAGAAAATTCCTACAATATAAAAAAGGTAAAATTTTATTTTTACCTTTTTTATAATTTTTATATTTTTTCGCTACTTAGTATTTTCTTCATTTCTTCTTGTCTTTTAACTTTTTTTGTTGTAGTTTTTATAAGTTCTTCATCAGTTAAAATTAATTTTTGTATGTGCTTATAACGTGGAAATGTAGTATTTATTTCTTTTATTTGCTCCCAAATTATTTTATATAATTCATCTTGTGATTTGTCTGGATATTTTTCTTCGGCTACTTCTTTGTTATAAACAATTTTTACGGATAATTTTACATCATCTTTATCATCTTTTGATGGCATTCCAAAAACCATTGATTCTTCAACTAATTCTAATCTATTTACTAATGTTTCTAATTCTTCAGGAAATACTTTTTTTCCATTTTTTAAAACAATTAAGTTTTTATTTCTACCAGTTATAAATAAAATACCATCTTTATCTAAATATCCTAAATCACCAGTATAAAACCAACCATCTTTTAAAACTTCAGCTGTTCTTTCTGGCATTTCGTAGTAACCAAGCATAACATTTGGACCTTTAACGCGAATTTCTCCAATTCCATTTTCATCCTTATTAACTACTTCGATAGTATCATTAATCATAGGAAATCCAACAGAACCACTTCTCATAGCTTTATCATTTTCAGCAGCAATAACAGGAGCAGTTTCGCTTAGACCATAACCCTGTACAGTTTTTATACCTAAATCATTAAAACCTTTAGCTATTTTTGCATCAGCTGGTGCACCACCAGAAATTACAAATCGTAATTCTCCTCCAAGAGCATCTATTACTTGTTTGAATAATTTCCTTCTCACGTCTATATGAAGTTTTAGAAGAAAATTGCTTATTACTGTTGCAATTTTTATTATTTTTGTTTTTCCTTGTTTTTCAATTTCTTTCATAATTGTTTTATAAATTGCTTCAATTAATACAGGAACCCCAACGAATAAAGTAACCTTATATTCATTTAAATTTTGTTTAATATATCTTAAGCCATCAGGAAAAACAGTTTTTACTCCACTGGCTAACATCATTATCATACAAGTTGAACCAAAAATATGATGAAAAGGTAAGAAAGCGATATTAGTATCTGTTGCTCTTATATCTTCAACACATTGCATTGCATAAATATTAGAAGCAATATTTTTTTGTGATAACATTACAGCCTTTGATTGTTCTGTAGTTCCAGATGTAAATAATAGTATATTCATAATATTTTCATCGATTTTGGCATTTATATAATCAGTTTTTCCAGATTTTAATAAATCTGCCCCAATTTTAAGTAATTCATTAATAGATTTATACCCTTCTATTTCACTCATACAAATAAATTCTGTTAAATTAGTTTTATTATTTTTTCTGATTTGATTTATTTTATCAGTTAATTTCTCATCAAAGAAAATACAATCTGCTTTACTTCTGATTAAAGAATTTTCTAGCTCATCATATTGTAAATCTTTATCTAAAGGAACAGATGTAATTCCACCAAGTAAATTTGAAAGATGTGCTAAAGCCCATTCATATCTGTTTTTTCCAATGATTGCTACTCTTTTTCCATTAAATTTCATATCGTATAGAGCAGTACCTAATTTATTTATATCTTCTAATAATCTTTGGTATGATACATTTTCATAAGTGACATCTTTATCTTTCTTATGTTTTATAACAAAAGCAATTTGATCTTTGTATACTTCAGCTGAGTTATAAATTATTTCTCTAATATTATTAAATTCTTTTGCCTCAAAAATTTTTTCATTTTTCACTATATTTATAGCCTCCTTTGCATGTTGTTTATATTATTTTAGAATATATAAAAACATGCTATAATTACTTATACCATAAGATTAACAAAAATTCACTAGACTGAAGGGTCAGTATAAAAATTATATATATATTAATAATATTGTAATTATAACATTTCACAAATAAAAAAGCAACAAAAGAAAAATTACTAATCTTGTTCAACAGCAGCAATTGTTGCTAAAGTATCACCTAGTTGGGAAAAAAACGTAGATAAAATAGCAAGTTCATTTTGATTTTTATCCTTAGCTATTACACATGCTAAAGTAGATATAAATGTTACAAATTCACATGAGTTCATAAAACCCCCCTAAATAATAAACCTTCAAATATTATTATAATTATAATATGTTTTTATATATAATGTAAGAACTATAATTAAATAAAAATACATAGAATAATAATTATTATTTTATTTTATTATCACTTTTGCATGCGACAACAACAAATCTTCCATCTGCTGTATGATAAGCACATGTAGACAGAGTAATTAATTGAGAATTAAATTTTGCAGTTTTACCAGTATCATATAAAGAAGCTTTTTTTGCACTATTCACATAAGAATTATATTCCTCTTCATTTTTTGCATTAATAAAAAAATAGTATCTAAACACATCTTTTTCGGATTTATAATATACTCTTGATTTAAAAACTGCTATAATATCATATAGAGCATCTTCTTTTTCAGTAGTAAATCTAATGGTTGGGTGCTTTTTATAAAAAGACTTATCTTTATATTTTAATAAGTTTTGAAACATTGTTCCATTATTCATGTTATGACCATAAATTAATAAATTACTACTTGGAATATCCCAATTATAATCTTTATCCAAAAAAATAGAGCCACTGGAAGAGAATTTCTTTTTATAATTATGATTCATGTAGAAATCATTATCAGATGATTGTAAAACAGGATAATTAATTTGTGTGCCTTCAATTTCAATCCAACCAATAATATCTGAATTAGTTTTTTGGAGTTTTTGTAATTTTAACATTCTTTCAGTTATTTTAGGCTCATCATCAGTTTCATTTGCATTTTCTATAGCATTTTCATCTATTTGTATATTATCTAATAAACTATTCAACTCAAATTGCTCTTTATATATTTTTAGATGGTAAGAAGTAGTATAAATAATACTTAAAATAAAAATTATAAGAAAAAAACATGTTATAAAAATTAGTTTTTTAATGCTTTTTTCAGAGGTTTTTCTAACATATTTACCATTATGATTAACATTAATATTTTTTTTGTTAAATTTCTTTTTCAACATCTTCACCTTAAAAAACAATAAATTATTTATTATTATATTATTAGCAAAAAAATAAATAACTATTTTGGCAAATTATAGAATTTTGCAATATTTTAATTAGAAAATTGTAATGAAATTTTTAATAAACCTATGAGTAAGTGATTATATTGACAGGAGCGTGAAATCATACTAAAATAATATCAATATGTAGGTTAATACTTTTAAGGTTAAATGTTAAGTGGAGCTTTAGTATGGAAGAAAAACAAGAAATAAAAAGTAAATCGAATAAGAAAACTAGAAAAATTATACAATTTATATTAAATCCCAAATTAATATTATGCTTTTTTATAGGATGGATGATTACAAATGGTTGGTCATATGTTTTTTTATTTATTGGAAAGCATTTAGAAATTAATTGGATGTCTAATGTGGCAAGTGCATATTTGGCTTTTATTTGGTTACCATTTACTCCAGAAAAAATAATTACAATAGCAATTGCAATAGCATTACTACGACTTATATTCCCAAATGATAAAAAGACATTAGCAGTTTTGAAAATATTATATTTGAGAGCTAAAAACAAGTTGAAAAATAAAAAGATAAAAAAAGATAAGCATAACTAAAAGAAAATTTTAAGAAAGGAGAAATATGTTAGAATAAAAAACTAGCATATTATAGCTGAATTATGAATTATCGTACTGATAAATATGGAAATAAAATTTCTATTTTAGGATATGGATGTATGAGATTTACACAGAGTGCAGGGAAGATCAATATCGAAAAGGCAGAAAAAGAAATAATGGAAGCCTATAATTCTGGTGTTAATTATTATGATACAGCTTATGTGTATCCAGACAGTGAAGCAACTCTTGGAAAAATATTAGAAAAAAATCAAATTAGAGATAAAGTAAAAATCGCTACAAAACTGCCACATTATCTGATAAAAAAATCTGATAGTATAGAGAAATATTTTGCAGAGCAATTAAAAAGGCTTCGTACGGATCATATTGATTATTACCTTATGCATATGCTAACTGATGTAAAAACATGGAATAAGCTTAAGAATTTAGGAATTATAGAATGGATTAGTGAAAAGAAGAAAAGTGGAGCGATTAAACAAATAGGTTTTTCGTATCATGGAAATTCAGAAATGTTTTGTGAATTAATTGATGCATATGATTGGGATTTCTGTCAAATTCAATATAATTATATGGATGAAAATTCTCAGGCAGGTAAAAAAGGTCTTCAATATGCAGCTTCTAAAAACATTCCAGTTGTTATCATGGAGCCATTAAGAGGTGGAAGGTTAGTTAATAATTTACCAAAAGAAGCAAATGAAGAATTTGAAAAATATGAAATAAAGCGTAGTCCTGCTGAATGGTCATTCCGTTGGTTATGGAATCAACCAGAAGTAACTTGCGTGTTATCAGGAATGAATTCAATAGAGATGATAAAGGAAAATGTGAAAACAGCATCAGAAGTGCAGGTTAATGAATTTACAGAGAAGGAAGAAGAACTTTTAAAAAGAGTAGCAAAAGCGATAAATTCTAAAATGAAAGTGGCGTGTACAGGATGCAGATATTGTATGCCATGTCCTCAACATGTAGATATACCAGGAACTTTTGCAGCTTATAATAGAAGATATTCAGATGGTAAAATGACAGCATTAAGAGAATATTTTATGTGTACTGCGATGCGTAAAGATTCATCAGCAGCTTCTAATTGTATAGAATGTGGGAAATGCGAGAGCCACTGCCCTCAACATATAGAGATTCGAAAAGAATTAAAAAAGGCTAGAAAAGAATTAGAAAAGCCTTTATATAAAATGGGACGTCAAATAATAAAATGGTTTAAAATATATTAAAAAAAATAGAGTATGTATAGGAAGATTTTTCTTTTATAAACATAAATATATTTAGTGAAAATTTAATATAGTTTTAATAAATATAAAATACTATTTATTATGAAATGGGGAATGTAGATATGGAAGAAAAATCAGTGGTTGATATAAATTATATTAAAGAAACAGAAAATGAATTTAAAAAGATAATGCTTATGTATAAATCTGCTTTAAAAGAGATAGAAACTAAAATACAAATAATTAGTGATGAATTTCAAATGTTATATAGCTATAATCCAATAGAACATATAAAAACAAGAATAAAATCGCCAGAAAGTATAGCAAAAAAGTTAAAGAAAAAGGGATATCCTATAACATATAATAGTTTAATTAACAAATTAAATGATGTTGCAGGTATTAGAATAATATGTTCATTCATACCAGATATATATAAAATGGTAGAAATGTTTGATAAATCAACTGATATAAATATAATAAAAAAGAAAGATTATATAAAAAATCCAAAAGAGAGTGGGTATGCAAGCTATCATCTTATTGCATCTGTACCAGTAAGCTTTACAAGTGGAATTATGGATGTTAAAGTTGAAATTCAAATAAGAACTATTGCTATGGATTTTTGGGCAAGTTTGGAACATAAAATAAAATATAAATATTCAGAGGAATTACCTAAAAATGTTCAAAGGGAGTTAAAGGAATGTTCTAAAATGGTGAATAAATTAGATAGAAAAATGTCTAAATTAGGAGGAAGCTTAATTGAAGACTTTGAACAAGATATGGCTTATAATAAGAAAAATAAAGAGCCAAAAGCTTTAAAAACAGGATATATACCAGCTATGTTGAATAAGATAGTGGAAAATTATGTGAATTTATAATAGGGTTACTGCTTAATGGTAATTTGTATGAGTAATTTTTGTAATAGATAGAGTAGCACAAGGTGATTTTGATTTCAATTCATCCATCTCCTTCAATTTCAATTATACTTTTTTTGAAAAAAATTAAAATAAACTATTGTTTACATTTATGCTACTATTGGTTGCATTAGTATAAATAAGCAGTTTTACTAAACTTTAGCAATCTAATTATTAAGTACATTATTCTTAAAATATATTAGGACAATATGGAAAAAAAATATATATTTAATCACAATTAAGAAAAAGAACAAATAAATATTAAAATATAATTCTAATTTATTGACTTTTTACATAAATCTATATTATAATAAATATAGAGAATGACAATCCACAAACGTGGTTTTGCCGAATAAGTTTGAAAAAGCTCACACCTACTCGTCAAAGTACAGATGTGAGTCTTCTTTATTATTTATGTAGTTGCTTATCAACCCAGTTCTTATAAAGAACTGTTAGTAAGGCAACGTTTAATGTTAAAGATAACATAAAGGATAGTATAAAAAATAGTATCACTTTAACCATAAACATCACCACCTTCCTTACAACATAATGTAAAAATGGTGGCAAAACCACATCTGTTTATCATCATTCTCTATGCTAAGTATTCTATAATATTATTCGACTCATGTCTATATTTTTTAATGAAATTCTTACAAAAAGTCAATTATGATTTTACATTTCTTCTTCATCTTCTTGCTCACTAGTAATTTGCTTAACTGGATCAATACGAATATTATTTTCTTTTAAGTATTCCATATAATTCTTATCTAGTAAATCTAGTTGCTTCATTACATATTTTTTGTTTTAAATTGGTATATTTTTAAGTATTTTTTCAGTAATTTCAGCATATTGCATACAATACTTTTTATCTTCTGCATTTAGTGTTTTAAATATGGTTTCAGCTCTATAATCAATCCAGTACTTTAATAAATCATTTTTAACTTCTCTTAAATTATTCATAATTAAAATCTCCATTTCTTAATTACAGTATAAAGCTTCTAATTCTTCCTCTGTATATTCTCTTTGTTCATATACTTTGTAAGGTATAAAATTCATAGCAATAGTTCTCCCTTCTTAAATATTTTGCGGAACAAGACTTTTTGTTGATATATTAAGGAAAACTAACTTTGCGGAATTTTTTTGTTCCGTAAAGTGTTCAAAAATTAAGTTGCGGAATTTTTTTCGGAATAAAATATTCAAATTTTTCAGCATTTTTTAGAATTTTTCAAAGATATAAAAAAATATGCTATTTCCTAATTTTCTTAGAAAATAGCATATTTAAATGTTTTTGAATTTTTATAAATTCTCTCGACTTTTGCACGAAATTGCAAAAAAATGGTCGAGGTGAGGTACTCTAACCACTTGCTATTTTTCTTTATTTATCAAGTGTTTTAAAGTCTTGTATTTTTACTTTGAAAATTTTCCTTGAAACTTTAATAAAACTAATTCTCATAAATTTTAATAAAGTTTCAAGGTTTTTCTTTTGTGTTTCTAAATATAGTCAAGATTATAATCTGAATCTACATTAAATATTTCTTTATCTATAAAATTATCTGTTATGATATTTTCATATTTTGCTTGTCCAAATGCCATGCATAATAGTTCGTAGTTTTGTTTTATTGTACTTTTAGAATAATTTTTCAAACTTTCTAAATATTTAACAACTTCATCTCTTGTAACTTTCGAAATAGGTTTATTAGTAAATTTCTCTTTTGATAGTTTTTTTATTGTATCAGATTTTCTCTTATGTGTTGCTTTTATTATCTTGCCTAATTTATAATCTTCTTCAATTTTATTTTTAACAAGATCAATTATTGTTTTATTACTTTTAGTTAT